>DATIGO010000184.1:0-2958 GCA_035454665.1 Gemmatimonadaceae bacterium | reverse complement strand
CCCGTGCGTCGTGCGGCGTGCGAACGAACCGGAAGGAGAGGTCCTCGAGTGCGAGCTCGCGCCGGGGCTCCACGGCGTGTACCGTCGCCCGGCGCCAGCGCCCGCCGAGCAGCGTCCCCGCCGTGGCGTATACGGGCCAGTTCCAGCGGGCCGCCGCGAACCTCGCCCCCGAGATGTGATCCCCGTGTTCGTGCGTGACGATGAGCGCCGACACCGATTCCGGCGCGAGCCCCACACGCTCCAGACGCTCCTTGAGCCGCCGCGGGCTGAACCCCGCGTCGACCAGCACCCGCTCACGGCCGCTATCCAGCACCACGGCGTTGCCGCCGCTCCCCGATCCCAGGACGTGCACCTTCATCCCGCTGTGCTCCACTGTTGATGCCACGCCGCCGACAGCAGCCGGCGCATGGCCGCGCTCATCGTCACGCTGCGCCGCCGCATCATCCGCTCGGCGGTGGCCAGGAAGCGCTCGAGCTCCCAGGCCTCGCTGCCTCCCGCGCTCCACGCGAACGGCGGAATGACGCGCGGCCCCAGGCCGGAGCCGATCACGTTCGCACCGGCGCCAATCACGCATCCGGTCGTCAGGCGCGTCCCGATCGCCGTCTTCGCGTGATCCCCCACGAACGCTCCGAGAAACTGCAGCCCCGTGTCCTCGACGCCACGCGGCGTCCACAGGGCCACGCTGCCGTAGGTGTTCTTGAGGTTGCTGTTCGTGGTCCCGGCTCCGAGGTTCACCCAGCGTCCCAGGACGGAGTGCCCGAGAAAGCCGTCGTGCGACTTGTTGGCGTGCCCGAGCAGGATGGACGTGCTCAGCTCGCCGTGAACGCGACAGGCTTCGCCGAGACTCGCCGTGGCCACGCGTCCCCCCGCGATCGCCGTCCCCTCGGCAACATAGCAGGGGCCGACCAGACGCGTGAACGCCTGCACCGCGGCGCCGCGCCTGACGAGTACCGGCCCCGCCGTGACGTCGAAGACGACCAGCGGTTCGACCGTGGCCCCCTCCTCCACGAGCACCGGGTGCGCCCCCACGCGCGTGACGTCGGCGCGCGGGGCGCACCCGAGGCGCTCGGCGAGCGCCGGCACGTCGTCGCCCAGCATGGCGGGGAGATGTCGCACGAGATCCCAGACCTGGTCCAGCCACCACCCGGCCACCGTCGACTCCCGCGCGGTGGGCCGCACCAGCGTGTCGAGCGAGGGATGATCGGCCAGGTGCTCGGGCTCCACCGGCGCCGACAGGCGCACTGCCGCCACCCGCCCTTCGCAGCGCCAGAGGTCGGCGGCGCGGTCGGCGGCGCGCAGCGCTACCGCGCATCGGGAGTTCACCACGATCGCCCCGCGCGGCAGGGAGCGCCTGAGCGGGAGGCACCCCCAGGGCTCCTCGAAGTCCGCGAGGTGCGGCGCGCTCACGAATCCGGCCGTCTCCTGTCCGAGCGCGATCTCCCACCGGCGCCGGATCAGTTCCGCTCCCGCGCGCAGCTCGCAGCATGGGCGGGTGAGGGCGAACGGGGCGAACTCCCGGGCCCGCGCATCGTCGAGAAAGACCAGCGCCGCGCCCGTCACCGCCTGTCCCGCAGCCGGGGGGGGAGTGCCTCCAGCAGCTGCTTCAGGTCGGCGGCCCGGTCCACCGTGGTCACGAGCGTGAGATTGTCGTGCGTCACGACGACGAGATCCGACACGCCGAACAGTACCACCTCGTGGCCTTCGGCGTGCACCACGTTGCCTGACGAGTCGATGGGAAAGACCGAACCGTTGACCGCGTTCTGCCGCTCGTCCGCCTGCCGCACGCGGCGCAGGGCGGCCCACGTCCCCACGTCGTCCCAGCCGAAATCTCCCGGAATCACCAGCACGCGGTCGCTGCGCTCCATCACTCCGACGTCGACCGAGACGGGGCGGACCGCCTGGAAGAAGGCCGCGGCGTCATCGGGATGCGCCGCCAGGGCAGGGGCGACCTCGGGGCAATGCTCCATCACCTCGGCGAGAAAATCGCCCACCCGCCAGACGAAGATTCCCGAGTTCCAGAGGCACCCCTCGCGCACCATCGCCGCGGCTCGATCACGATCGGGTTTCTCGACAAACTCCGCCACGCGCCGCGCCGGCGCGGTGCCCCAGTCATCGTCGCGCGCACGACCCGCCGGGACCGGGACAGGCACCCCCGGCCTGATGTACCCGAAGCCCGGGTCCGCACGGCTTGGCACGATCCCGACGGTCACCAGAGCCTCGTGCGCCGCTGCCAGGCGTGCGGCATCGGTCAGCGTCGCGCGAAAGCGGTCGGCGTCCCCCACGGCCCAATCGGCGTGCACGCTCATCATGACGGCGTCGGGACCGTCGTCGCGCGCAATGCGGGAGGCGGCCCACGCGAGCGCCGCGGCGGTGCCGGCCGGACGCGGCTCCGCGATCACGTTCCCGGCGCGTACGGCCGGCGCAACGTGCCGAACGGCGGCGACGAGGCTGGCATTCGTGAGAATCAGTGTGTGCGCCGCGTCGGCCAGCGGGGCCATGCGCGCCAGGGTGTCCGCGAGGAGCGGCTGCGCGGTGACGAGCGGGAGGAGTTGTTTGGGTCGGGTTGCGGTGCTGACCGGCCAGAAGCGGGATCCCACGCCTCCGGCGAGAATGACCGCCCACACCGTCACGGGCGCTCGACCTCGGGCGGTTCGATCGACACTCCCGTGAGTTCCGCGGTGCGCTGCATCAGCCGCTTCGGGCTGAACGGCTTGGTCATGAAGTCGGTGGCCCCGAGCGACATGGCCCGCTCGCGCTGGGCGTCCTGTCCGGCGGCGGTCAGAATGACACAGGGGAGATCGCGCCACCTGGGCGTCGAGCGGATGCGCTCGAGGACGTCGAGCCCCGAGACGTTCGGCATCATGAGGTCCAGGAGGACGAGACGCACGTCGCGGTCCCGCTCGAGCGCTTCCAGCGCCTGGGCCCCGTCGAAGGCCAGGGTGACGCGAAACGGCCCCT
>DATIGO010000183.1:0-2401 GCA_035454665.1 Gemmatimonadaceae bacterium | reverse complement strand
TGATCGCCGGCCTCGTGCTGGCGGCCCCCCTGCTCACCGAGGCGATGGGGGGGTTGCTATCGGCGAACCGGCTCGCGGCCCTGCCGCCCGTGGTCCGCGGGGTCACGCTCCGACTCGGACCCGCGCTGGCGCTCTGGCTCCTGCACGTTGCGTTCCTGCCCCACCGCGCGATCGTTCTGGGCGACGCCATCGTGCGCACGCTCGTCCGTCTCCGCACGGGCCGTCGCCGGCTCGAGTGGACGTCGGCGGCGCGGACGAGCCGGGCCCTGGCGCATACCGGATCGCGCCTGTCGCTCTGGCGCGAGATGGCCGCGGCCCCGGCGGCGGCGCTCGGCACCACGGTGCTGCTCGCACTGGCTCGGTCGGCAGCCCTCCCGGCCGCTCTTCCGCTCGCAGCCCTCTGGCTCCTCGCACCCGAGATCGCTGCCGTCGTCAGCCGGCCACGTCCTCGACGCGTGCCGGCATTAACCGAGGGCGATACGCGCCGCCTCCGGCTGCTCGCGCGCCGTACCTGGCTCTTCTTCGACACGTTCGTCGGGCCGGACGACCAATGGCTTCCGCCGGATCACTTCCAGGAAGAGCCCCGAGGGGAGGTCGCGAGGCGGACCTCGCCGACCAACATCGGGATCCTGCAGCTGGCCACGCTGTCCGGTCACGATCTCGGCCATGCGGGCCTGCTGTCCGTCGTCCTGCGCCTGCGGAACACCGTCGAGACGCTCGAGCGGATGGAGCGTCACCGCGGCCACTTCTACAACTGGTACGACACGCGGGACCTCGCGCCGCTGTCCCCCCGTTACGTCTCCACGGTCGACAGCGGAAATCTCGCCGCCTGTCTCGTGGCCATGAAGCAGGGATGCCGGGAGCTCGTCGACGCCCCCGTGATCGGGCCCGCCCGCTGGGAGGGGCTGGTCGACACCCTCGACGTCCTGCTCGGGGTCATCGAGCGCCGCGCGCCGCGACACGCCGGGCCCAGGTTCAGCGCCCTTCGCACGTGCGTCGAGAAGATGCGGGCAGAGGCCATCGCGCTGAAGGCCCAGCGGCGGACCTGGGGGACCGGCATCGCGCATCTCCTCGAGCGCGGGGGCACCGAGCTCGATCAGGCCTTCCTCGCGGTGATTGCCGAGGGCGGCGAGAGCCTCGACGCGGACCTGCTCGCCGAGCTTCGCGTCTGGTCCGCCGAGGTGCCCCAGCACCTCGAGGCCATGTGGCACGACATCGAGCTCTGTCTGCCGTGGGAGGCTCCCGACGGGAGGCCACCCATCGTCGCGGGTGAAGATGTCCGCGAGCAGCTCGCGGAGGCATGGGCCGCCTTCGAGCGCGGCCTGCCCGCCGATCCCACGCTGAGCGAGTTGCCCTCGGCGTGCGAGACGGTGAGTGCCGCTCTCTCGCAATTCACAAAGCAGCTCGACGGGCTCCCCGGTGATGTGGGTGGCCTGTCCGAGACCCGCGCCTGGGCCCAGCGCCTCCAGGAGGCCATCGCGCGCGCGGAGGACACCGGGCACACCACGCTCTCCACGCTGGACGCGCTGGTGGCGCGTGCCACCGCGCTGGTCGAGGCGATGGACTTCGCCTTCCTCTACGACGAGGGACGACGCCTCTTCTACATCGGCCACGACGTCACGGCGGACCGTCGCGACCCCCACCACTACGACCTTCTCGCCTCCGAGGCGCGGCTCGCGAGCTTCGTCGCCATCGCGAAAGGCGACGTCCCGGAAGAGCACTGGCTCCAGCTGGGGCGCCCGCTCGCGCGCGTGGACGGCGCCACCACCCTCCTGTCCTGGAGCGGGACGATGTTCGAGTACCTCATGCCGACGCTGCTCCTGCACGAGGCGCCGGACAGCCTGATGGGCCGGGCGTGCGCGACCGCTGTCGAGACGCAGATCGCGTACGCCCGGCGGCGCCACGCGCCATGGGGCGTGTCGGAGTCGGGCTACTATCGGTTCGACGCTCACCGCAATTACCAGTACCGCGCGTTCGGCGTCCCCGCCCTGGGGTTCAAGCGCGGACTCGGCGACGACGACGTCGTCGCGCCCTATGCGTCCCTGCTCGCGTTGCCGTTCGCGCCGCAGGCGGTGATGACGAACCTCGACCGCCTGGACGACCTGGGACTCATCGGGCGCTACGGGCTCTACGAGGCCGTGGACTTCACGGCGGCACGTCTGGACGCCGGGACGACCCACGCCATCGTCCGCTCGTTCATGGCGCACCACCAGGGGATGATCCTGGTCGCCATCAACAATCTGCTCCACGGCGACTCGATGGTGCGCCGCTTCCACGCCGACGCCAGCGTCCGCACCACGGAGGCGCTCCTCTTCGAGCGCCCGGCCAGCGCGGCACCCGGGAAGCGGCGACGTTTCCTGCTCGAGATCGCTCGCCCTGCGCCGGTCCAGCGCGCCCCCCT
>DATIGO010000182.1:0-31206 GCA_035454665.1 Gemmatimonadaceae bacterium | reverse complement strand
CCGGTGGCCGGCGTGGCCGCGAAGCCACGCCGGCGTCGGGACGTGATCGGTCAGCCGTCGACCTCCACGCGGAGCTCCGTGGCCGTGATCGTCGCGGGCGGGCCGGCGCTCTGCACCACGCCACGACCTTCCACGCGGACGACCTTTCCCGCGCTCACCGCGGCCGCGACGCTCGCCAGTGTGACGAGGTCACCGGTAGGATCGAACGTGGCACCGGCGGCCTGAATGACGGTGCCGCCGACGAGGGTCATCGTGCCGGCGGATGCATCGACGCTCGCGATTCTCGCTTCGAACTCCACGTTGCCCGCGGGTGCTCCCCCTGGCGGGACGACGGCGATCAGTCGCGTCGCGGCGGTGATCTGAATCGGCAGGTCGAGCACGCGGAGCACCGCGAGCGGTGGCGGATTTGCGACTTCCTCGTAGTTCGCGGCGCCCACGTACATCTCGATCCCGGGTTCCTGCACGTCCTCCCCGAGGCGCAGGTCCGCGGCGATGAAAGACGCGTCGTCGGGCGCCTGGGGTACGGCGCCGGGGTTTCGGCGCGCCTCGACGGGCGGGTGGGCTCCGCCACTCAGCGCGGTGGCCACGGCCGTCTCCCAGGTGGTTCGGCTCACGCTGCTGCTGGCGGGGGTGCGGAAGCGCGTGGTGGCGACGTAGGACACGACGAGGCCGCCCAGCTCTAGCGTCATGGTCCGCGCCGACACGTCGATCGCCGTGACGCGACTCGCGATGCGCTCTTCCGCGTCGTTCGGCTCCACGTCCACCTCTCTCGCGACGAGGCCGCCGGGGAGAAGCTTGATCTCGAGTCGCGGCGCGCCGGTGAGTTGCGCCTGGAACTCGGCGAGCGAGAGGGAGGATCCGAACTGCGGACCAGCCGGTGCGCCGGGGCCCGTGGAGTCGGAGCAGGCGGGTCCGACGGTGGCGACGGCAAGGGCCACGCAGGCCGTTAGGCGGGCGCGGAATGATCGGCGGGGCATGGTGATAGCCTCCGGGACACGGAACGACGACGCTGGCAGCGCTCGGTCGGGGGGCGTGGTGAAGATCGCGGGGCCGGGCGCCTCAGTCTGTCAGGGGATCGGGGCGTTTCGTCCTCCGATGCCTGACGCGGGCCGGGGTGTGGGGACTCTGTGGCGGCCGGGCGCCCCGTGCACCAGCGGGCCGAACGCGCCGGGCGTGCTACCTAACAACGCTCGAGCCGCGCTGGTCCGTGGGGCGGCGTCAGGCACGCGGCGGCACCGGTCTCCGCCACCACAGCGCACCCACGCCGTGCGGCGACACGCCGCCCTTCAGCCCGGTGCGGGGTCTGGCCTTGCCCGTATCGACCAAAGTAGACTGCGGGCGTCGCCAACAGGTGCAGCGGGATCCTCGTAATTACCGGGAGCGGCCGTGTGATCCCGTGGTGAAGCACACGTTCCCGTCGTGGCAGAGCGCGAGGCTGGCCCTGAAGGTCAGCACGCACGGAACAGTCACCGATCGCGTGTGAGCGGGCAGCAATGCACGAAGTCATTCCTACGATCAGCGTCGTCGATGATGACGATTCGGTCAGACGTGCCCTGGCACGGCTCCTGGCCGCCAGCGGCTACACGGTGCGGATGTTCGCGTCCGCCCGCGAGCTCCTGATGGAACCGCCGGCCCCCGGCCCCGGCTGCCTCCTCGTGGATGTCCGGATGCCGGAACTGAACGGGCTCGAGCTCCAGCAGGCGCTCCAGGAGTCCGGCGACGACAGGGCCATCGTGTTCATGACGGGCCACGGGGACGTGCAGACCGGCGTCAAGGCGATGAAGTCCGGCGCGGTCGACTACCTCCTGAAGCCGTTCACCGACGAGGAGCTCCTCGAGGCCGTGGCCCGCGCCCTCGTCCGGGACGCCGATCACCGCGCGTCGCAGCGGGAGGCGGAGGAGCTCGACGCGCGGGCGGCCCGGCTCACGCCCCGCGAGCGCGAGGTCTGCGACCTCGTCGTGGCGGGCAAGCTGAACAAGCAGATCGCGGCGGCGCTCGGCACCAGCGAGAAGACGGTGAAGGTCCACCGGGCGCGCGTCATGGCCAAGATGAAGGCGGCGTCCCTGGCGGAGCTCGTTCGCATCGTGGAGCAGTTCAAACGGGCTCATCCGGACGAGGCCCGGGGCGAAGCGCCTGGCGCGCCGCGCGCGCCCTACGCCGGGACGGCCGGGCCGCTCGCCGACCCGCTCGCGTTCGGGGACGCCGCGCCCTGAACGGACGGCCCGGTCGCCCGTGACGTACAGCTCGAGCCTCCGGCCCCCGCTCGCCTGGAGCGTTCCGCGCCTCCGGGGCATCGCCGGCGGCATGCTCGCCCTCGCCGCGGCGTACTACATCGGCGCCAGGATCGGATTCGCGCTCACGCCGCAGTCGCAGCCGGTCTCCACGCTCTGGCCGCCTAACGCGATTCTCTTCGGCACGCTGCTCCTCGCGCCCCCGCGCGCCTGGATCCTCCTGCTCCTGGCGGTGCTCCCCGTGCACCTCCTGGTGCAGCTCCAGAGCGGTGTCCCGTGGCTCATGACGCTCTCGTGGTACGTGAGCAATTGCAGCGAGGCCCTGATCGGTGCAGCAGGGATCCGCTGGTTGGTGGGTGGCCCGCTGCGACTCGACAGCGTGAGCCGGGTGGGCGTCTTCGTCTGCGTCGGCGCCGTGGGCGCGCCATTTCTCGCCTCCTTTCTCGACGCCGCGCTCGTCCGGTGGAACGACTTCGGCTCCGGGAGCTACTGGGAGGTCTGGCAGGCCCGCTTCTTCTCCAACGTCCTCGCGATCCTGTCCCTGGTTCCGGCGATCGTCGCCTGGGAGAGGCGGAGCATCGGCATCGCGTCGCTCCGCGCCATCCCCCTCCGGCGCCTGCTGGAGTTCTCGCTGCTGCTGGCGGGGCTCCTGGTGGTGTGCGTCACGGTCTTCGCGAGCCCCTTGAGTGGCATGCGCGCCACCCCCGTGCTGATCACCCCGATGCCGTTCCTGCTCTGGTCCGCTGTGCGCTTCGGACCCGGCGGGACCAGCGCGGCGCTGCTCATCTTCGCGATCACCTCCATCTGGGGAGCCATCCACGGATACGGGCCCTTCGTGGGCCAGTCGGTGCAGGCGAACGTGCTGTCGCTCCAGCTGTTCCTCATCGTGACCCACATTCCGCTGCTCGCGTTGGCGGCGGTCATCCGGGAACGCACCCGCGCGGAGGACGAGGCGCGCCGGAACGAGGCGCGGCTCAATCTCGCGCTGAGCGCCGCGCAGATCGGTACATGGGACTGGAACCTCGCGGGCGGACGCGCGTGGACGGGCGATGCCGGAGAGGCCGCGCGGCTCGAAGGGGAGCAGCGCGACTTCTTCGATGCGGTGAAGCCCGAGGATCGCGCGGCCGTACGGCAGGCGATGCTGTCGGCCATCGAGCGCGGTGCGCCCTATGAGGTCGAGTACCGGCTGGCCCTGCCGGACGGCAGCATCCGATGGGTGCTCGGCAAGGGCGTGGTGGTGCACGACGGCCAGGGCCGGCCGGCGCGCATGCTCGGCGTGAATGCCGACATCACGGAGCGCAAGCGGGCCGAGGCCGCTCTGCGCGACGAGACGATGCTGCGCGAGAGCGAGGCCCGCCTCCGCAAGCTCGCCGACACGATGCCCCAGGTCGTCTTCTCGGCGCACGCCGACGGCCGGATCGACTACTTCAACGGGCGCTGGTACGAGCTCACCGGCACGGAAAGCGACACCGTCCCGGATACGCAGTGGCTGGCCATGCAGCACCCGAGCGACCGGGACGCCTGCCTCGAGCGCTGGCTCGCGAACGTGGAGGCGGGCCGCCCGCACGAGTCCGAGGGCCGCGTCTGGTCCGCGCGCACCGGGACCTACCGGTGGCACCTCGTCCGCGCGCTGCCCGTGCGTGACGATTCGGGGCAGATCGTGCGCTGGTACGGTACGGCGACCGACATCGACGACCACAAAAGGGTGGAGCAGGCGCTGCGGGAGTCGGAAGCGAAGCTGCGCACCCTCGGGGAACAGCTCGAGCATCGCGTCGCGCTCCGGACGACCGAGCTGTCGTTTGCCAACGCCACCCTGCGTGCGGAGATCAACGTGCGCGTGCGAGCCGAACAGGCGCTCCGCGCGTCGGAGGAGAAGTTCGCGAAGGCGTTCCGGGCCATGCCCGACGCCATCGCGATCACCGGCCACCCCGATTCCCGCGTGATCGAGATCAACGAGCGCTGGGAGGAGCTGTTCGGCCACTCGCGGTTCGAAGCGGTCGGCCGGACGATCAATGAGCTCGGGATCTTCGCGAACCGGCAGGAGCGCGCGAGCGTCATGCAGCTGATGACGACGCGCGGCTACGTGCGGGACATGGAGGTGGATCTCTGCGACAAGCACGGGGGGCAGCTCCAGGGCGTGCTGGCTGCCGAGCTGATCGAGGTGGGCGGGGCGCCCTGCACGATCGAGATGATCCGCGACATCACCGAGCGGCGTCGTGCGGAACAGGAGGTGGCGCTGCAACGGCGGCAGCTCGCGCACCTGGGCCGCGTGGCGCTGGTGGGTGAGCTGTCCGGCGCGCTGGCGCACGAGCTGAACCAGCCGCTGGCGGCGATCCTGGCGAACGCGCGCGCAGCCTGCCGCATGCTCGACGGCCAGGGCATGGACCTGACCGAGCTCCGATCGATCCTCGATGACATCGTGGCGGACGACCGCAGGGCGAGCGATGTGATGCGGCGGGTTCGGGCGCTCATCCGGCGCGGCGAGGTGGAACTGCAACCCGTCGTGGCCAATGAGCTGGTGGGCGAGGTGCTCGCGCTCGCGCGGAGTGATCTCATCCATCGTGCGGTCTCGGTCACGACCCACCTGTCAGAGGCGCTGCCGCCCGTGGCGGGCGATCGCGTGCAACTGCAGCAGGTGCTGCTGAATCTGATCGTGAACGCCTGCGACGCGATGGCCGACGTTCCTCCCGGGGAGCGCCGCCTGACGATCACGACGGAGGGCGAGAGCGACGGTGTGCACGTCGCCGTCACGGACCACGGCACCGGGATCGTCAGCGATGCGCTCGATTCCGTCTTCGAGCCCTTCGTGACGTCGAAGGAACACGGACTCGGTCTCGGGCTCGCGATCTGTCGTTCGATCGTGGACGCGCACGGCGGTCGCATGTGGGCCAGCAACAACGCCTACCGCGGCGCGACGTTCCATGTACGGTTGCCAACCGGGGAGGCGTTGCCCGGGGACGAGCTGCCCCGGAGCACCACGGACTGACGGCCGCCGCGCGGTGGTTCAGGCGGCCAGCGGAAGCGCGATCACGAACGCGGCGCCCCGACCCGAGGGGTTGGTCTCGCACCAGATCATGCCGCCGTGTGCCTCGACGATGGTGCGGCTGATGGCCAGTCCCATGCCCAATCCCCGGGGCTTCGAGGTCACGAAGGGCGCGAAGATCGCTTCCCGGCGGTCCTCGGGGATCCCGGGACCGGTATCGAGGATCGTGACCGTGGCGCCGTACGGCGCGGAGCGTGCGCTCGAGATCGTGATCACGCGCTCGGCCGCCGGGTCCCCCTCGGCGATGGCCTCGAGCGCATTGAGGACCAGGTTGAGCATCACCTGCTGCACCTGCATGCGGTCCCCGATCACGACCAACGGCTCTGGTGCGAGCGCGAGCTGGACGTCCACGCGGCGCCGGATCGTGTCGTGTCCGACGAATTGCACGGCCGTGCGGATGGCGGCGTTGAGGTCGACGGGTTCCCGCTCGACCTCGCCCTTGCGCGCGAAGGCGCGCATGCGCTGGATCACGTCGCCTGCCCGCCGGCCGTCGGCGGCGATGTGCCGCAGGATCTCCCGCACGGCCTCCTGGTCGTCGGGCCGGCCGTCGAGCAGCCGGGTCGCGGTCTGTGCGTTCACGAGGATGGCCGTGAGCGGCTGACGGATCTCGTGTGCCATGGCGGCGGCCAGCTCACCCACGGTCGCCGTACGCGAGACGTGCGCCAGCTCGCGATTGCGCTGCTCGGCGATGGACTCGGCGGCGCGCAGCTCGGTGACGTCGGCCAGCGTCACGAGCAGCTGCGACTGGAACTCCCCGAGCCGGCGCACCACGGAGTGATTGCGAAACCAGAGGACGCGTCCGCCGCTGGCGATCATCCGGAAGTCGAGCGGCACGCGGGCGGCTGCCGCATCGGCGGGGCGCGCGGCCCAGTGACCGCGCAGCGCGGGCACGTCGTCCGGATGCACATGGCGCCACCACCAGTCGGGGTGCTCCAGCTCCCGCGGTGTCACCCCGAGCAGTGCGCCGAGTACCGGGTCCGGCTCGACGAGCCCGGTACCGGGATCGTAGCTGACGACGAACGCGTGGGCACCGCGCGCCGCGAGCAGATTGCGTTCGTCGCTCTTGAGGAGGCGGTGATTCGCCCGCTGCCGCTCCTCGGTCGATGCGCCCAGCAGGAGCAGCGGAGCGCCGAGCGCGAGCAGGACGACCTGCACCGGAAGCACGACGACGTCGGGTCCGGTGCCCGCCGTGGGTCCGCTGTCACCGGCCACGTGCCTCAGGATCAGCAGCGTCACGATGAGGAGGGCCCACGCCGCCCCCGTGAGGTGAAACAGCACCGCGGCAATGAGCAAGAGCGGCAGCGAAAGCGCCACCGCGAGCAGTCCGGGCATCCCCGGGGATGGGATCGCGAACGCCACGAAGGTCGCCACCGCAATGGCGGCGCCGAGGAGAGCGGCGCGGCTCAGCCGTGGTCGTGGCGCCTCCGTGTCATCGGCACCGATGCGCGCGTTGTTGACGAACTCGTAGGCCGCGAGCGCGAGCGGCACAACGGTGAGATACGCCAGCGAAGTGCCGAGGGACGCGACGAGCCACTGTACCCAGCCCGCGGACCGCAGGAAGCCCGGATCGACGAGCCAGGACAGCCGGTCGCCGAGCCACAGCCCCGAGCCCAGCACGCAGACGAGGGGGACGCCAACGACGACGATGAGGAACGGCGCGGCCGCGCGCACGCGGTCGAGCGTCGGCGCGCGATCGCTCTGGCGTCGCAGCAGAAGTGCAGAGGCAGCGGCGCACGTCGCGGTCACCGTGAACGAGACCAGAATCGCCGCCGTGAGCCCGCCCCTCGCGGCCAGCGCGGTCCAGTGCGCGACGAGCGCTGCGCCCAGGATGGTCCACCATTGCAGGGGCGGCGTGACGAGCAGGGCGGCGAGGAGAATCGCGCCGGACGTGGGAAAGACACGCGGAAACATCGCGCTCGACACGAACTCGTCGGTGAAGCGAAGGGCGACGACGTAGTACACGGCGACCATGCCCGCGCGTCGCAGCAGCTGGGCGGCGCGAGGGACTTCGATCGCGCGCGGGGCGGCGACGTCTGGTTCGTGCGCGGTCCCTGAGGGTGTCACCCGAGGCGGCGACGTGGGGGCAGGCACGCGACGGGCCTCAGGAGGGAGCGACTCGCGCATCAGACGGGCGCGCCACGGTGGCGTGAGGCGTCAGACGCATTTCGTCATCCGGATCCGCGGCGAACTCGCGGATCTCCTTCGTGAGAAAGTAATTCAGGCCGGTGCGGATCACGGCCGTGATCGCCAGCTTGCCGAGCTCATCGAAGGTCGGTGCGATCGCGGTCGAGAGGATGTCCGCGGCGAGCTGGAACTCCAGCGCGAGGGAGAGATATCGGCTGAACGTGAGGCGGATGGTCCGGAAGGACGCCGTCTGTCCCCGGAGGTGCACGGCGATGAGCGAGACGAGCGCCAGGACGAGGCCGATGGCGACCCAGGCGATGGCCACGGCTTCGGCGGCAAGCCGCAGCAACTGCGCGAACGGTGCAATCAGGGATTCCACCGCCTCGAGCCCTTCCATCATGCTGCGCCACCCGTCCGATCAGGTCCGCGCGGGGCGGACGATGCAGCGGAAGCCGACGTGCGAGGCGGAAGTGTCGATGGGTTCGGGAAACCGCGCGGCGGGACGGTACCGCCGGCAGTAGTTCGGCGCGCAGAGATGCGATCCCCCTTTCAGCACCTTCCGGGGAATGCGCAGGTGCGGATCGCGCGGATCGTGGCTGTTGCGCTCGGATCCCCCGCGCGGATTCCGCGGAATGCAGCACGCCTTCACCTTCTCCTCGGGATGCCGCGGACGATACCAGTCGGTGGTCCACTCCCAGACGTTCCCGATCATGTCGTGCACGCCGTACGTGTTCGCGGGGAACGCGTCCACCGGCGACGTAAACTCGTAGCCATCGAGCTGCTGGTTCTGCCAGGGGAAGTCGCCCTGCCAGGTGTTCGCGCGGTGGCCACCGTCCGGCGCGAGCTCGTCTCCCCAGGCGTACTCGGCACCGTCGAGCCCTCCGCGCGCGGCGAACTCCCACTCGGCCTCGGTGGGCAGGGCCTTTCCGGCCCACGCGGCGTAGGCTTCCGCGTCGCGGAACGCCACGTGAACGACGGGGTGCCTATCGAGGCCGGCGAGAGAGCTCGATGGGCCGCGCGGATGCCGCCACTGGGCGCCCCGCAGGTACGACCACCACTGCCGGGAGTCGCGGAGATCGACGCGCACCAGCGGCTTCGTGAAGACGAGGGAGCCGGCGAACAGCATCTCCGGGAGCGCGTTGGGGTAATCGCGCGGGTCGGGTGCTACCTCGGCGAACGTGACGTGCCCTGTCTCCGCGACGAAGCGGCGGAACTGCTCGTTCGTGACGGGGAAGCGGTCCATCCAGAATCCGTCGACCGTGACACGGTGCGCCGGCGCTTCCTCCGCGTAATGACGATCGGAACCCATCCGGAAGGTCCCGCCCGGAATCCATTCCATGTCCGGAGCCGGCGAACGTCCCGGGGCCGCGGGCGCGAGAGGATCGGAAGCGGGGAGCGCCGGAGCGTGGCTCATGCGTGGACCTCGCGAGGGACATCGGCGCCGGGTCCCTGGTGGTGGTGGCGACGACGCGGTGTCTCCCGACGATGCAGCAGGCTGTCCGCTCGAAGGCATTGGACCTTGGAGCAGGGGGAGCGGCCTCGTGCGCCCGCGGGAGCTATCCCGGCGCGGGCATCTGCGCGATGCGCCTGACGATCGCGAGCAGCTGATCGCCATCGAACGGTTTCCGCAGGTAGCCCTGGGGACCGGCCCGGCGCTCGAGCTCCTCCGTGGTGACCTCGTCGTGCGCGGTGATGAACACCACGCCCACGCGCGAGCCCGACGCCTGGAGCCGGTCGTGCAGCTCGAATCCCGACATGCCGCGCAGGTGGACGTCGAGCACCAGGCACATCGGCTGATGCTCGGCCGCGGCGGCGAGGTACTCGTCGGCGGACTCGAAGGACGTGACGGGGATGCCGGCCGAGCGGAGAACCCACGAAAGCGCCGACCGAACGGAGGGATCATCGTCGACGATCGCGACCCACCGGTCGGGCATCCTCGGGGAGGAGCCCTTCGCGTTCATCTCGCCAGTCACACGCTCCTTCACCGGCCGTACCGCTCCGTGGTGTGCCCTTCCACGCGGTCTCGTGACGGCTGCGGCGCGCGGCATGAGTGCGTGCCGCTCCTCCCGCCGGCGCGGGACGCGCGGTGACCGTCCCGGATCGGGATGGCCGGGGCCGCCGGGCAGACGTCGCGCTGAACGTTAGGCGGCAGGTTGCATGGACGGTCGACGCCGCGATCGCGACCCGTGCAGGGTAGGGTACCGGGCGGCCGTGACGACCGCCCATTGTACCTTCGTTCAACCGGCGCGCGCCCGCAGATCGGCGGGTTCGCGGGAGGCGGACGGCGGGGCCGGGCGATGGAAGCGGTGGAAGCGGTGGAAGCGATCCACCGCGCGAACGAGGTCGGCGAGCGATTGCACCCGCATCTTGTGCATCACGCGCGAGCGGTGGACCTTGACGGTCTGCTCGCACATGCCAAGCTCGGCGGCGATCTGCTTGTTGAGCCGACCGGCCACGACCCGGTCACAGACCTCGTGCTGCCGTGGCGTGAGCGCGTTGTAGCGCTCGGCGATCTCGGCGAACTGGCGCTGCTCGAGGTCGGCCACGATCGCGCGCCGGATCGCGCGCCCCACCGCATCCAGCACGTCCGCGTCGTCGAACGGCTTGAGCAGGAAGTCTTCGGCCCCGCCCTTGATGGCGCGCACGCCCGTGGCCACGTCGTCGTAGCCGGTGATGAACACGGTGGCCACGTCGAGGCCGCGCCGGGCCAGCTCGTCCCGCACTGCCAGGCCCGTCATGTCGGGCAAGCGCACATCCAGCAGCAGGCAGACTGCCTTGTCCGTGCCACTTCGTGCCAACAGCTCCACGCCCGAGGCGTGGGTCTCCACGGCGTACCCGACCGATGTCAGGAGCCACACGAGCGACTGGCGGATCGACTCGTCGTCGTCGACCACGAGAACGAGAGGTTGCGGGGTGGCCATGGCTACGCTCCATCGACATCGACGGCGCGGCGCACGACACCGTCCTCGATACGGATACTGCTGCTCCTTGGCGTAGCATGAAAACCGTACCCGCCGGCGGCCCATCACCTGTTGGGGCCATTGCGCGGCGGATGACACCGGACACGGTCGGGTCCGGCCCCTGCGGTTCAGAAGCGCCAGAGCCGGTCGATGTCGAGGCCCCATTGGCGCGGCGCGAGCGCCGTGGTGCGCCCGGCGGCCTGATTCGCGCAGGCGGCGCCGTTCGTCGACGGGGCCGAGCTCAGGGAGCCGAGGAGACCGGCACGGAAGCGATAGTCCAGCGACACGCCCATCGTCTGCGCGAGGTCGGTCGACGCACCGCTCCCCGTGAGCGCACACAGGCCGGCATCGAGCTTCACGAAGACGCGGTTGGAGAGTTGCTTGCCGAGCCCCAGGCGGCTCGCGGCAAAGGCGTCGGCCGCCGAGGACGCTTGCGCATCGTCGCCGCTCGCGCTGGTCGCCCCCGCTGTGACGTCGACCACGTCGAAGAATCCGCCCGCCAGGCGCTGCGCGACCGCTCCCGTGGCGCTCGCGACCAGCTCACTCGTCACGACGCCTTCGTCCACGTCGCCCGCGGCGAAGTGGGCCTGGCCCGTCACGAGGTAGCTCATGAGCTCCGCCTGGCTCAGCGCCGAGTCGCTCCCCGAAAGCGTGAGCACAGGGCGTTCGAGCGTGCCGCCGACGTGCGCGCGCACGCGCAGCGTGCCCGTCGTGCTTCGGAACTCGTCGATCCCCTCGCGTCCGTACGTCGCGTTGATATCGAGGCGCGGATTCATGTCTGCTTCGCCGGTGAACTGCACCGACCCCTCCTCGAGCTGGAAGGAGCGCGTGATGGCGCCGACGTTGAGCCGGTAGGTACCCCGCCTCGTCTCGAGCATCCCGCGCAGCACCACCGGCAGTCCCGGCGTGCCCGCCTGAGGGGTGGCGCGCTCGAGGTCGATCGAGCCCCCCAGCTGTACGTCCGCCTCCGCGGAGCGCAGCCAGACGCTCGGCCCCATCGTCACCGTGACGTCTCCGATCTCGAGGCGCTGGAGCAGCGAGGGCTGCGTTCGCGTTGCCGGCTTGTTCGCGAGGCTGTCGAGGAGCCGCACGAACGCCGTGTCGTCGACGCCGACCACGCCGGCGCGGCCCATGTCGGGCAGGCGGATCGTCCCGCGTTCCACGGTGATGCGGCCCGACAGGACGGGCCTGCGGTTCGGGCCCGCGAGACGGAGATCGGCGGACAAGTCGAGCTCGGCGGTCTCGGGTCTGCGAATGACCGGCATCGTCGCGGCGCGTATGCGGAGATCCATGGTCGCGTTGTCCCCGAGTCCTACCTCGCCCGACAGCTCCGCCCGGCCCTCGGGATCGCGCCCCGCGCGCACGGAGGCCTCACGAATGCGGAGGCGGTCTTCGGTGAGGTCGACGGCCAGGTTCGCACCCCGGAGCTCGAGGCCAAGCGCACTGACGGCGGCGGTGGCGCCAAGCACGGCCACGTCGCCGACGGCGCGCGGCTTCCGTGCCGTTCCGGAGACCGTGAGATGCGTGCGCAGGACGCCGTCCGTGGCCTGCACGCCCGGGACATACCGCGTGAGCTCGGCCAACGCGATACTGTCGATCGAGATGTCGCCGCTGATGGGCTCGTCGGGAATCGTGGCGCGGAAGGGGGTCAGTGACAGATCGAAGGGCACCGCCACGCGCGCCGTGAGGAGCGCGCGCGCGCTGCCATGCACTCCTGCGGTGAGCTGCGTCCGGCCGTCGGCGTGTGACGCATCGGCGACGACACTGTCGATGCCGAGGGAGTCTCCCTCGGCCACGCGGAGCCGCAGGTGCATCGTGGCGCGTGGGACGCGCGCGGTGCCTGCGATATCGACCACGGCCTGTCCGACCGCGCGGATCGTGTCGCCGGGCCCGCCGGGGCCCGCGAGCGGCACAGGGGCATCGCGGAGGCGCAGCGTCGCGGCGATGGCGCCGGTGTCGCGGATGACGCCCGCGAGCTGGAACAGCGTGCCGCGCTCGCCGCGCAGCTCGACCGAGTCGAGCACGATGCTGCCATCGGGCGCGCGCAACACGCTTGTGGGTCGCGTGAGCCGGAGCGAGGTTCCGGGCACGTGCAGCGCCAGGGAGTCGAGGGCGACGGCGACGGTATCCCCGCGACGCGCCACGGCGCCGAGAGCGGCTCCGCCCGGCCGATCGTCGGCACCCGTGCCTAACGCCACCCGCCAGTGGCCGGCGCGCGCGCTCCGGGCATCGGCCGTGACGCTGGAGAAGCCGCGGCCCGCCGCCGACACAGAGTCGAGACGAAGCGCGACGCGACCCCGCGGTGTCCGGGGCAGACCCTGGATCGCCGCGGCCACGTGAGCCCGGGAGGCCCGGATGGCCGGCGCCACGATCGCCGTTCCCTCCGCCTCCCCATCGATCTCGAGCGAATCGAGCGATCCGATCACGCGGGCGCGAGCGGTCAGCGCGCCCGACGGTCCCTCGCCGCCGCGTTGCCCGGGATGCTCCGCGGTGCGCGATGGTGTGGAGTCGCGACCGCTGTCCGGGCGGAGCGCGCGCGCCAGCTCCGCCAGCGAAGCCGTAGCCTCCACGTGCAACGTGTCGCGGATGTGCGGGCGCAATCCGAGCGCGCCGTGCGCGCGAGCCGTACCGGCCGAGGTCACGAGGTGCAGGCTTTCCGCGACCACGCGCGAGTCGGTGAGCGTGAGACGCACGCCGGACGGCTCGAGCGTGAGCGAACCAACGGTTCCCGTGAGGCGTGTCACTTCGGCGGTGCCGCGCGGTGGAGACGACGGCGCCAGGCGCAGGTCCACGTCGATGTCGCCGCTGAGCCGCGAAGGCGGAAGGGGCGCGCGCGTCGCCGCGGCGCGCGGGTCAGCGGCGGCCACGTCCAGGTTGCGCGCCTGCACCCGCCCCTGGGCGATGATGCCGGATGGCGTCTGGCGATACCGACCGTCGATCACCGCGGAGCCGGCCGCGGAGCGGAGTGTCGCCGCAAGCGAGGCATCGTGCAGCGTCCCCTGCACGTCGATCTGGCCCTGCACCGGCGGTACCGACGCCAGGGCGGGGAAGGCCCCGGCAAACGCGGCCAGGGCCAGCGGGCGCACCTCGAGGCGGAGGTCGGCCGCCGGCGCCTCGCCGGCCAGAGCGACCACACCCGACCCCCGCACCCGGCTCCGAGCGCGCGCGTTGCCCTCCGGCGTGAAGCCCGCGTCGAGCGTGTCCACGTGCAGGCGGTTCTCGTCCCCGCCGCGCAGGACCACGTGCGCCACGAGCGCTCCGCGCAAGCCGGCCGGCAGGGCATCGGCGGCGACCACGCGCAGCAGTTCGGTGTGCAGGGGCGCAAGATCGAGCGTCGCGGCGCGCACGCCCGGTCGTTCCGAACCGCCCAGGCGGATCGTCGCCTCCCCCCGCACCGAAGAGCGCAGGGTGCGGAGGTCGAGGCCGGTAACGGCCAGCATGGTCGGCGACGCTCCGCCCGGGGACTGAACGATGATCTCCAGGCGGCCGCCGCCATCGGCGGGGACGCGCGCGGAGAGCGGCCGCAGATCGCCTAACGCCAGCGTGTCCACGACCGCGCGCGCGACAATCGCCGGAGTCCCCGCACCACTCCAGTCGATGCGGCCGGCCACGCGTGCACCCGACCGGCCTACCGACACGGTCGGGAGATCGAACCTGGCGCTCGACCCGACGATCGCGATGCGGCCGGCAACCCGGTGCAGCGCCACGGCCGGCGTGTCGAGCGCGAGGGCGATGCGGTCCAGGCGTGCCACGACTGCGGTGTCTCCGGCGCCGGTACGCACGTGAGGCAGATCGATCGCGAGCGACGTGACGGTGCGACGCGGCTGGCCCGGCACGCGCAGTGCCACGGTGCCATTGCCGATGCGTACCGAGCCGTCGACGACAACGGCCGGCGGCCCGCGCTGCGCGCTGTCCCGCGCGGCGGGCGGCGACGCGTCGGGACGCGTGAGCCGCGACCAGTTCCATTCGCCATCGTCCCCCTGCCGCAGGACCACGTGGGGGTCGTCGATCTCGAGCGACGTGATCACCAGCCGCCGCCGCAGCAGGGCACCGAGCCGGCACGTGCCTCGCGCTGGCCCCACGGAGGCGAGGAGCGAATCGCGCGCGTCACGCAGCACCGCCGAGTCGATCGCGAGGGCGCATCCCGGTCCGAAACGCAATGCACCCAGGTGCAGCGATCCCAGGAGACCGCGATTGGCCACCTCGGCCACGATCTGCCTGACGCGCTCACGACCGAAGCTCGTGCGGGTCAGCACCAGAAGCACGCCGAGGGCGAGGCCGGCGATGGCGCCGAGCGCGATGCCGGTCCAGGCGAGCCAGCGGGTCCATCTTCGGCGCGCCATCAGAACGCCTGTCCCACGGAGAACACGATCGTCATCCGGTCAAGGAAGCCGCGGGGACGCGAAGGACCGAACGAGGGGGGGCAGGGGCCCGCGGCCTGAACGGGTGGAATGGCGCGCCCTTCGGCGTCGAACTGGTTGAATCCGGTGAGGGGGAGCGTGTTCCCGGGGCTCACGCAGTAGAGCGGGGCCGTCGCGTATCCGAGCGCGGCGTCGCGATAGGCAGGTCCCGCGGGTGGCGCATAGGAGTTGTACGCGGCATCGAGCCGGATCGGACCGATCGGCGTGGACAGGCGCGCGCCCACGCCGGGAGTCAGGAAGAACGGCTCGTCCGTGAGCTGCGGCTCGCCGCGATTCCAGACCATGCCGCCGTCGAGGAACGCCACGAACTGGAAGAAAGACGTGAGCACCGGTGGGCGGATTCGCAGCTCGACGTTCGCGACGATGGCGGTATTGCCGCCCGCGGGAACGGCGCGCCAGCGAGTGCTGTCGGGAGGTAGCGCCTGGACCAGGGTGTCGGAGCCGCTCAGGACCAGGCGGACGCTGTCGGCGATGTAGACGCGCGAGCCGATCTCGTTCTGCCTGAAGCCGCGAACCGTGGTTGCGCCGCCTGCGAACAGCCGCTCGCCCTGCGGAATGAAATCCGCATCAGCGAGCGTATTCACGACTCCCGCAGACACGCGCGTGGCGAGAACGGTGCGAGGTGACAGCGGGAAATAGGCCGCGGCGGTCGTGCGGGCGCCGATCACCTGCTGGCGCGTCGCGGTGCCGAGCCATTCCGGTGCGACGCGCACCTCTCCCCGGAGGGACTGACCTCGTGTGGGATCCGTCGGGATGTCGGTATTGTCGTAGGAGACCACCACGCTGAGCAGTCCGAAGGGAAGCGCCTCGGTGAACTGCTCGCGGTCGGCAGCCACGCACGCCGAGAATGTCGCGCACAGCACCGCGGGCTCCGCCTCGGTGCGGGCGTAGCTCAGGTCGTAGCTGAGCAGCGAGGTCCACTTGCGGCCGAGGCGGCGCGCGATCGCCGCCGAGAGGCCGAGATACGTGGTCCTGAGGTAGGCCAGATACTCCGACCGCCGTTCCGTATACACCGATACCGAGCGCGTCACCGCGCGCCAGCCTGACGCGGCCTGTGAATACGTGCCGCCGAAGTAGTAGTTCAGCCGGCGGCTGTACGGATCCGCCCGCACGTCATCGGAGCAGAGACCGGGTGCGAAGTCGAGCGGATGTCCCACCGCGAGCTTGGTGAGGTTCGCGGTGAGCTCGAGGCGACCGGGGCGGCGGAAGGCACCGGACCGGCTCCCCTGCAGCTGGAGCCGGAAGCAGTCGAGTGTCGCGTATCCCGCGCGAAGGCGGAGCTGATGCGGCTTGCCTTCCAGCGTACGCACGTCGAGGTCGGCGATGGCATCACCGTCGACCGCGGGCTGCAGGCTGTCGACGGTGATCTGGATCTCATCGAACAGACCTGCGGCGTCGAGGCCGCTGCGTGCGTCGTTGAGCTGCTGCGATCCGAGGACCTCGCCGACCTGGAGACCCGTCAGACGGCGGACGCGTCCCGGGGGCACGCGTGGCTCGCCGCCATCCACGCCGCGCGCATCGACCCGCACCTCCCCGATCCGCACGCGCGGCCCGGCCGTCACGTCGATCCAGGCTATCGCGCGGAACGCCGCGCTGTCCACGCGATAGCCCGGTCGCGCCCGGGCGCGCAAGTGGCCCAGGCGCCGGAGGCGCGCCAGCACGGCAGCGGTCGACTCGTCGAGCGCGAAGTGGTCGAGCGGCTCGCCCGCGCGCAGTTGGAGCGCCGGCCCGAGCCGCGCGCGCAAGGCGGAGTCGGCGATCCCGCGCAGCACCACGGAATCCACCACGATGGGGTCTCCCTCCCGAATGTCGAAGTGCACGCTGATCTCCTCCGACCGGTCACCACGGACCGCGGTGTCCACCGTGGCACGCGGGTAGCCCTTCCGTCGATAGAACAGCATGAGGCGCGTGACGTCGCGGAGCAGCGCGCCGTCGGGGAGGCACTGTCTTGCGCCGACGACGCGGAAGACGCGGCGGAACGCCGATGATGCTCTGGTCTCGATCACCGCGCGCAACGCGCGATCCGGGAGTGATGCGTTTCCGCTGAACGACACCTCCCGCACCTCCGGCACGCCGGGCTTGCACGCGGTGGCCTGCGCGGAGAGCCGCTCGGTGGCACCGGCAAGCGCGAGCAGGCTCGCTGCGAGTGCCAGGGGCGGAAGGTCGTGGCGCAGCCGCACTCGATAGGCCTCTCGGGCGGGCCGCTGGCGTGATCACGGCAGACGGCGGCGGGTTCGACTGGGACAAGGTGGACGCCGGTACACGTGCCCGCCCATTGGGCCAAGGTACACTCCCCGATCGGGCCGCGCGGCTCGCATGCTGAACTCGGCATCGGCCGTCCTCTGGCCGGGCCTGGGAGACGGGAATGAGCGCTGCGCGCCGTGCGGCACCGCCGAGTCCTGTGATGCCCGCGGACACCAGGGGAACCCACGCGTCTCCCGCCATGCTCGACGCCCCCGGGTCCCCCTTCGACGGCGGCCCTTACGAGCGCCTTCCTGCACCGCTGGGCCGTCGCGGGACGGATCTGCGCGTCCTCCGCCGCCGCGCCATCGCTGCCGTCCTCGTCACCTGGGTGCCACTGGCCGTGCTGAGCGCCGTGCAGGGGCTGGCGATCCGGCCAAACGTGCGCGAGTCGTTCCTGCTCGACATCTCCGCGTACGGCCGATACGTGGTTGCGCTGCCGCTCCTGATCCTGTCCGAGCGCATCGTATTGCCTGCGCTTGGGCAGGTCGCACGGCACATCGCAACGTCGGGGCTGCTGCTGGCGCACCAGCGGGCGTCGTACGACGCGCTGGTCACCTCGACGCGGGCACTCATGTGCTCTCCCATAGCGGGTGTGGTCATCCTCGTCCTGGCGTACCTGACGACGACGCGACTCTCGGGGCTCGTGTACCCGACGGAGATCTCCACCTGGGCCGCACCGATCGTGGACGGCGTCCGGCAGTATTCGTTCGCGGGCTGGTGGCGCCTGCTCGTGAGCCAGCCGCTCTATGCGGCGATGCTCGGGGTGTGGATCTGGCGCGCGCTGGTGTGGGCGGTCTTCCTCCACCGCGCGACCCGGCTGGATCTCCGGCTGGTCGCGGCGCATCCCGACCACATGGGAGGGCTCGAGTTCGTCGTTTCCTCCCTCCGTGTCGTTCCGATCGTGGGCTTCGCCGTCGCGGCGGGGACGGCGGCCAACATCGCCGAGCTCGTGGTCGTCGACGGCCGGAGCATTCTGGAATTCAACTATCTGATCGGATTCGTCGTCGTCTTCGTTCTCGTGCTGTTCGTCGGGCCGCTCTTCACGCTCCGCACGCCGCTGCTCCGCCTGCGGCTTCGGGGCATCATCAGTTACGGCGAGCTCGCGACGGATCTCGGCCATCGATTCGAGGCCCGCTGGGTCCGTCCCGGACGGGACGTGGACGACGAGGCGCTCGAGCGACCCGACTTCTCCGCCGTCACCGACGCGTACTCGATCATCGCCAACGTCAGCGCGATCAACCCGATCCCCATCACGGTAAGGTCACTCGCGCCGCTCGTGGGAGCGACGCTGGCGCCGTTCGTGCCCGTGCTGCTGCTCGGGATGCCGGCGGCCGAGATCCTGAAGCTCGCGTCATCCTTCCTGCTCTGAGCATGGGAGCCTCGAGCGTGCGATCGCGTGAGGGGCGGTGGCGCGCAGTCGGCCTCGCGGCCATCGCCGGACTCGCCACGACGGGGCCGCCGGCCGCGTCGCAGGGAGATCCCGCCCGCGCAGGGGCCGGCGCCACTCTCGACGCGGTGGAGATCCGGCGCGAGAACGTGTTCGACCAGGCCGAGACGTCGAACTGGCTGGCGCGGGCCGCCAACAGCGTGCACATCGTGACGCGCGAGTGGGTGATCGCGCGGGAACTGCTGATTCGTCCGGGGGAGCCGTTCGATTCGGTGACCGCGGCGGAAACCGAGCGGAACCTGCGCAAGCTCGGGATCTTCCGCGACGTCTCCATCGACAGCGTGCGGTCCGACTCCGGACTCGTCGCGCGCGTGACGACTCACGATGCCTGGACCACGCAGATCAACACGAGCTTCAAGGCCGGCGGAGACCAGATCACCTGGGGGGTCGGTCTCACCGAGAAGAACCTCCTCGGCGCGCAGTTCAAGGCGACGGTGCGCTACACCAGCGATCCCGATCGCTCGACGATCCGCTTCGGTGCGAGCCTGCCGCGCCTCTGGTGGAACGAGCTGGGCATCACGGCGCTGTACGACGAGCTCTCCGACGGGCGGCACGCGCGTCTCCTGGCCGACGCGCCCTTCACCTCGCTCTCCGACCGGCGGGCCATATCCTTCGACCTGCAGTACAACGACGGTGACGTGTTGCGCTTCTTCGAGGGCGAGTCCGAGGCGAGCGATACGCTGCGGCACCTGATGACGAAGGCCATCGTCGCCCATGGCTGGGCGCCGCGGGCGTCGCCGGAGGGATATCTGCGCGTGCACACCACTCTCCAGTTTCGTCGCGAGGACTTCGCACCGCTCCCGGTGGAACCTCTCGAGCGGTCCATGTTCGGCGAGGTGGAGGTGAGCATCGAGGCCAGCCGGTCCCGCTTCACGGTCGTGCGGGGATATCAGAACCTCGGCGGGCCGGAGGACATCGACCTCAGCTCCACCATGCGCGTCGGCGTCTGGCTTGCGCCCTCGGCGTGGGGATACGAGCGCACGGGAATCGGGCCCGTGCTCACGCTGCAGACGGGGCGTCGCTTTCCGCTGGGATTCGTCAAGGCGATGCTGCGCGGTTCCGCGTTGTTCAACCGGACGGGGCTGGACTCGGGGAGCGTCACGACCGGGGTGGTGCTCGCCCTGCAGCCCGCGGCCCGGCACTCGATCGTGCTGAACGGGGACGTCGGGTGGCAGGACGATCCCTATCCCGGGGAGGAGTTCGATCTCGGACTGGACTTCGGTCCACGGGGATTCCCGCTGCACGCATTCACCGGCGATCGGGCCTTCTTCACGACGGGGGAGTATCGCTGGGTAGCGGCCACAGACCTGTACGGACTGGCGGCGATCGGGCTCGCGGTGTTTGCGGACTACGGCGGTGCCTGGTACGCGGGATCGCCTCGGCGGACCGGAGCGGACGCGGGCGTGGGACTGCGGTTCGGGTCGATCCGGTCATCGTCCGGGAAGGCAGCGACGCGGGTGGACCTGGCGCACCGGTTCGCGAACGACGTGCTCGATGACGAGTGGGTGATCGCGGTCGGGACCGGTTTTCCCTTCACGATCGGGCGCTGATCCCCGACCGGCGACGGGGCGCCTCGCCCGCGTGGCAGCGGGATCGCGCGGGGCCGCCCCGCGCGCTGCCGCGGCTACGCTCCGCGCGCTGCTGCGGCTACGCCCCGCGCGCAGCTGCGGCTACCAACCGCATGCTGCGGCTACAAAGGTCCCATAGTCCGCGCCGAGGCCGCGCGCGAAGGTGGATGTCGGACCAGTGATTCGTCATGTGGACTCCCGCGCCGATGCGATCCGCCGCTCCGGTCGTTCCGCCGTGGTGTATCGCGCGCCCGGGCAACGAGGAGCAACGATGAGATCGATATCGATATCGGCGCTGGCGATGAGTGGCGCCGCCATGCTGGCGTGGGGGGCTCATCCGGCCGCGGCGCAGGATACGACATCCGCAGCCGCGCAGGCCGTAGCACAGTACGTCACCGAGCGCCTCACGTCCGAGCTCGATCTGACGGCGGACCAGGTATCGAAGGTTCAGGCGATCAGCCTCCAGAGCGCGACGGAACTGGAGGAGCTGATCGACAGGTACGACGCCGACACGACCGCGGCGAGCGACTCGGCCCTCGTGGAGGGCACGGTAGACATGCTCCAGGAACACCAGGCCGAGCTGCAGAAGGTGCTCACCCCCGAGCAGTGGGCGCAGCATCAGCGGAACCGGGCCAAGCGTCTGGCGCTCGCGCTCACGGAAGTGATGGTCTACGACCTCGATCTCACGAGCGCGCAGATGCCCGAAGTCGAGCGGATCAATCTCGCGAGTGCGGACAAGCTGGTCACGGCGCTGCAGGCGAAGGGGATCTCGCGGCCGACGCCGGAGCAGTTCCGCGAGACTGCGAGGCCGATCCTGATGGAGCGGGACGTGGCGCTGCAGCGGGTTCTCACGGTGAGCCAGTGGGACGAGCTCGAGCGCAACCGCCGTGCGCTCCATGATCTCTCGGTGCAGCAGGCGGCGAGCGACTCCGTGGCGCCGAAGAAGCCGAAGCGGTAGCGCGGGGCAGCCGCCGCGCGGCTCATCCTCGCGCCCATTCATCTGTCCGGAGGTTGTCATGCCCTGGTCCAATCCACGCGCGCGCCGCGTAAGGCGCACGACCCGAGTGTTCGGCGCGCTCTCGCTGGTACTGATGACCGGTCTCGCCGGTTGCGCTCCGTCGGCCACGGTGAACACCGACTTCGATCCGACGGCGGACTTCGCCGCGCCGCAGACGTACTCGTGGCGCGAGGGGACGAAGCTGCCGAACCCGTTGATGGAGCAGCGCATCGTGAGCGCCGTGGACGAGCAGCTCCAGGCCAAGGGGTTGCGGCGGGTGGAGGATGGCGGCGACATCTGGGTGACGTATCATGCGTCTGCGGAGCAATCCATGGACATCCAGTCGTTCGAGACCGGAAGCCCGTATGGATGCTGGGGCGGTTGCATGTCCAGCACGTCCACGACCGTGCGGCCGGTGACCACGGGCACGCTCATCGTAGACCTGGTGAACGCGAAGACCAACCAGCTCATGTGGCGTGGCTCCGGGAGCGACACGATCACCGGTGACCCGGAAGACACCCAGCGCACGATCAACGAGGTCGTGTACCGGATGTTCGCGGAGTTTCCGCCGAAGCGGTGAGGACGGGCTCCGCGCGACCTCAGGAGCGCGCGGTCATGCCTGACGAGCCGCGCGGAGCGGCGATCGCGGCGCGGTCGGGAGCGGGGGCGGTGCCCGCACCGGCCGCGCTGCCCCTCGACGACAGCACGCGCCTCGCGGTGGAGCGCACGCGGCTCGCGCTGGAGCGCACCCTGATGGCGTGGGTGCGCACCGCGACGTCGATGATCGGCTTCGGATTCACGATCTACAAGTTCTTCCAGGAGTTCCCGGCGCGCGAGCAATCCACGGGGTTTCCGGGATTCCTGCTCAATGCGCGCAGCTTCTCGCTCATTCTGATCTGCGTGGCGCTCATCACGCTTGTCATGGTGGCCGTTCAGAACCACAACGAGATGCAGGCGATGCGGGCGCGCTATGGTTCCCTGCCGCGGTCCAATGCGGTGCGGGTCGCGGCCTTCGTAACGGGGTTCGGGTTGCTCGCGCTGGCCGCGGTGGCGCTGGGTCCGTAGCCCGACGTGGCGCATGCGTTGCCCCGGGAGGGGCGCGGCCTCGCTCAATACGGGCGGCCGTAGACGCTGACGTACGGGGGATAGACATTCGGGTAGGGGCCGCTCCAGCCGTAGGGACCAGGGCCGGCGCTGACACCCCAGCCCACGCCAACGGTTGCGCCGGCACACGCGCCCGCCAGCAGGGCGAGCGTCGCGACCGCGACCAGCAGGCGCTTCCTGGCGCTCATGGCGTGCCAGTGGTGGATCCTCATTTCCGGGCGGGCTCCCATTCCTGCACGGCCACCGCCGCACCCGTGGGATCCTGGATCAACGCCACGCGGCCATCGCGAATCTCCTTTGACGGCCGAATGAGGACACGGCCTCCCAGCGCCTCCGCGCGGGCCGCGGTCGCGCGCACATCGGTCACGCGGATATACGGCAGCCAGTTCGGCCTGATCCGGGGGTTCTGCAGGTGTGCGATCCCCGCGCGCGGCTCTCCGGCAGCTTCCAGCACGACGTAGGGACGCTGGCCGTCGTGCAGCTCGTTCGCGAGATACCCGGCGAGCCGCCGGTAGAAACGCACCGCGGCATCGGGGTCCGGCGTCCAGAGCTCGCTCCAGAGCCAGGCGTTAGGTACCGGCGTGGTGTCGCGCGGATCACCGGCGGGCGCGCGCACCAGCGCGAACACGGAGCGCTGGGGGTCGCTGACGAGCGCGACCAGACCGCGACGGCCCAGCGTTCTGGGCCCCCAGTGCAAGGTGCCTCCCTCGTCCCGCACCCGCCGGGAGGCCGCCTCCACGTCGTCGACCGAGAGTGAGGAGACCCACTGTGCCGGCACGCTGTCCGCGGCGCGCTGTCGCGTGTCGAGAATGCCCGCGATCGGGTTGCCGGCAAGGAAGCCGATCGCTATGGCGCGTTCGCCGTCGTCGAATGTCTCGAACTCCCACCCGAACAACTCACCGTAGAAACGCTGCGCCGCTTCAGGGTCGCTCGTCAGCAGGTCGCGCCAGACGAACTTGCCCGGGAGCACGGTTCCGGTGGGCTCGGGCGTAACGGGCGGGTAGTTGGCGGACATGCTGCACGCGTACGCGGCCCATGCGAGCCCCGACCATCCCGCGAGGGTGACCCATCGCCAGCCGATCTTCCGCATGCGGCCACGATGGTGGCCGGCGGCGTGGGGAGGAATGGGACCAAGGTACAGGGGCAGTCGCCTGGCGGCATGCAGACCGGGCGAAGTACCGGCGCCCCGTCTGCATCCGCCTGCGCGCGCCGGGCGGCCGTGACCGGCACGCCCGGGCACATGGCTCACTTCACGCCACCACCGTACGCAGTCGCCATGTGTCGCTCGCTCTCGCGTGCCTTCTCGAGCGCCTGATCGATGCTGAAGCTGGCTGGCTTCTGGCGCGGTGGGAACTGCTCGAAGGTCTTGAGGAACTCGCCGACGATGGCCTGCGCCGGCACGAGCAGGAACGCGCGATCGGCCATCCACTTGTCGTAGAACACGCTCCCGTCCTCGTCACCGCGCTCGAACGGGTCGGAGCGCAGGTTGTAGAGCTTGGGCGCCCGGAGCGGTACCAGCGGCTCGCGCCACACGTTCAAGCCGCGCGCGCGCTGCTCGAGGAAGGTGACCTTGCTGTTGCCTACGCGCAGCGCCATGAGGTCGCCGTCATCGCTCCAGTACAGGAATCCCTTCCGCGGATTCTCCTTCGCCTCGCCGCGCCAGAAGGGGAGCAGGTTGTGGCCGTCGAGATGGACCTTGAAGGTCTTGCTGCCGGCCTTGTGCCCCTTCTTGACCTTCTCGACGATGTCCGGATCACCGGCGGCCGCGGCGAGCGTGGGCAGCATGTCGACGTGCGAGAACAGATCGTTGGACACCGTTCCCGGCTTGATCACTCCCGGCCATCGGATTGCGCACGGGACTCGCCACCCACCCTCGAAGTTGGTGTCCTTCTCTCCCCGGAACGGCGTCGTGCCACCATCCGGCCAGCTCATGACCTCCGCGCCGTTATCCGTGGAGTACATGACGATCGTGTTGTCGGCGATGCCCAGTTCGTCGAGCTTGTCGAGCAGCGTGCCCACGTGCCCATCGTGCTCCACCATGCCGTCGGGATACACCCCGAGCCCGGTCTTCCCCTCCGATTCCTTCCTGAGGTGCGTCCAGATGTGCATGCGCGTGGAATTCCACCAGACGAAGAACGGCTTCCCGTCCTTGCTGGCCTTCTCCATGAACTCGAGGCTCGCATCGAGGAACTCGTCGTCCACGGTTTCCATGCGCTTCCTCGTCAACGGCCCCGTGTCCTCGATCTTCTGCGTGCCATCGGCATTGGCCCAGGTGTGCAGGACGCCGCGGGGGCCGAACTTCTTGCGGAACTGCGGGTCCTTCGGATAGTCCGGATTCTCGGGTTCCTCTTCCGCGTTCAGGTGGTACAGGTTGCCGAAGAACTCGTCGAAGCCGTGCATCGTGGGGAGAAACTCGTCGCGATCGCCGAGGTGGTTCTTGCCGAACTGACCGGTGACGTAGCCCATCGGCTTGAGGATCTCGGCGATCGTGGGATCCTCGGGCTGAAGGCCGAGGTTTGCACCGGGCAGACCGACCTTGGTGAGACCGGTGCGGATGGGCGACTGGCCCGTGATGAACGCGGCGCGCCCCGCCGTACAGCTCTGCTGGCCGTACCAGTCGGTGCACATCATGCCTTCCCTCGCGACGCGGTCGATGTTGGGCGTTCGGTACCCCATGAGGCCGTGATTGTACGCGCTGATGTTGAACCAGCCGATGTCGTCGCCCCAGATGATGAGGATGTTGGGTTGTTTCTGTGACCTGGCTGCCATGCCTCCTCCCGTCTCTGCCGGCGACCGATGCGCGTGCCGGCTCCTGGTGTGAAACCGGATGTCTACCGCGCAAACGGGTAGATGACCTTCCAATCGGTCCTCATGTCGACTACGACCCACCCCTTCGCCCTCGCTTCATCGAGGGCCTCGCCGAGTTTGCCGATGCGCGAGTGGCGGTCGTAGCGCCACTCGCGCGCGGAATCGGTGTGATGCACGATCCCCAGGAGCCGCGGGCCCGCCCCCGCGGCGCTCCACCGCAGCATCTGGTGGTCCCCGTCGGAGTTGCCGAAGACAAGGATGGGACGCCGCCCGATGAAGGTGTTGATGCCGACCGGCTTGCCCGGACCGTCGTCGAGCAGACTGAGCTTCCGCTGGATGCGGAGCACCGGGGTGCTGTCGGGCCGCATCTCCAGCTTCGTGACGAACGTCGTGCCCACGACCTGCTCCGGCGGGATGCCGTAGAGGCGCTGGGCAAAGACGCGCATGAAGTCGATCGTCCCGCCGGAGACGATGTAGGTCTTGAAGCCGTTCGCTCGCAGGTACTCGAGGAGCTCGAGCATCGGCTGAAAGACGAGGTCCGTGTACGGTCGCTGGAAGCGCGGGTGACGTGCCGTCACCAGCCAGTCGGCCACGGCCTGCGCGAACTGGTCCGTGGTCATGCCGGTGTGCGTCGCCACGATCAACTCGGCCAGCCCTTTCTCTCCCGAGGCCGCCAGCCTCTCCAGGTCGCCCTCGAGCACGGCCTTGAACGGCTGCGTCGTCTTCCATTCCGGGTGCTGTGGCGCGAGCGCCTTCACACGATCGAGCGCGAAGGCGAACTGGAAGTAGATGGGCTGCTCGGACCAGAGGGTGCCGTCGTTGTCGAACGTGGCGATGCGGTCCGCGGGAGGGACGAAGTCCGGTGAGTCCTCGCGCGTAACCCTGTCGACGAAGTCGACGATAGCCTGCTTGCGCGGGCTGTCGTTCCACGAGGGCAAGGGATCCTGCGCGGCCGCGCTCGGCGCCGACGCTCGCAGCGCCCAGGTGACGATGAAGAGCGCGGCCGCGATGCGACGTGGCCTGCGAGGTCGCACCGCACCGGGCGGCGCTGCCGTTCGGATCGGCTGGCGATTCATGGTCTCCCGTGAGCCGCGGGAGCGTCATCTTGGGGGTCAAAGGCACACGCGACCCATTGGACCTTGGACGGATCTGCCGATCGCGGAGGGGTGGAGCTCGCAGGTCGTCGCGGCGCAGCTCGCCTCTTTCGGCCGGCCCCTGCCGCTCACGTCACGTCGACCGCGGCGGAGGGCGCTGGTCCCGATCTCCGGATCACCGCGCCTGGCGGCCCTTCGCTCGCTCCCAGGCGCGGACCTTCTGGCGCGCCGCGTCGAACAGTCGCTCGTAGTTGCCCCGACGCACCTTCTCGCTCGTCTCCGGCGTGAGCAGGGCCCACAGCGGACGATAGCTCTCGAAGACGGCGTAGTACTGCGTGGTGTCGCGCGGCGCCACTACGTCGGATCCGAACAGAAAGCGATCGGGGTAGCGGTTCAGGACGTCGGCCGCGCGGCGCGTGACCTCCGGCGTCGAGAGCAGGTACTTCGCCACTTCGTCCCAACTGATGTCGAAGTACACGTGGCGCAAGGTCGAGTCGGAGAGAATCTCTTCCACGATGACGGCATGGTTGGGATTCCGCTCCGTGGCCGGTGCGGAGCCCGAGGCCTGCACCGGGTGCACGACGCGGCCCAGTCCCATGTGCGCCCAGATGATCGTGGTTTTCGGGTGCCGGCGGAGCAGTGCCTTCATCTGGGTGAGATAGACCGGTTCCGCGCCCGCCTTGGCGAACGGCATGTCCATGTCGTTATGGAACACCACCACGAGTCCCGCCTCGCCCGCCAGGTCGAGAATCCGGTCCAGAGCCGGATTCGTCAGGCTCGCCTTCTCGCCGGCCACCTTGGCCGACACGAACTCCTTGTGGATCGAGAACTCCCCGATCCCGGTGAAGACGCCGGGAAAGGTCCTCAGCACGCGGCGGATATGCTCGGCCGCGTACATGTCCGCCGGATTGAAGCCCGTGATCATGGGATCCAGGCGGGCCTGCTGCTCGGGCGGGAGCGAGCGGTACGCCATCGCGATGAAGGCGTCGGTGAACGAGTAGTAGTACAGCGGCGCATCGCTCTGCAGGTAGTAGGTCGGCGCGTAGTCACCCGAGTTCGCGTGCGACCACGTCTGCTGCAGTGGGATCCCGAACAGCGTCGAGCGGCCGACGCGGGTCCCCATGAGGCGCAGGAAGTCCCGGACGTCGGTGCCTTCCTGCACGTAGTTGGTGAGATGGAAGTGGGAATCGTTGTGGTCGTATCCGGTGCTGCCACCGCCAGCCTGCGCCCCGGCGGGCGACCCTGCGAGGACCAGGGTGGCCGCTACGGTGCCCATGCACCGATACTGGTGCTTCATCATGTCCACGCCTCCGTCGCGCCTGACGAGTACCCGACCGGCGCCCGTCAGAATGCGAGCTGTAACCGGGACTGAAAAAACTGGGTCGCCCCCTCCACGTCGAACCGGTCGAGAGAGCCGTAGCCATATACGAGCTCCAGGCGCACGTGGTCCGACAGATGCCAGTTGAGCATGGGCGTGATGCGCCAGAAGATCCCGCCCTCTACGCCCTCGCTGTTCAGGTCCGTGTAGGAGACCCTCAGGACGCCTTCCAATGCACCGGGTCCACCCTCGAAGACGGTTCGGGTCGGTGACACCGCCCTGAAGTAGCCTCCCACGGTGTTGTAGGAGCGGGTCTCGCCGGTGAAGAGCCACGTGACCGCGACGTCGCCTCCGTGAAAGCGCGGATCGCCCGTCTCCGACGAGTTGACGGCCTGCAGGTAGTACTCCGAGCCAATCAGCAGCGGTCCCGCGCGGTAGTACGCCTCCAGACCCACCTGACGCGCCGATCCCGCGGGGAACTTCTCCGTATCGACGAAATACGGAGCGATGTGTGCCTCGGGTCGCGCGCGGATCTGCAGTTGACCGTCGTTCACCTTCCCACCGCGCGCGTTGACCCCGATGTGCAGCAGCTTTCCGGCGCTGTCCGACACCATCGGTACCCACGCCACGCGAGCGGCGAGCTGATGATCGTAGGTCGAGAAGCTCTCGCCCTCGGACAGCCAGTCGGTGAACACACCAAGGTTCCAGATGAGGTGGCGGTTGGGCAAGTAGCCCAGCCACTTGATACCGTCGGCCAGCAGCGGGATGGTCTCCGAGAACGGGAAGCGTTCGATCGTCCATCCGTCGTATCCCACCATCACGCGGTTGAGACTCACGCCTTCCTTGGCGCGCCCGATGAAGAAGTGGCTCCAGATCTCCGGTACGGCTACCATGATGCCGGTCTGGCGCACGAACCAGTCGCCGGTCAGGCCATCGTACATGAGGCCTGTCTGCCAGGTGATCGGTCGACTGGTGTTGAACCGTCCCCTGAAGATCAGGCGGGCATCGCGCACCTTGACCGCGGGCTCCAGTTGGAACTGCTCCTTGCTGGCCTCGTTCTGTGCGAAGGCGGCCACGTCGATCAGGTAGCCGGCACCGAAATGAAAGGTCGTAAACCCCAGATCGAGGTCGTTGTCCACGAGTCTCCGACGCTTGGGCTCAGCGGCCGACTCCCCCGCTGCGAGTCCCAGGGCCAGCGCTGAGTCCCTGGGCGGCGGCGTGGACTGCTGGGCCGGCAAGGCCGGGGGAATCGAGAGACCGAACACGCACACGGCCGTCCGGAGCATGGTCTGCATCACGGCCGCTGGAGAACCGGCGGCCGTGATGCAGACCGCGAAGGCCGCGTCCTGCGCGGCGTGTCAGGACGTTCAGGACCCTGCGCCGTCTCAGTACTCATCGAAGTAACGCTGGATCGTCGCGGGGTCCGTGGTCTTCAGGAGCGCCAGGCGCAGCAGCACGCGAGACTTCTGCGGGTTGAGGCCCAGCGACGCCACGAACTTGAGGCTGTCATCGTTCAATTCCACATTCCGCCCGACCAGACCCGTGGCGACGCGCGACGACCGCACACACACGATGCCCTTCGCGCTCTGCGCCGCGAGCGCATCGACCGCAGGCTTGGTCATGTTCCCGTTCCCGACACCCGCGATCACGATGCCCTTCGCCCCCGCGGCCGCGGCCGCGTTGATCATCACGCCGTCCATGTTCTCGGTGGCCATGATGATATCGACGCGCGGCAACACGGTGTTCGCGTCGACGGAGAAATCGGATGCCGTGGTGTGTTTGCCCACCGGGCCGCGATACCACTCCGGGACTCCGTAGGCGATGGTCCCGATCAGCCCCGAGACCGGCGAGAGGAACGTCTGCACGGCGGTGGTGCTGGTCTTGGTGAGCGAGGACGCCCCATGGATCCAGTCGTTGACGACCACGAGAACCCCGCGGCCAGCTGCCTGCGGGTCCGCCGCCACCGCGACCGCGTTGAAGAAGTTGAGTGGACCGTCCGCGGACAGGGCCGTGGACGGACGCATCGCCGCGGTCAGCACGACCGGTTTCCTCGACTTGACCACCAGATTCAGGAAGTACGCGGTCTCCTCTATCGTGTCGGTGCCGTGCGTGATGACCACGCCGGCCACGTCAGGCTGGGCAGTGATCTCATTGATGCGCGTCGCGAGCTTGATCCAGACTTCGTCGTTCATGTCCTGCGAGCCGATGTTGGAAATCTGCTCGCCGGTCAGCCGGGCCAGTCTCTTGGCCTGGGGAACGGCGGCCAGCAACTGCTCCACGCCGACCTGACCGCTCGTGTATGCCGCCTGCACGTCGCTCGCGGCCGCGCCGGCGATGGTGCCCCCCGTGGCCAGCACCACGACGTGGGGCAGCGCCCGCGTTGTATCCCCCTGCGCGACCGCGAGCGCGGGACCTCCCGCCACGCCGACGAGCAGCACCGGGATGAGGGAGTTGATGGATCGCCTCGACATACGAACCTCCTGCAGTGTCAACTGCGCGATGACCGGTCTTCTGTCGCCGACGACGCGTTGCCCACAGGCGGCCGACGGAGAAAGGCGCCGGGTACCCAAGTCCAAACACCGGAAACGACGACACGTGCCATGGGCCGCCCCATTCATCAGGTCACCAGCATCAGCCACGGCGTACCGATCAGCAGATAGATCAGCATGACGATTCCCGTGTGGACGGCCCCGAGCTTGTACAGCTCTCCCTGTGAGAAATAGCCGCTTCCCACGAAGAGCAGATTGGCGCTGGAACCCTGCGGTGTGATCGCCGCGAAGTAGTTCGTGGCGAAGAGCAACTGGAAGGCGAGCAGCGCCGCCGGCACGCCCAGCTGCACGCCCACGCCCAGGAAGACCCCGAACAGCGCCAGCAGGTGCGCGGTCTGGCTCACGAACAGAAAGTGGAGGAGCACGTAGGCCACGAGCAGGGCGACGCCAGCCACGAATGACGACATCCCTCCCAGGAGGAACACCAGCTGCTCTCCCACCCACTTCATGAAGCCCAGCTCGTTCAGCTGGCTGCTCAGCGTGAACAGCGAGGCGAACCAGATGAAGGTGGCGAGCACGTCCCCTTCCTTCGCGATGTCGCCTAACGTCAACACGCCCAGGGACAGGAGCATGGCCAGCCCCAGGAACGCCACGGCCGTCGGATCGATCCCGAATGTGCCCGCGGCGCCCCACAGCGCCACCATCCCGAAGAAGGTCCAGGCCACCACCTTCTGATCCCGGGTCAGCGGACCCATGGCCGCCAGCGCCTTGCGAGCCTCCGCGGAGGCTGTCGGCATCGCCGTGACCTCGGGCCGCATGACCTTGTAGTAGAGGTAGGGCAGCAGGAGGATGCACACGAGCGTGGGCACCGACGCGGCGATGAACCAGGAGCCGAAGCCGATCTCGACGCCGTACTCCTGCGCGATCACGGCGCCGAGCGGGTTACCGGCCATGGCCGTGAGCCAGAGCGCCGACGAGAGCGAGAGGCTCGCCATCCCCGAGAACATGAGATAGCGGCCCATGCGCCGGCGGTCCTCGCGCTGCGGGGTGACCCCGGCGGCCTCGGCGATGGAGAGAGCCAGCGGGTACAGTACGCCCCCGCGCGCGGTGTTGCTGGGGAACGCCGGGGCGATCAGCGCGTCCACCGTGTAGATGCTGTACGACAGGCCCAGCGACGACCGCCCGAAGATGCTGATAGCCCGGTAGCCGAGGCGCTGGCCCAGGCCGCACTTCACGACGGCCCGGGCCACCAGGAAGGCCACGATGATGAGCACGATCGTCGGATTCGAGAATCCGGCGTAGGCAGCTTCCGGGGAGAGCGTCCCCGTCAGCACCGCGGCGGCCACGGCGAAGAGCGA
>DATIGO010000181.1:0-2952 GCA_035454665.1 Gemmatimonadaceae bacterium | reverse complement strand
CGGGCGCGACGACCGAGGGCCGGCGGGACAGCTCGTTCGAGGAGCGGCTGCTCCTCACCGGCACGGCCTGGGAGATGTTCGTGGAGAACGCTGCGGTGGGTGTGGGTGCGGGAAACTACACGGCACGGTTCAGTGAATACGCCCAGCGGTTCGGATCCGCGGCCCACGACTACCACGATCCTGCCGCGCCGCGCTATCCGCACAACCTGCTCCTGGAGGTCGGAGCCGAGACCGGCGCCGTGGGCCTGAGCGTCTTCGCCGGCGCGCTGCTCGCGGCGTTCCTCGCCCTGGGACGCGTTGGCGGGAGGGATTCGCCCCCGGAGGCACACGCCCTGAGGGGGCTGGCGCGCGCGTTTCAGATTGCGCTGGCCGGCTATCTGGTGTCGAGCCTCTTTCTGCACGGCGACTTCCAGCGTTACCTCTGGCTGCTGCTCGGCATGGCGGGTGCCCTGGACGCGATGGTCGCGCCAGCGCGCTCGTCGCGCCGCCGGTTGGAGACGCAGGACGCGACGGCGCCTGACGGGGCGGCGCCTGACCACACGCCCGTGGCGCGTCACGGGGCCGGCGGGCCTCCCACCGCGCGACGCGGGATCGCGGTGCTGCTCTCGCGGTTTCCCTCCGTCACCGAGACGTTCATTCTGCGGGAAGTCATCGAGATGGAGCGGCAGGGTCAGCCGGTGCTGCTCGTGCCGCTCCTGCGCGAGTCGCCGCCGGTCGTGCATCGCGAGGCGGTGCCCTGGGTGCGGCGTGCGCTCTATACGCCATTCGTCTCACCCGCCATTCTCGCCGCCAACCTGCGCGCCGTTCTGCGTCATCCCATCCGGTACGTCACGGTAGTGGCGCGCGTGGTCGTGGGCACATTGCGGAGTCCGCGGATCGCGCTGGGAACCCTCGGCATCATTCCGAAATCGATCTACCTCGCCGAACGGATCAGAGCCGAGGGAATCCGTCACGTCCACGCGCACTTCGCAACTCATCCGACGACGGCGGCGCTGATCATCTCCGCGCTGACCGGAGCCAGCTTCAGCTTCACGATTCACGCGCACGATCTCTTCTCGCGCCGGTACCGCCCGCTGCTGCCCCTCAAGTTGCGTCGCGCGGCGTTCGTTCGCGTGATCTCGCGGTACAACCGGGATCACCTCCAGCGTCTGTACCCCGACGTGCCACTCGAGAAGGTCCACGTAGTGCATGTCGGGATCGAGCCGGAGCTCTATGCGGGGGACGCCGACCGTGAGCCCACGGTCCTCGCGGTACCGAGTCCCGCGGCCGCGCCGCCGCCCGTTCGCCTGCTCTCGGTCGCGGCCCTGCGCGACTACAAGGGGTTGCCGGTGCTGCTCGAGGCGTGCAGGCGCCTGCGTCGCGACGGTGTCGCCGTGCAGTGCGATGTCGTGGGCGAAGGGCCGATGCGTCCCCAGCTCGAGCGCATGATTCGGGAGCTCGAGCTGGAGTCGTGCGCGCGATTGCTGGGAGCGAAGCCCCAGGACGAGGTCCGCCGGCTCCTCGCTGAGCAGCCGATCTTCGTGCTGTCGAGCGTGGTGCTGCGGGATGGCTGGATGGAAGGAATTCCGGTCGCGCTCATGGAAGCGATGGCCTCTGGCTGCGCGGTCATCTCGTCGCGGTTGTCGGGCATTCCGGAGCTCGTGGAGTCCGGTGTGACCGGGATGCTGGTCGAGCCGGGCGACGCCGGGGCGCTGGCCGACGCGATTCGTGCGGTGGCGTCGGACCCGGGGCGGGCGCGCCGCCTGGGGGCCGGCGGCCGGGCCAGGGTCGACGCGGCGTTTCGGCTGGATCGCACCGTCACCGAACTGCTCTCGCTTGTGGACGCACACAACGGCTTCGAGGCGCCGCCCGTGCTGCAAGCCGCCGTGGGTCAGATCCGTCCGGCCGCCGACGCGGCGCCGGTAGGCATCAGACGCGTGCATCACGGATCGGACGCGCTCGCCCTGGAGCTCATGGTGCCGACGACCACGGGAGCGCCCAGCGAGGTGGTGCTCAAGGTCCACCGGGAGCATGCGCGGGCGTCGCGCCCGGCCGCGGAACGCGCGCATAACGAGTGGACGGCGCTGAAGATGTTCCAGAGCGGCTGGCGTCCACTCTGGAACGCCGTGGGCGTGACCGCACCCCGACTCGGCGTGCCGCTTCCAGTGCACTGCGCGATCGACGAGGGGTGGCTCGTCATGGAGACGTGCACGGGGCGGAACCTCAGTCACGTCGTCCGGTCGGCGCGCGCCGGTCGCGACGCCCGCGAGTGGTCCGCGACCGTGAGCGCACTGCGCGCCGCGGGACAGTGGCTCCGGGGCTTTCAGCGGCAGCCGGGGACCGGCCAGGATCCCGACGTGGCGCTCATGGCGTGGGATGCCGCCGTGGAGGCGGACATCAGGCGCTGCAGCAGCGTCGTCCCGGACCACCTGTGGCGCTCCGCCCGCGACCGTCTCGGCGAGCTCACGATCGCCGTGGCTCCGCATCTGTCGCACGGGGTGCTGCAGCACGGGGACTTCGGCCCCGGCAATGTCTTCGTCGAGGAAGGCCGGGTTCAGGTGATCGACTTCGAGGGCGTGCGCCCCGGACTGCCTTACGAGGACGTGGCCTACTTCGTCGTGCAGCTCGAGCTGTTCTTCGCGTGGCCGCTGCTGGGCGGACGGCGGCTCGAGGCGGTGTCGGCCTTCCTCGCCGGCTACCTGGACGGTGACGCGCTGAACGAGTCGGCCTATCGCATGGCGCGGATCGCCAAGGCACTCCAGGTGCTGGGCCGGCCGCGCAGAGCCGGGCCGCTCGACTACGCCGGACACCGGCGGCACCGCGCGCTGCGGCGGATGCTTGCGGACGCCGCGGCATGAGCCACGCGTCGCAGCTCGCGCGCCGAACCGCGGGCGGGATGGCCTGGTCGGTGGCTGCCACCGGCGGCGGGCGCCTCATCTCCCTCGCCTCGATCGCGGTGCTGGCCCGTCTGCT
>DATIGO010000180.1:0-11357 GCA_035454665.1 Gemmatimonadaceae bacterium | reverse complement strand
GATCGTGCCGGCGAGATCGGCGCGGCCCGCAGGATCGGGCGCCGTGTCGCTCAGCAGCACGCGCGCGCACATCGTCACGGCGCTGAGCGGATTGCGCAGGTCGTGCGAGACCACGCCGAGGATCTCGTCGCGCGCGAGCGTGGCCCGCTGGGCGGTGCGGTAGAGCACCGCATTCTCGATCGCCGCGGCCGCGAGCCGGGCGAGCGACTCTCCCACGCCGCGCTGCTCCGGACCGTACTCACGGTGCGGCGTCGTGGCGAGCAGGGTGAGCGAACCGATCACCCGCCCACGCGCCGGCAACGGGAGCGTCATGAGTCCGGTGATGCCCAGGGAGCGCACCCGCGCGGCGGCGACGTCGTCGGGGGCGCCCTCGCGCTCCCACCCTGACGTGAGTGCCTGGCGGACGATCGTCGATTCGCTCGCCGCGGCCGTGGCCGCCGGAAACGGCCAGTCCGGCGACTCGACGCGGTGCGACTCCCAGGTGCGCAGGGCCCGCGTCAGCTCCGGATCCTCGTGCACGGAGACGATCCGCCGGAACGCGCCATCCCCCTCGTCCACGTCCAGCACGGCGCAGTCGGCCAGGTGCGGCACGGCGAGATGCGCCACGCTGCGCAACGTGGATTCGTAGTCCAGCGAGACGCCCAGCGTCTCGGCCGCCTGCGAGAGGAAGAGCTCGTCCATCTGCTGGCGGCGCCGCGCCGTGATGTCGCGCAGCACCACGGTGTACAGACGCCCGCCTGCGACCTCGAGGCGAGAGATCGACGCCTCGGCGGGGAAGTCGCTGCCATCCTTGCGACGGCCGAAGATCTCGCGGCGCTCCCCCATCCGGCGGGCGACCTCGGACGCACGGCCGAAGCGCTCGATGTGGTGCCGGTGCGCCGCCCGATACCGCTCGGGGAGGAGCCGCTCGAGCGGTTGCCCGAGCATCTCGGACTCGCTCCAGCCGAAGATCTCCTCGGCGCCCTGGTTGTAGTGCAGGATCTGCTGATCCTCGCCCACCGTGATGATGGCGTCCGCGGCGATGTCGAGGATGCCCGAGAACCTGGCCTCGGAGGCCTGGAGCGCCCGGGTGAGGCGTTCGTGGTCGACGAGGTCGCGCTCGACCGCGCGAAGAGCGACGAGCGCCGCGAGGAGCACCGCGATCCCCAGGACCAGTCCGGACAGTCCCAGCAGGCGCGACGTGGTGTCCTCGGGGGTCAGGAGCAGGTGTGCCACGCCGACCGCGAGCCGGACGACCAGGATGGCCAGCGCCAGGATCAGAGCCACGCGCGCGGTCGTCGTCTTGCGCCGCCGTCCGGAATCGGGCACGGCGGTCGCCGCCGGTCGCGGAGTGACGGATTGCGTCATGTCGCCTGGGAGCCGCCCGGGAAGGGATCGGTCTCAGGATATCCCGGGGACGCGGGAGGCGGAAGCGGAGCCAGCCGCGGCCGCCGGTGCTGCGGTGGGCCGTCGCCTAGAAGATGCGCAGGTTGATGTAGCGGCGGGGGTTCTTCTGCACGTCGGCGATGAGGGCGCGGAGCTGGATCATGAGCGAGTCGCTGTTCCGGTAGAGCGAGGGGTCGTTGATCATGAGGCCTAACGATCCCCGCCCTTCGCTGATCCGCGTGGCGATCGAGTCTCCGCGGGTCAGCATCGACTCGAGGCGGTCCTGTGACCGGCCGAGCTGGCCGGAGATGGCCACGAGCCGCCGCCCCGTCTCCCGGAGCTGCCGGGCCGCCTCGGCGGCATCGTCCACGATCTGCTTGATCTCGCCGCGCGTGGTCGAGGAATCCACGCGCTCGGCGACCAGGCGCAGGAGCTCCGCCGAGCGGACGAGCGACTCCACTCCGCCGCGGACCTCCGACGACATCGTCGTGAGGTTGTTCGACTGTTCGCGTACCGTCTGCGCGAGCACCGTCGAGAGATCGGCGAAGTTCCGGATCGAATTACGCATCTCGCGCGCCGCCTGATCGTCGAAGGCCACGCGCACGCGCTCCGCCACCGAGGCCACGTCGCCCGCAATGCGTCCCGCCACGGCCGTGAGCCGGGCGATGTCGGGGAGCGTGGCGCCCGGGAGCAGGTCGTCGTTGAGCGAGGCCTCGGAGAGCTGGCGCGCGAGCTCCTCGTCGCGGGTCGCGGCCTCGCGCTCGGTGATCGTGGCCTGCCACTCGCCGAAGAGGCTGGACTCGTTGAGCAGCACGACCGGTTCGCGCGGGAGCGTCACCCCCTGGTCGAGCTCCAGGCGCACCTCGACGAAGCCGTTGTCGGCCAGCTCCATCGCGTCCACCCGCCCGGCCTGCACTCCGCGCACGACCACGGGCGTGCCGATCCGCACGCCGCCCACGTCGCGAAAGCGCGCGGTCACCGCCTGGTCCCGGCGCCCGAAGTCGGCCTGGCTCACCCAGAGCGTGGCTCCGACGATGATCACGATCCCGAGGAGGATCGTGATCCCGACGGCGAAGTCGTTGGCGCGTTTCACGCGTCCCGTCCCAGGAGCCAGGCCATCGCCCAGAAGGCGTCGAGCACGAGGATGATGACGGCGGAATAGACCACCGCGGAGGTCGCCGCGCGACCCACGCCCTCGGCGCCGCCGCGGGCGGTCATCCCCTGCATGCAGCCGATCCAGGTCACGGCCATGCCGAAGCTCCCTGCCTTCACGAGTCCGTAGCGCACGTCGAACGAATCGAAGAAGAGCCGCATTCCCTTGACGAAGTCCACCGACGCGAGGTCAAGGAGCAGGACCGAGGCGAGCCACCCGGCCCCGACGCCCACCACCATGGCCAGCCCGACGATGATCGGGAACATGATCGTGCCGGCAATCACGCGCGGGACCACGAGGTAGGACTGGGGATCGAAGGCCAGCGTTTCGAGCGCGTCGATCTGCTCCGTGACGCGCATCGTGCCGAGCTGCGCCGCGATGTTGGCGCCGACACGGCCCGCCAGGGCGAGACCGGTGAGGACGGGCGCCAGCTCCATGGTCACCGTCTTCTCGACCAGCGTGCCGACGAAGTAGAGCGGGACCGCGCCGGTGAAGGAGTAGCTCGCCAGCAGGGCGAGGACGATGCCGGTGAAGAGCGCGATGTACAGCGCGATGGGAAGCGACTGCACGCCTAACGACGTGGCGTGCTTCGTGACCTCCGGGCCCCAGGTCTTCACGTCCCCCGCGGCGCGCAGCGTGTCCCCCACGAAGCGCCCGGCCCACCCCAGCCCCTCGACGCGCTCACGTCCCCATCGTCCCAGGGTGGCGACCGCGCTGTACGGTGTCATGCGAAAGGGGTGGGGGCGGAGGGGGCGCGTCCGGGGCGCCCTACTCCTGCGCGAGGAGCCCCAGCCGCAACGCAAACTGCACGTAGTCCGCGCGATGCGACAGGCCGAGCTTCTCGTTGATGCGCTGCTTGTACGTGTCCACCGTCTTCGGACTGATGAAGAGCTTCTCCCCGATCTCGGGCGCCGAGTACCCCTGCGCCGTCAGCCGCAGCACATCGCGCTCGCGCTCCGTGAGCTTCGCGAAGCGGTCGCGATCCTGCTGGTGCGGGTCCTTCCGCGTGAGCCCCTTCGCCAGCACGCGCGCCGCCGTCGGCCGCACGTACACGTCGCCCTTGGCCACCGCGCGCACCGCGTCCACGAGCTCGCGATCCGCCGCGCTCTTCACGAGGTAGCCCGCAGCACCCGCCTCGAGCAGCGGCACGAGATAGTCCTCTTCGGGGTGCATCGTCAGGATCAGGACGCGCGTCCCGTTCTCCCGTTTCACGATCTCCCGCGTGGCGGCTGCCCCGTCCATGCCGCCCATCGACAGGTCCATCACGACGACGTGAGGATGAAAGCGGTCCACCAGCCCGAGAGCTTCCTCGCCGTTCTTCGCCTCCCCCACCACGTCGATGTCCCGGGCGGTGCCCAGCACCGCCTTGAGCCCGGCCCGGACCACGGTGTGGTCGTCGGCCAGCACTACGCGAATCAGATCCTCACTCATGGTGCCCTCGCTGAATGTTACCGGTCCGGTGCCCCGGAACCGCCGTTCATGTCGCCGCGCGCCGGCGCCTCGACCGGAGCCGCTGGCGCCGTCGGCACGGTCGCGATCACGCGCGTGCCCCGACGTCGTTCGCTGTGAATCTCCAGCGCACCCCCCACCAGGGAAGCGCGCTCGCGCATCGTGAACAACCCCATCCCCGGCCGCTCACGCTCGGCCTCCTCCACGTCGAAGCCCGCGCCGTCGTCCACCACCTCCAGCCGGGCCACCCCGCCGGCCACCCCCGCCCGGAACGTGACCGTTTGCGGCTGGCCATGGCGCAGGGCGTTGTTCGCCGCTTCCTGCGCCACGCGATACAGCACGGAAGCGTGCGACGCCGGAAGACGATCGAGCCCACTCCCCACCTCGACCTGGAAGCGCGCGCTGGAGCGGTCCTCCGCCTCACGCGCCAGCAGCCGCAGCGCGGCCGCGAGCCCGAGGTCGTCGAGCACACGCGGGTGCACCGTGTGTGCGAGCAGCTTCACCTCGTCCAGCACGTCACTCGCGATCCGGCGCACCCGGTCCAGGCGGTCGCGCAGCCGCGCGTCCTCGTTCTCGCGCGCGAGCACGCTCAGTTCCATCATCAGAGCCGCGAGAGTCTGCGCCGTGGAGTCGTGCAGCTCGCGCGCGATGTGCGCCCGCTCGCGGTCTCCCGCCTCGATCACCTCCGACGCCAGGGCGCGGAGCCGCGCCCGATCGGATGCCAGACCGTCGAGCAGGACGTTGAGCGCGCTCCCCACCCGCTGCAGGTCCGGGTGCGCCAGGAGCGAGTGCGGGACACGGGCGGTCAGGTCCCCCCGCCAGATCCGCTGCGCCGTCGCCTCCAGGTCCACCAGGGGACGCAGGGCCAGCAGCACGAGCATCGCGTTGACCACGAGGCTCACGGCAAGTGCGGAGGCCAGCAGCAGCACGAAGCGCAGCTCGCCCTCTCCGCTGCCGGCCGCCGCCAGGGCAACGACCAGCGCGGCCAGAACGATGATGGCGTTTGCCCCGGCGATCTTCCCGACCAGGGGCACGGCCAGCGCTGCCTGGATCCAGCGCGGGAGCCTGCGTCCTCGCCGCTCGGGGCCTCCCACTGGCGTGCGCCGTGGGTTCATTCCGTCCCGCCTGCTGCCGTCCTGGTTGGTCATTGCGCGGACCGTCGCGTAAGCCGCCAACATGGCATCATCTCCGGGTGTCGGGTCAATCCTACCACCCCGGGGAAAACCCGATTGACAGCAGGAAACCCCCACTGGTGTGGGGGTTTCCCTTACAGCGGCGGCCCGTCGGGCGCCCGCTACTTCGCCAGCGTCAGGATCGTCTGGCCCCGCCCGTGGCTGATCCGGAGAATCCAGTCACGGCCGTGCTCGTCGCGAAGGACGTCGATCGACCGCACGTTCGTGATGCCGCGGGTGAGGTGGCGCTGAACCCCTTCGAAGTCCCCCAGCATGAGCTCCACGCGCCGGTCGTGATGGTCGTACGCCGCGCCGAGGAACGGATAATCATGCTCCTGCGCCTGGGCACCGAGCTCGGGATCGTCGACCTCGAGGGCGGCGCGCCGGCCGGCGTTGCGCTTCGTGAACGCGTTGAGCTCCTCGGCCCAGCGTTCCTCGGCCAGGGAGACCTTCTGCTGCTCCGGGACCCCGATCGGCCGCTCGTCGGCGCTCACGGTGGGCACGGCCAGCACGTTGCAGTGCGCGCCGCGGATGATTCCTGTGGCCGTGCTCCCCACCAGAATGCGGTCGATCATCCCCGCCCCGCGGCTCCCGGTGATGATCGTATCGACGTTGGCCGAACGAGCGAAGTCGAGGATCTCGCGCGACGGCTTCCCCTGCCGCGTGATCGTCTCGACGGTGATGCCGGGAGCGAACCCCAGCTCCGCCTTCACGCGCTCGAACGCCGGGCCGACGTTCTCGCCGTAGAGCGACATCCAGGCGGCGAAGGCTTCGGGTTGTACTTCCAGGCGCGGCGCGACGTGCACGAGGTACACCATCGTGATGGTGTCGAAGAGCTGGAGCGCCAGCCGGGCGGCCCGGACGCTCGCCACGCTGAAGTCCGTGGCGATGATCACGCGCCGGGGCAGGTGCTTGTAGTCGGGCGCGACCGCGAACACCGGGACCCTGGCGAGGCGCAAGGCGTGGAGCGCCGTCTCGCCGCCGAAGAGGCGGTCGATGAGGTCGTGGTGACCCAGCCCCGTCACGATCATGCGCGCGCCGATCTCGTTAGCCGTCCGGGCGATCGTAGCAGGCGGATCGCCTTCTCGCAGCTCCACGGTCCACCCGCTGGGATGGCGGGCGACCTCGTTGACCTGCGCCTTGACGCGTTCGAAGAGCGCATTCCTTCGGGATTCTTCGGCCTGCACGGGCGGCACGATCAGGCCGTAGTCGGCGGCCAGGAGCGGCATCGGCTCGACGACGTTGAGCACGACGACCTGGGTTTCGGTGTGCGTGGCGAGCTGCGCGGCGGCTTCGACGGCCGTGCGGGAAGAGGCCGTGCCATCCGAGGCGATGAGCAGCGGACCGAAGAGGTTGAGAGCGTCCGCCGTGGCCGGCGTGGCATCGGGACGCTTGGCGGTGGCAGCGGTGGCATTCGACATGGTGGCCTCCTGACGGACGGAGCGTGGGGAGCGGTGGGACCCTCCGTGCGCCTGCGCGCACCTGCAGCGAATGCAACATGCCGCGAGGTGTGTGGGGCGTCTGTCCGTCGTCCTGCCGTCGCTGCGTGGGGGTTTCGCGCTGGCGACGTCGGACGACACCTGATGGAACGGGCGTACCTGGTGGTACCGTCGAATGTTACGCCATGCGGCTGCGACGGTGCTGATGAGGCCGGCGAGCGCGTTGACCCCGGTGACGGGCTGAGCCGGTTGATGGCCGCCTCGTCGCTACCCGGCAACTCGCCCCGGCGCGCTGGCGCGCAGCGCGTTCAGGATCACCGCGACGTCGATCCCCTCCTGCAGGAGGGCGCCCACGATGGGAGGAATGTGGCCCGCCGCCGCGAACAGCATCGCCACCGCGCTCAGCGACAGCCCCGCCCAGATCGACTGCCGCGCGATCCGCATCGTGCGCTGGCCGATGGCGACGGCCTCGCCCACGCGCGCCAGATCGTCGACCAGCACGACCGCGTCGGCGGCCTCCGCCGCGATGCCGCCCCCGTGCCCGGCGAGCGCGATCCCGACGTCGGCCTGTGCCAGCGCCGGGGCGTCGTTGGTCCCGTCTCCCACCATCAGGACGCGCCCCTGCTTCGTCAGCGCAGCCACCCGCTCGACCTTTTCCGAGGGCAACAGATCGCCTACCGCCTCGTCGATCCCGACGGCGTCGGCCACCGCCCGCACGTTAGGCGCGTGGTCCCCCGAGAGCAACACGGTGCGACGCACCCCCAGACGGTGCAGCATCTGCACCAGCTCCCGCGCGCCCGGCCGGAGCGCATCGGCGTACTCCACCACGCCCGCGAGCGCACCGTCCACCGTGACCCACGCCCGCAGCGTGGTGGCCCCGTCCTCGAACGCCGCGGGCAATGCCGGCAGGCGCAGCGACTCGAGGACGAAACCGCGCGAGCCGACGCTCACGCGCCGTCCGTCGACCTCGCCGCTCACGCCGCGCCCCGCCGCCTCGCGGACCGCGTGCGGCGCCGGGAGTACGTCGCCGAGCGCCGTGGCGGCATCGACGATCGGCCGCGCAAGCAGGTGCCCCGAATGCTGCTCCAGCGCCGCCGCGAGACGCAGCACCTCGCGCTCGGCGTGCGGCGGGAGCGCCGTCACCCGGGACACGCGCGGCTCCCCCACCGTCAGCGTCCCCGTCTTGTCCAGCACCGCGGTCGTGACGCCGTCGAGCTGCTCCAGGGCCCCCCCCGTGCGCACGATGATCTGTCGCGCCGCCGCGCGATTCACCCCCCCGATGATCGCGATCGGGGTGGCGAGGATGAGCGGGCACGGCGTCGCCACGACCAGCACCGCGAGCACGCGCGTCGCGTCGTGCGAGAGGAACCAGCTCACCGCGCAGACGAGCAGCGTGGCGGGGGTGAACCAGACGGCGTAGCGGTCCGCGAGGCGCTGCAGCGGCGCCTTGCTGGCCTCGGCGGAACGCACCAGCTCGACGATGCGCGCATACTGACTCTCCCGCGAGAGGGCGGTGGCGCGCAGCACGAACGAGCCATCACCATTCAGCGTGCCGCTGAGGAGGTTGACCCCGGGATGTGCGTCGACGGGCATCGGCTCTCCCGTGAGTCGGGATGTGTCGACCGCCGAGCGACCGCGCACCACCACGCCGTCACAGGGGATCATCTCGCCAGGACGCACCAGGAGCTCATCGCCCACGCGCACGTCCTCCACGGGAAGGTCCACCACCCCCCCCGCGTCCAGACGGTGCGCGATGCGCGGCGCTTGCTCCTCCAGCGCCCGCACCGCGCGCGATGCGCGCCCTTCGGCGTACCGCTCGAGGGCCTCGCCACCGGTCTGCATCAGCACCACGATGAGCCCGGCCAGCGGCTCGCGCAGCGCGATCGCCGCCACGATCGCGAGCATCGCGACGATGTCGGTGGCAAAGTGCCCGCGCATCATCGAACGGAGCGTGCGCCAGAGCACCGGCACTCCGGTCGCGACGAGACCGATCAGCCAGGTGATCTCGCCCCATGGCCGCCGCGGAGCCGCCGCGGCCAGGGCCGCTCCCGCCAGCGCGAACGCGATCGCGGCCGCGGGGATCGCCGCCGAGCGTACATCGATCCGGAATCGCCCGTCGCGGTTCACCGGGCAACCCCGCGCCGCGACGCATCCCCGCGGCATTCTCCCGACGCGTGATCCGCTGGCGCCCGACAGTCGCGACGGGGATCGCCGGCAAGAATGCGGAGGACCAGGTTGCCAAACACTGGATTGGAGCTCCCGATGAGAACCCGGACGCGGAAACCGCGGGGATGGCGTACAATCTGCGCGCTCACCATCGCCGCCGCGGCCTGCAGCGCGAACCCGTCTCCCGTGCCGATGATGGGAGCGGCGCCGGACGTCTCGGCGCTGGCCGGAGAGTGGCTCGGGGAGTATCGCAGCGCCGATGCCGGCCGCTCCGGCAGCATCTCCTTCAGGCTCGAGGCCGGGCGCGACACCGCGTTCGGCGACGTGCTCATGGTTCCGAGCCGCCAGCAGGCGATCGCCGGCGACCCGGCGCAAACGAACGAGGCCGCGCGCGCCGTGCCGCGCGCGCTCACGATCCGCTTCGTGCGGGTGCGCGGCAACCTCATCGAGGGGGCGATCGATCCGTACGAGTCCCCCGACTGTGGCTGCATGCTCTTCACGTCCTTCCAGGGGACGATCGAGGGCGACCGGATCTCGGGAGAGCTGTTGATCCGGCACAGTGGGCACACCGCGCCGGCGCAGCGCGGCACGTGGTGGGCGGAGCGCACGAAGCGTCCCCAGACTCCGCCCCCGACTCCGGCGCGGCAGTGACGCCCGCCGGTCGAGCGCGCGTCAGTCGAAGACGTACTGGCGCACGCTCAACCGGCGCTCGGCCACCGCGCGCAGGACGTCGGTGGTCGTGAGGATCCCGGCCAGCCGTCCCTCCTCGGTGACGAGCGCGCGTTGCGCACCCAGCGCGAGCATCCGCTGCGCGGCCAGCGAGACCTCCAGGTTGTCCGGCAGCGTGCACACGGCGCGCGACATCGCTTCGGCCACGGTGTGATCCTCGAGGAAATCCCACTCCGGGCCGATGCGGGGATCCAGCCGTTCGGTCGCCACCGGACCGTCTCCGGTCCACAGGTCGGTGAAGAATGCCGAGGGCGATTCGTCGCCGTCGGTCCACTCTTCCGCGGGCTCCAGCATGGTGCCGGCGTCGTCATCGTCGCTGCGGATCGTTGCCACCGGAGTATTCGCCTCGAACTCGAGCACGTCCGGAGCCGAGAGCACACCGACCACGCGCTCGCCGTCCAGAACCGGCGCGCCACCGATCCGGCACGTCACGAGCGTATCGATCGCCTCGCGCAGCGTCTCGTCTGGCGTCAGCGTCACTACGTGTGGGGTCATGATGTCGCGCACGCGAAGCATGGTCACTCCTCCTGGGTCGCCGGTTCGTCGCCCTGCCAGCCAGAAGGTGCGAAAGCGACTGGAGAGCGGGAGTCCGCGAGATCCCGTCAGCGTGTGAGGGAATCCCCGTTACGGGCTCAGGGTGAGCCCGCGCGCGGTACCTCGAGATGACAGGCGAGGCAGTTCAGCGGAGACCGCTTGGCCATGCGCGACGCGTTGAAGCCGGGCCCGTGGGGATTGATGCCCCACCCGGTGGTGGCATGGCACGTCAGGCAGTCGCGTTGCGCATGACACGAGGCGCAATTCTGGAGGCCCTGCCGGGCGGCGCGGCCGTGTTGCAGCAGCCACTGGGGCTGCGCGTCGTGAAACGCCACGTCGAGCCGGCCGCGAGAGGAGAGCCCGGCTTCCCGGTGGCACTCCCGGCAGAAGGCCTGCGTGTTGTGGCACGAGGCGCAATCGACCTCGCGCCCGTACGCATCCGCGGCGTGGCCCACGGCAAAGTTGACGCGGTGGTAGCGACGCCCGGCTTCGCCCGTGTGGCAATCGGCGCAGAACCGTCGCGCATGGCAGCCACTGCAGGTGAGCGCGTCACTCGCCGCCTGGTCGCGGTGCACGTCGCGGAAGCCGAGGTCGTGCACGCGCACCATGCGCGGTGCGTTGGCACCCTGGAGGACGGAGCCCGGAGCCTCCGCTCCCCCGGCGCCCGGTCCCTGACGGTTCGCGTCACGCCGGGCCGTGCCGGTCGTGGACATGCTCTCGTCAGGCGCTGATGGAAGCGGAGGCCGCAGCCGTTGTCGATCCGACTGGTGCGTCAGGCGCACGCCGGGTGCGGCCCCCGGTTCCGGCGCCGGAATACGACGCAGCACATCGACGCCTCCGGGACCGAGATGACAGGTCGTGCAGCTCGGTCGCGCGTGGCAGGAGCCGCACCGCTCGGCGTCGGCGCGCGCGGTGTCCCCATGCTGCCAGAGGAAGGCGTCGCGGCGATGATCGGCCGGAACCGGATACACCGCCGCCTTGCCCGCGATCACCGATGCCACCCGCGGGTCCGGACGCAGCGCGGCGATGAGGGGGAGCGTGGACGCATTCACATGACAGCGCGCGCACGACTCCCGCGCGTGGCAGACCGCGCACGAGGCCGCGGCGAGCGGCGCGGCGGGATCGTGGGCCGCCACGAAGTCCGCCCGCTCGTGCGACGGTGGCCGCGGCAGCGCGGCGACGCGCTCGCGGGTGAGTCCCGGTGCGTCCGTGAGGGCGACATGACAGGTGGCGCAGCGATTGTCTTCCGCGAGATGCGCGCTGGCCCGATGCGTATGGCAGCCCAGGCAGGTATCGGGATCCGCCGGGCGGACGTCCATGTAGCCGTCGCCCGGGGCGTCGTGACACGTG
>DATIGO010000179.1:0-5023 GCA_035454665.1 Gemmatimonadaceae bacterium | reverse complement strand
GACCGGTCGCGGCCGGAGCCCTTTCTCCTCGATGGCCAGGCCGTGGTGCTCGAGGACTACCTGGCCATCCGTCCCGAGCGCGCCTCCGATCTGTCGGCACGCCTTCGTACCGGGGCGCTGGAGGCCGGCCCGTGGTACGTGCTCGGGGACGAGCTCCTCCCGTCGGGCGAAGCGCTCGTGCGCAATCTGCTTGCGGGTCGTCGCGTCCTGCGCTCGCTCCGGGCCTCGCCTCCCGCCGTGCTGTACTGTCCCGATTCGTTCGGCCATCCCGCGGCGCTGCCGGCGATCGCGTCCGGATTCGGCTGCCCCCTGATCGTGCTGTGGCGCGGCTATGGCGGCCCGCGATGGCCCGACGGTGACACCGCGCGCTGGCACGCGCCCGATGGATCCGGCGTGCTGCTGTACCATCTCCCCCCGGACGGGTACGAGACCGGCTCGCACCTGCCCGCGGATCGGGACCGTGGCGCGGGACGCTGGGCCAGCCTGCGCGCGACCCTCGCTCCGCGCGCGACGACCGGCCTGGCGCTGCTCACCGCCGGGGCGGACCATCACGCCCCGTCGTGCGACTGGGAGGCGCAGGTGGACGCGCTCGCCACGGCGATGGGTGAGGATCGTCTCGTGAGGTCCTCACTCGAGCGCTTCCGGGCGGCCCTCGAGGAGTGTGCCGCCGCGCGCCCCCTCCCCGGCGTCGCCGGTGAGCTGCGCGACTCATACGGCTACACGTGGACGCTCCAGGGGACGCACGGGGTGCGCGCGTCGCTCAAGCGCCGCAACGCGCAGGTCGAGCGGCTCCTCGTGCGTGACACGGAGCCGTGGGTGGCGCTCGCCTCCCGGCGCGACGGCCGTGCCCGTCGCGCGCTGCTCGACGCCGCATGGCGCTGTGTGCTCCTCTGCCATCCGCACGACACCTTGTGCGGCTGCTCGATCGACGCCGTGGCGGCGTCGATGGCCACGCGGATGGACGACGCCGCGTCAGCAGCGTCAGCCCTGCGCGACGACGCGATCGAGAGTCTCCTGGGGCACGATGCCGCGACGGCGCGCGATCGCGCCGCGGAGTGGGAGCCGGTGGTCGTGGTGCGGAATCGAGCGGCCCGTCCCCGGAGCGGGGTGGCGATACTCGAGGTGGACGTCGTGCTGGCCGACGTCGCGGTGGGCCCGGGGTCGGCGGGCATTCCCGTGACGCCCCGCCGCCCGGGCCGCCTGTCGTTAGGCGCTCCGGCGGCTCTCGTGCAGGAGGTGAGCCGCGCCCGCCACCTCGTGCGCGAGGAATCCTCCCGGCACTACCCGAGGACGCGGCTCGTCGAGCGGCGGCGCCTCCTGGCCCGGGTCGATGCGGTGCCCGCCCTGGGAATGCGTGTGATCCCCGTCCGCGAGGGCCGGCGCGCACCGGCCGTGTCCGACGGGGCGGCGGTGCGCGCCACCACAGGGCTGATCGAGAACGAGTACGTCCGCGTCCGCGTCGCCGATGGCGGCGTGACCCTCGAGTCGGGGGACCGTGTCATTCCGCACTGGCTCGCCTTCGAGGCCGAAGGCGAGCGCGGCGACCTGTACACGCATTCTGTCGTGCCCGATTCCCGCGTGGAGGCGCGTCTGCAGCGCGCACGGGTCACGGCGCAGGGGCCCCTCCGCGCCGAACTGACAGTGCACTGGGACCTGCGCGTCCCGGCGCGCCGCATGCGGCGTGAAACGGGCGAGCCGTACCGGGTGCCCGCGGCGACCATTCCGCTGCGCACCGTGCTGCAGCTCGACGAGGGCGCCGCGTTCGTGCGCGTGCTGCTGTCGGGAGAACAACGCACGTCGGATGCGCGCCTGCGCGCGCGGTTCCGTACCGACGTGCGCGAACCGCACGTCGTGGCGGATGCGGCATTCGGACCCGTCAGTCGCGCCCCGCTGCACGTACCGGCGGACGTCACGATGGAGCGACCGGCCGCGACCGCGCCGCTGCATCGCTACGTCTCGGCGTTCGACCCATGGCGCGGTGCCACGCTCTTCAGCGATGGGTTGACGGAGTACGAGGTGACGCCCGACGCCGTGATCGCCGTGACCGTGGTGCGGTCCGTGGGAGAGCTCTCGCGCCACGACCTGCCGGAGCGTCCGGGGCACGCCGGCTACCCGGCGGAGACGCCCCTCGCGCAGGAGCGCGGTCCGCTCGCGGCCGGGTTCGCGATGATGCTGCACGGACCGCGGTCGGCAGCGTGCGTCGATGCCATCGAACGAACGGCGGACGACGTGCTGCTGCCGCTCGAGGGCTGCCCCTGGCGTACTGCGATCGCGCCGCCGGACGACGTCGCGGGCGTGGAGCTCGTCGGTGCCGGTCTCGCCTGCTCCGCGATCAAGCCGGCCGAGGACGGCGCCTGGACGATCCTGCGCTGCGTGAACCTGCTCGACACCGCCGTGCGGGGCGCCTGGAAGATGCGTGGCGTCGTCGAGGCGCGTCTCGCGCGCCTGGACGAAACGCCGCTCGGTGCGCTCGCGGTGGAAACGGGGCGCGTGGCATTCGAGGCCCCGCCCCGCGGCATCGTCACCATCCTGGTGCGTTAGGCATCCGAACGGGCCCGCCGGCGGCGCGCCCCGTCACGCCCGCTCGCGCAGGGTCACCGACGTCTCGCCCGCCAGCCGGTCACGCAGCGAATCGCCGAGCAGGGTGCACGCCAGCACGGTGAGGATGAGCGCCACGCCGGGCGCGATCGCCACCCACGGCGCGGTCACGATCAGGTCGCGCCCCCCCGCGATCATGTTCCCCCAGCTCGGGTGCGGCGGCTGCACGCCAAGCCCGAGGAACGCGAGGCCGCTCTCGAGCAGGATGGCGTTGCCCACGCCCAGCGTCGTCGCCACCAGCGCGGGGCCAAGCGCGTTCGGCAGGACGTGACGTCCCAGCACGCGCAGCGGCGGGATGCCGAGCGCCCCGGCCGCGTCCACGAAGGCGCGTGTCTGCAGACCCATCACCTCGGCGCGCACGAGCCTCGCCACCCCCATCCAGCCGGTCGCGGCGAGCACGACGACGACGGTGGCCGCGCCCGGGCGCCAGAGCGCCGCGCAGAGCAGCAGGAGGATGAGACGCGGGATCGCCAGCAGGGCGTCCGTTGCCGCCATGGCCAGCCGGTCGAACGCGCCCCGCCACCATCCCGCGAGTGCGCCGATGAGCACGCCGATCGCGCCCGCCATGAGGCTGCCTCCGATCCCGATCGCGAGCGAGAGACGCCCCGCGAGCATCATGCGCACGAACAGGTCCCGACCGAAGCGGTCGGTGCCCAGCAGGTGAAAGCGACCCGCCTCATCCGTGTGGCCGGGGGGAACGAGACGCGCGCCCAGCACGTCGTCGATCGCGAGGGGATCCTGTCGCGCCGCGAGTGGCACGACGATCACCCCCGCGACGAGCAGTGCCAGGAGAACCAGGGCGAGGCGTTCCGTTCTCGTCATGCGCGCCGCCGCGGGTCCACCCAGTAGAGCAGCACGTCCGACGCGGCGTTCGCCAGCACCACGACGGTGGCGTAGGCGATCGTGGCGCCCATCACGACGGGATAGTCCCGCGCGCCGATCGCGAGCAGCATCGCGCGCCCCATCCCGGGCCACGCGAAGATGCTCTCGATGAACACCGAGCCCGCCACGAGGCCCGGCAGCGAGAGCATGAGGAGCACGATCAGTGGCGGGAGGGCATTGGCCAGGAGGTGCCGGCCGATCACCCGCGGTCCCGTGAGTCCCTTGGCGCGGGCGGTACGCACCCAGTCGGCGCGCACGAGATCGAGCACGGCCGAGCGCGCATAACGAGCGATTCCTGCCGCACCGATCGCCGCCAGCACCGAGACGGGCAGCACGGAGTGCCGGATCAGGTCCAGCACGGCGGCCGGCCCGCTGGACTCGGCGGCCGGGCTCGTCAGGCCGAACGCGGGCAGCCGGAGCCAGGCGGGGGCGCCGAGTTTCGTCAGCCCCCACGTGAAGACCGCCACGAGCGCGAGGGCGAGCCAGTAGCTCGGCGCCGCATACACCGCCGCCGTGAGTCCGGTGAGCAGCCGGTCGTGCCACGTGTCCCGGTGGACGGCCTGGTGCGCGCCGACGGCCACGCCGACGAGGAAGGTGAGCGCCAGCGACGCCACGCCGAGCCAGAGCGAGACCGGGATGGCCTCGGCCAGGACCCGCGTGACGGGCTCCCGGCGCGCGAAGCTCTCGCCGAGGTCGCCCCGCAGCACGTCGCTCAGCCAGCGGCCATATTGCACCACGAGGGGACGATCCACACCGAGCTCGGCCCGAAGCTGCGCCGCGGCCTCTCGCGAGGCGCCCGGCGGGAGCAGCAGATCCGCCGGATCTCCGGGCGCCGCGTGGAGCAGCCCGAAGGTGAGCGTGACGACGAGCCAGATGAGCAGCAGCGCGGCGGCGCCGCGACGGACGAGGTAGCGCACCGGGGGGATAATGCGGGGATGCGGTCGGTCGTCAACGGGCGAACGGGTGGCGCGCACGGTGAAGCGACGCGCCGTGGCCGCATGCGCCGTGCTCGCCGTGCTCGGCTGCGCCGGAAGTCGTGCGAGCCGGGATACCGTCGTGTACGCCTCGGGCGCCGACCTCGAGTCCGCCAATCCCCTGGTGACGGTGCATCCCATGGCGCGACAGGTTCAGCGCTTCGCGCTCTTCGTCACGCTCGCGCGGCTCGACTCGGCGCTGGCGCCGCAGCCGTATCTCGCACGGCGGTGGGAATGGTCCGAGGACCGCGCCACGCTGACGCTGCTGTTGTACGACGGGCTGCGGTGGCACGACGGAGCGCCGACCACGGCGCGAGACGTCGTCTTCACGCTCCAGGCGGCGCGGGACCCCGCGACAGGATTCGCGCGCGCCGCGGAGCTCTCGGGGATGGAGCGCATCACGGCTCTCGACGACAGCACCGTGTCGATCCGCTTCCGCGATCCACCGCCGTCCTTTCCCCTCATTCTCTGCGACCTGCCGATCGTGCCGGCGCATCTGCTGGCGGAGGTGCCCCGCGCGCGTTTCCGCCAGCATGCCTTCGCCACTGCACCGACGGGTAACGGTCCCT
>DATIGO010000178.1:0-8005 GCA_035454665.1 Gemmatimonadaceae bacterium | reverse complement strand
TGACGCTCGCGAGCGTATCCCCCGTCCAGCGCCTGCTCGATGCGCCGCGCGCGGAGCCCCGCATGAACGCGATGGTGCTCGCCCTCTTCGCCGGCGCGGCGGTGTCACTCGCCGGGATCGGGCTGTTCGCCGTCATCGCGACCATGGTACGGCAGCGCACGCGCGAGCTCGGCATCCGCATGGTGCTGGGCGCGACCGGCCGCGAGGTGCGGAACCTGGTGATGCTTCGCGGATTCCGCCTCGCAGCGGCCGGCGCGATCGCGGGCATCGCCGGCTCGTTGGCGAGCGGCCCGCTGCTTTCGGGGCTGTTGTTCGAGACGAGTGCGACCGATGTTCCCACCATGCTCTCCGTTGCCATCCTCATACTGGCCGTCGCCGCGGTCGCGAGCCTGCTCCCCGCGCGCGCAAGCTCCCGCATCGACCCCGTCGCGGCGCTGCGGAGCGAGACCTGACGCATGCCGGCCATCCCTGATGTGTCGCCAGCCGTCCAGGACTTCTATCCGGACAGCTTCTCGCACTGCTATGGCTGCGGGCGGCTGAACGCGCACGGCCTCCACCTCAAGAGCCGCTGGGACGGCGACGAGACCGTGGCCCGCTACACTCCGCGCCCGCATGAGATCGCGGTCCCGGGCTTCGTGTACGGTGGCCTGCTGGCATCACTCCTCGACTGTCACGCGATGGCCACGGCAGCCGCGGCGCGGGAGCGGAGCGAAGGGAGGGTGATCGGCGACGCGCCGGCGCTTCGCTACGTGACCGCGATGCTCAAGGTGGATTTTCTGCGACCGACGCCGGTGGGACCCGCGCTGGAGGTTCGCGGACGCGTCGCCGAGCTGAGTGAGCGAAAAGTCGTCGTGGACACGTGGATCGTCGCGGAGGGCGCTGTCACGGCGCGTGCCTCGGTGGTCGCGGTGCCGATGCCGGCCGCGATGAAGGTCGACGGCGGACGCACGTGATGCACGGGGCCTCGCGCCCCCACGGCGGAGGCCGCCGCTGCTACCCGAGAACATTCGAAAGTGCCGGGTGTCCCTCTGAGGGTTCACGATTCCCTCAGGAGGTCAGTCATGCGACGCAAGATCCTGCTTTCGCTGGCAATCGTCGCACTCATCGGTTGCTCCGGTGATGATTCCCCAACCGGCACCGAGGAGCCGCCGGACGAGCCCGACCCGACACCGCCCCCGGCGACCACGACGGTGTCGGTGCAGGACAATCTCTTCAGCCCCGCGAATGCCGTCGTTCGGCGGGCATCGGGGAGTGCGAGAGTGACCTGGCAATGGTACGGCGTGGAGGATCACTCGGTGACGTTCGACGCGGGTGGGCCGAGCTCGCCCGCGCAGTCGACGGGTACCTTCGAACGGACGTTCACCTCGGCTGGCGCGTTCACGTACTACTGCACGGTGCACGGGCGGAATGTCATGTCGGGCACGGTGACGGTGCAGTGATCATGCAGTGAGCACGGCTGGGACGAGCGGACGGGGCGAACCACCCCTGAGGAGCGAGCTCGTTGCGGTTTCAAACCCGACCCCATACATAAGTGTCTTATGGGTCAATGTGGGTCTGAACCCGCCTCCTCGCACCTTCCCGCCCCTTCCCGTCCCGACACATGCCAGACACTCCGCTGCGCCTCCTCAAGGGCACGCTCGACGTGCTCGTTCTCAAGACGCTGAGCTGGGGACCCGCGCACGGCTACGCGATCTCCCGCTGGATCCGCGACACCTCGGCCGATGACCTCCGGATCGAGGAGGGCGCGCTGTACCCTGCGCTCCGCCGGCTCGAGGAGCGGGGGTGGATCGAGTCCGCGTGGGAGACGACCGACACGGGTCGCGACGCCCGCGTCTACGTGCTGACAGAACCTGGCCGCCGCGCGCTTCGCAGCGAGGTCGAGGCGTGGCGACGGTACGTCGCGGCCTTTTCCCGCGTGCTCGACGCGCGCCCGCGGGGATCCATCGCATGAGGCGCCATCGCGACGACGACGAGCTGCCGCTCTCCAGGGTGCCGCCGGTGGACGAGGACGTGCGCCGGGAGCTCGAGTTTCACCTGGAGCAGCGCACGGCCGAGCTGGTGGCGCGCGGGATGCCGCCGGAGCAGGCGCGCGCGGCGGCGCGCGAGTATTTCGGCGACCGAACGCGCGTGGAGGAGGAGTGCCGCGACATCGAGAGCCGGCGGCGCGCGTCGAAGCGTCGTGCGCGGGCCCTCGAGGCGCTGCGGCAGGATCTCACGCTGGGCGTGCGGCTCCTGCGCCGCAGCCCCGCGTTCACCGCGGCCGCGGCGCTCACGCTGGCGCTCGGGATCGGCGCGAACACCGCCGTGTTCTCGATCGTGAACCGGGTGATCCTGCAGCCGCTCGCCTACGAGGACGCCGACCGGCTCGTGACGGTGATCGAGCGGCACGAGAACGGCTGGGGGAATCCGGCGTTCGCCACGCTGCAGGATCTCGAGCGCGAGGCGCGATCGTTCATCGGGATCGCGTCGTATGGCGCCGGCCCGCAGACCGTGCTCGGCGCCGACCGGCCGCTTCGCGTCACGGCGGGGTACGTCTCGGAACAGTTCTTCACGGTCTTCCCGGTCCGTCCCGTCCTGGGGCGCCTGCCGTCGCCTGACGAGCACCGGCTCGGCGCCGATCCCGTGGCGGTGGTGAGCTACGCGTTCTGGCGCGACCGGCTCGGGGCCCCGTCGTCGCTCGGGGGCGTCCGCCTCAGGCTCGGCATGGATCACGCCGTGGTCGGCGTGCTCCCGCCGGGTTTCGACTTTCCCAATGAGAACCAGATCTGGCTGCCGCTGGAGCTGCTCGAGCATTCTTCGAGCCGCACGTCGCACGGCGGGGGCATGGTCGCGCGGTTGCGTCCGGAGGTGTCGCCTCTCGCGGCGCAGCGCGAGCTCGACGACATCCTGGCGAGACTCAAGGCGCAGTACTACCCCGACTTCGACGCGGTCGGCTCGACGATCACGCCGTTGCAGGAAGCGCTGACGCAGAATGCCCGCACGCCGCTCTATCTCCTGCTCGGCGCGTCGGGGGTGCTGCTGCTCGCGGCCTGTACGAACCTCGCGAGTGCGGGGTTGGCGCGTGGTACGGTCCGCGCGAACGAGCTCGCCGTGCGCGCGGCGCTGGGTGCCACCCGCACCCGGCTCGTGCGTCAGTTGCTCACCGAGAGCGCGCTGCTCTCCGTGCTCGGCTGCCTGGCGGGCGTCATCCTGGCGATGCTGCTGCTGCGCGTGGCCGCGCCGCTCGCGCCGGCGCAGCTCCGGCTCGAGTCGATCCCGATCGACGGCTGGGTGCTCGGCTTCGCCGCGGTGGTCGCGGTGTTGACCGCGGTGATCTTCGGGCTCTTCCCGGCACTGCGGCTGTCGGATACCGGAACCGGGACCACGCTGCGCGAGGGGACGCGAGGGACCGCGGGCCCCGGGCGTGCGGGCGCGTGGAGCGTGCTCGTCGCGGCCGAGGTCGCGCTGGCCGTCGTGCTGCTGTCGGGGTCGGCGCTTCTCATCCGGTCCTTCGCGAACGTGATGCAGACGGCGCTGGGTTTCGAGCCGGAGCGCGTGCTCACGGTGCAGGTGAATCTTCCCGCCGTGAACTACGACGGCCTCTCGCCCGCGGTCTCCACGTTCCACGAGCGGGTGCTGGAGCAGCTCCGCCCGCAGCCGGGAATCGAGGGCGTGGGCTTCGTGAACGTGCTGCCGCTCCGAGGGAACAATCCGAATGGCGCCATGGAGGTCGAGGGAAAGCCGCACGACCCCCGTGGGGCGTTCACGGGATCATCGGTCTATCGTGTGATTGGCGGGGACTACTTCCAGGCGATGGGGATCCCGCTCGTCCGGGGCCGGACGTTCGGGCCGGGTGACGACCGCCAGGGCGTGCCCGTGATGATCGTGAACGAGACGTTCGCGAAGGCGGAGTGGCCTGACGAGGATCCGATCGGAAAGCGGGTGCGGCCGGCGGGGATGGATCGTGGTCCGGAACCCTGGTATCAGGTCATCGGCGTCGTGGGCGACTCGCGCGGTGCGTCGATCACCGACCGGTTCCGCTCCGTGTACTATTTCGATCACCGCCAGCGGCCGGCGTACCGGTCATACACGGTATCGTACGCGATCCGCTCGTCGCTCGACGAGGCATCGGTGGCGGGCCTGGCGCGGCGCGCGATCGAGGCGGTGGATCCGCAGGTGCCGATGGAGGTGCGGCCGCTGTCGCGGATCGTGGGCGAATCCGTGGCGGATCGGCGATTCACGATGCTGCTCCTGGGCGGGTTCGCGGCGATCGCGCTGCTGCTCGCGGTGGTCGGGATCTACGCGGTGGTATCGTACACCGTGGCGCAGCGCACGCGCGAGATGGGGGTCCGGCTGGCGTTAGGCTCCACGCCGGGCGGGATCCGGTGGCTCGTGCTCGCGTCGTCGTTGCGGGCGGTCGTTCCGGGGCTGCTGGCCGGCGTGCTGCTCGCCATGGCGGGGTCCGGTGCGCTGCGGTCACTGCTGTATGGCGTGTCGCGGTTCGATCTGGCGGCACTGGGTGGCGCCGTGGCCCTGCTGGGGCTCGCGGCGCTGGTGTCGAGCGTGCTGCCGGCGATGCGGGCCACGCGGGTGGATCCGATGATCGCGATCCGGGCGGAGTGAGCTCTCAGGGCCGGCCCGTGTGCGCTCTCGCCGGGAGCGGCGCGGCGTGCCACGAGGACACCTGAGGGCTCCTCCCTCGTCGACCGTCCCGGGGCCGCCGCTACCCGCGCTCGCCGAGCAGCGCATCGAGCAGCTGATAGCTCTGCTCCATGCCGTCGGTCATGCCGGTTGCCACCGCCGCGTCTCGCGCCTCCTTCGACCCGAAGTCCATCAGCGTGATCATCGTCGTGATGCCGCTCTCCTCCGCGAACGTCACTGTCACGAGCGCTTCGCCCTCGGGGTGTACGTCGCCGAGGGTCCCGGGATCGTAGGTCTCGGTGTGCACGAGCCTCGACGGCGGCGTGACGTCGCGAAACGTGCCGGCGAAGCCGAATTCGCTGCCGTCCTTGTCGCTCCGCCAGCGCCAGCGAAACCGCCCGCCCACGCGCACATCCATCTCGCACACCGGCATCGACCATCCGGGCGGGCCGAGCAGCCAGCGCCGCACCAGGGCCGGCTCGGTGTATGCCCGGTACACCAGCGGTCGGGCTGCCCTGAACGACCGCGTGACCTTGACCTCGCGATCGCTGGGCAGCGTGACCTGCGCCTTCTCCATCGCCATAGGCATGTCGCTCTCCTGTGTGGCTTCCCGTGTCAAACGCGCTACGGTTTGGTCCGCTTCCGGACGCGAGTCGGGGCGGACGGCTTTCGTTGCAGCTCCTCCAGCACGCCGTCGAGGCGCGCGAAGCTCGCTTCCCAACTCGCGCGATATCGCTCGAGCCAGGCACTCGCCTCGGCGAGCGGCTTCCCCTCGAGACGGCGGGGCCGCCGCTGTGCATCCTGACTGACCGTGATCAGCCCGGCGCGCTCCAGGACCTTGAGGTGCTTCGAGATCGCGGGCTGACTCATCGCGAACGGCTTCGCGAGCTCTGTCACCGATGCCGTCCCGCGCGCGAGGCGAGCCAGAATCGCGCGCCGCGTCGGATCAGCCAGCGCGAGAAATGTCGCATCGAGGCGGTCAGACACTTGCATATGCATAGCTCACCGGTTCAATAACCTTATAGTTATAGACCGTCGACGCGCATGTCAAGAGGACGCGGGACGGGACTGCTCAACCTGCGGCCTCATCCCGTTGCCGTACCGCATCCTCCAGCCACTGTGCCATCTTCTCGTCCTTCAGCCCGTACAGAGCCCAGCCACGCGCATCGCTGTCCCAGCGGTAGTCCCTGATGGTCGTGTCGATGCCGCGGTCGATGAGGTAGCGCATCGCGTCGTAGCTGTCGTCCAGGAAGATCAGATGGTGCAGGATGCTCGCCGGCTCGTGGGAATTCCAGTTCGTGTTGATGTCCGCGCCGTGCTCGAGGAGAAAGTCCGCGACGTCGAAATGCCGGTTGATGACGGCCCAGGCGAGCGCCACGTCGAGGACGTGCTGCGCCGAGCGCGGATGCCAGTGGAGGTGGTTCCTCGCGCGCGCGTCGTTGGCAGGATAGTGATCGTCGAGATCACCCAGCGCCGGAGCGCCGGACTCGTCGAACCACCGCTTTACGCGCGTGAGGTTTCCCACGGCAGCCGCATGCGCGAGATCGTCCGGCAGCGGCCAGATACGGGTGAGCAGAGGAACGAGGTCGATGTGCGCATACGTGGCGGCGAATTCGAAGGCTTGCGACGGAGGCGGTGGCTCGCGCCGCAGGATCGCGGGATCGAGATCGAGAAGCGCGGCGATGAATTCCCCGCGGCCGTGAAACGTGGCGCTCTCGATGAGCCGGTTCTGAAGGTCCACCGAGGCATCACTCAGCAGCCACGGCGCCCGCTGCAGGCCGCTGAGGAACGCGGTCAGGTCGCCAGCCGGGACCGCGCGGCTGACCTGTTCGATGACAAACGCGCCCCACAGGCCAACGGTGGTCGCGTACCAGCCGATCTCCCGGACGGCCTCGAGCCGCGTTTCGATGAAGTACCTGATGAAGGCGCCGCGTCCCATGCCTTCATCAACGTGTCGGCCCAGCTCGGGATCGAGTGCGATCGATCGCTCCAGCAGGAGCGACGCGACCGCGTCGTGGCCGAAGCAGCAGGCGCGCACGAACGCCTCGTTGACGGCCGACAGATCATTCCCGTTCTCGTCGAGTGCGGTGCGGACCGCGTCGAGATCGCCAAGGGCCGCCAGGAAGCGGAGCGTGCCTGGTAGCAGGCCTTTCCGATGAAAGAGCTGCAGCAGCCCTCTGGCGCGCGACTGGAGGAGCCCAAGCGGGACCGATGCGGTCACGACCGCGCCGGCGTCGATGAGCAGCTCCGCGGCTGCCGCGCGCGTGAACCATCGCTCTCTCTCCGGGTCGCCCGCGTCGCCATACGCGCCCGTCGCGAATCCCAACAGTCCGCTCGCATCGTCGTCATCGGTCCAGGAAAGCAATGCGGGGTGTTCGGCCAGCAACTGCTTGAGCCGTTCGACGTCGTTGTCGTGAATGGCGCGCTTCGCCTGCTTCGCCGCCCACGCGATGCCTGCGCCAAGACGCCGGCTGACTTCCGCGGTAAGATCCTGCCAGCCCGCGTAGCCGTACTCACGCGCGATCACGAGTTGCGCGTTGCGTTGCGTCAGCGGTGGTTCGGCATTCGGCAGGTGTACGCGCGCCCGGGTGAGGGCAGCGGTGTCACCGGCGGCGACCTCGCGCGCGAGTTTCTTGGCCTGCTTGCGCAGAGACTCGAGCGACGGGCGAGCGGGGAGCGACTTCATGGCAACCTCCTTTCATGAATCGCCTGTACCCCGCTGAAGCCAGGCTGAAAGAAGGTGCAGTCGCACGCGACCCAGACCAAGTCAGGTGGGAGTATTCCCTTGCCGCGGGTGGGTGGCGCCCTGTCAGCGCGCTCCCGTCAGTATCGGGGGACGCCGCTGCCCTGTCAACGTCATTGCTGGGCGATGCGCTGCGGACGGTGGCGGCAAGCGGCCAAGGCTACGTGCTGGATGCCGAGTTCGCGATGGATCGATGGGGCCGAGTGTGCTCGGACCGTCCATGCAGCGTGGGAGCGCTTGGGTGGCGGAGCCTCGGAGGGCCCGGAGTTCCGAGCTCGGCGCCAGATCGTGCAGCGTGAAGATTATCGCGCCATCGCTACGCAGCCTATCACGGAACAATGCGGATGCGCGCCGACGCGTAAGTCCTTGCGGCTCGGCTGATTGGACGTACGATTGCATTCAGGCTGTCGGGAGGAAGGCTGCGAAGCGTCGCAGGCTTTCTCGGCGCTCGCAGCCTATCGTGGCAGGAATAAACTGCAGTCTAATCTCCGTTAGACGCCCTTTCACGCTCTCGTTGTGGCAGCAAACATACCACTCAAAAGGAAACGATCATGAATCGCGCGCGCCTAACGCTTGGTCTAGCGGTGGCCCTCATATCGCTGGGGTGCACGTCGGACTCCGAGGAGACGCCACAGAAAGCGG
>DATIGO010000177.1:0-12400 GCA_035454665.1 Gemmatimonadaceae bacterium | reverse complement strand
GCGCTCTTCGTGCTGGTGGGCGCGGCGGGCCTCATGTTGCTGGCGGCGCTCAACCTCTCGTCGCTCCTCGTGGCCTGGGGCCTCGAACGGCAACGCGAATTCGCGGTTCGCGTCGCGCTCGGCGCCGGCAGGAGCAACATCATGCGCCTCGTGCTGCGGCAGAGTCTCGTCGTGGTGGGGCTCGCAGGTGCCGCCGGGCTTGGGCTCGCCGTCGTCGCGCTCCGTGTGCTGCAGAGCTTCGATCTCGGGCCCACCATCTCGCCGTTCATCCGAGCAGCACCCCTCGATCTGGCGGTTCTCGCGGCAACCATGGTCCTGACGTTCCTGGTGGGTGTCGTGGCGAGCCTGCTTCCCATCTGGTTCAGCCGGGACGCGCAGATGGGTGACAACCTCCGCGTCACGTCGCGGAGCAGTACCCTGTCGCGCGGGGCCATGAATTGGCAGAAGGCCACGGTGCTGGGGCAGTCCGCGCTCTCCGTGCTGATCCTTGCGGTAGCATCTCTCATCGCCGTCAGCTTCCTCAGGCTGTCGCAGATTCCTGACGGGTTCACGACACGGAACAGGCTCGTCGCGCGCGTCGTTCTTCCCGACTCGAGATTCGCCGGGCATACCGAACGCGCGGCGTTCGGGCGCGCGTTGAGCGAGAACCTGGCCGCGCAGCCCGGGATCGTGACCAGCGGGTTTACCACGACGCTGCCCGTGGGTGACATCCGACGGGGTGAGCGCTTCGTGACGGAGCTCCCCGATGGCGCCGCGTCGGCGGAACAGATGCTCCTGCACACGCGGCGGATCTCGCCGGCGTACGTCCGCGCGATGGGCATCCCGGTGCTGCGCGGACGCGCCTTCGAGGCGCACGATGATACCGCTGCCGTGCCGGTGGCCATCGTGAGTCGCGCGCTGGCCGATCGGCTATGGCCCGGGAAGGACGCCGTCGGGGAGCGCATCGTCCGCGTCACGACGGGCACGCCCCTGCCGCTTCAGATCGTCGGCATCGTCGGCAACACCATGGACGCCGGATACGACGCGCCGCCAGGTGAGGCCGTCTATATGCCCTTCGCCCAGGTCTCTCAGCAGATCCTCTCGATCGTGGTGGAAGGGCGAGGTAACGGCGGGGAGGCGTTGGCGGCGCTCAGGCACGCGCTGCGTCAGACCGATCCGGTCGTGGCAGCGGGGCGAGTGGCGACGCTCGACCAGCTGGTCCTCCAGGTGAACGCGCTGCCGCGCCTGCGCGCGGTGATCCTGATGGTCTTTGCGGTCGTCGCGCTCGGGATCGTGTCGCTCGGGACGTACGCGGTGATGAGCCAGCTCGTGAGCACCCGCGAGCGCGAGTTTGCGCTGCGGGCGGTGTTCGGGGCGCAGCCCGCGCAGCTCGGTCGCCTCGTGATCACGCAGGTGATGCGCCTGTCGTTTCCCGGTATCGCTGTCGGCCTGGTCGGCGCGTGGCTGCTCGGCGCCTCGCTCCGCGCGTTTCTGTTCGGCGTCGAGCCAACGTCGCCGTCCGTGCTCACGGCGGCGGGTGTTCTCCTTCTCGTGCTGACGCTCGCCGTGACCGCCCCCTCCGCCGTCCGGGCGATGCGGGTAAACGTGCGTCGCGGAACCGAGTGAGGGCGTGGACCGTGACAGAAAGCTGACGGCATGCCGCTCGCCATCGATCCGTTACGTTCTTCGCCTCGCGACGCGGCGTGCGGGTTCGGCTACCGGTCGATGCTCACTCCTGCCGCAGGGCTTCCATCGGACTGACCCGCGTCGCATGCCAGGCGGGGGCGGCCGCCGCGGTGACCGTTGCGACCACGAGTACGACGACGGCCGAGAGATACGCGGCGGGCTCCCAGGGCGGCGTCTCGTACAGCAGCGCGCCTAACGCACGCGCCGCAGCGATGGCCGATACGAGCCCCAGGGTGCCGCCCAGCATCGCCAGTGACAACGCCTGACGCATGACGAGACCGACGACGGACTCCCGGCGCGCGCCCAGCGCCACGCGGACGCCGAGCTCGCGCGTCCGCTGCGCCACGGCGAGGGCGAGCACGCCGTAGATGCCGATGGCCGCGAGAAGAATCGCGATCGTGGTGAAGGTCCCCAGGAGGACCGTGGTGATGCGGGTGCGGGCCGTTGCGTCGTTCACGAGCGACGTCATCGGCCGGACCTCGCTGAAGGCGTGCTCGCGGTCGGCGGCGCGGATCTCGCGCCGCAGGACAGGAATCAGCGCCGAGGGGTCGCCACTCGTCCGCACGAAGACGGTGCCGGTGACGCGGCGGAACTGTCCGTAGGGAAAGTACACGGCCGGCTGCGCCGGCTGATCGATCGCTTCATACCGGATGTCCGATACGACGCCCACCACCCGCCACTCGACGCCGCTCCATTGCACGGGAGTCTGCAGCGGATCGGCGGAACCCCAGAATGCGCGCGCGGCCGCCTCGTTGATGATCATCACGCCCGGCGCACCTCGCCGGTCGCCGTCGTCGAAGGCTCGGCCGCGCAGCATCGGCGTGCGCATCGTCTGGAAGAATCCGGCTGAGACCGCGTGCAAGGCCACATGGACACCCTGGGGCTGTCCCGCGATGTTGATGCTCGTTCCCTCGCAGTTGTCTCCGATCGGAGCGCAGCTCGCGACACCGACCGCCGTGACCCCTGGAAGAGCGCGGAGCCGCTCGGCAAGATCGACCCAGAGCTGCAGGGTCGAATCGCGCGGAGCGCGGGTCGGCGACAGCGTGAGGCGCGTCGTCACGAGTCCCTCGGGATCGTAGCCCACGCGCGCTTCGAAGAGCCGGTCCAGGCTCCGGATCATGAGACCGGATACGATGAGGAGCATCGTGGCCAGCGCGATCTCGCTGGCCACGAGGATGCCGCGGCCGGTGAGGCGCCGCAACCCCGCGAACGCCGGCGTGGCCACGGCCCCCGAGCGGAGCACGTCAGACATCGGTGTGCGCGAAACGACGAGCGCGGGACCGAACCCGAAGAGGACCCCGGTGGCCAGCGCCATCGCCGCTGCGAACGCCAGGAGACGGCCGTCGAGCGCGATGGTGGTCAGCGTGATGTTCGTGAGCCCGCTGCTCTCGCCGAACATTCCGGTCAGCGCGGGAGCCAGCGAGGCCACCTGAGTGCCCAGGATCGAGACGCCGAGTCCCGCGACCAGGAGGGCGACCGCGGCTCCCAGGGCCGCGAGCAGGAGAGATTCCGTGAGCAACTGTGCGAACAGGCGTCCGCGGTCTGCTCCGACCGCCAGCCGGACGGCCATCTCGCGCCGGCGCGCCGCGCCGCGGGCGAGGAGCAGACTCGCGATGTTGGCGCAGGCAATCAGCAGCACGAATCCCACGGCCACGGCCAGTACCAGAACGGCAGCGCGAAGCGCGGGATCGATGCGCAACTCGTCGAGCGCGTAGGCCGCCGCGCCCCAGTCGCCATCCGGATCGGGGTAGATCGCGTCGATCTGCTGTCCGAGGCGAACCATCTCGCCGCGCGCCGCCGATTCCGGCGCTTCCGCGCGCCGGCGCGCGAGGAGCTGCAGATGGTGCGCGCTTGCCGGTGCGAGGTTTGCCTCACTGAAGAACGCCACGAGGGGGACCCAGACATCCGCCGTGCCGCTCAGCCCACGGAATCCGCGCGGCGCGATGCCGATGATGACGTACGGGCGACCGCTGATCGTGAGCGCGCGACCCAGCACGTCGCCACTGCCGAACTGGCGCCGCCAGTATCCCTCGCTGATGACGGCCCGGGCCTCGCCACCGCGCATGTCGTCACTGGCGTCGAAGAGCCGGCCTCGGAGCGCACCGAGGCCGAGGACCTCGAAATACCGGCCGCCGACTACTTCACCCGGCACGCGCTCGGCGCCTTCGTCGGTGGTCAACGTGAGCGGGCGCGGAGAATGCACGGCGTGCGCCGCGAAGGCCGTCTGCGCGCTGGCGAAGTGCTCGTACTTGGGGTAGGACCAGACCATGTCGCGCGGCGGCGCCCCGCTCGGCATCGGCATCCTCAGACTCAGCGCCATCAGACGATCCGGCTGGGCGAACGGGAGCGGCCGCAGCAACGCCGCGTCCAGGACGCTGTAGATGGCCGTGTTCGCTCCCACGCCGATCGCAATGGTGAGCACGGCGAGGCTGGTGAAGCCGGGCCGTGCGAGAGCACCGCGCCATGCGTACCGGATGTCCTGCGCCAGATGGTCGAAGAAACGGGCGAAGCGCGCCATCGCGGAGTCCTCGAGGGGTGTGACGTCGATCGACAACGGGCTGGCCGCCGATGGAACCGACACCGTGAGGGAACCACCGTCGACCCGGGGGACTCAGGGTTTGATGACCCAGGGCGGCGCGGGGTTGAAACAGGCCGCACGAATCAGCACAGTCGCCACCTGTCCCTCGGCTTCACCTGTCCCTCGGCATCACCTGTCGCGTGGAGTCCGTTGGGGAGCGCCGGGTGCGACGACCCAATGCCACCGCGTCGTCTGGTCACGCAACTCTTTCCGGGCGACGACCATCTCTGTACAGTGCCGGCATCCCTCGACCCGTCCAACCCCCGATGCTCATGCTGAACGACCTGCGCATCGCCGCCCGCACGCTGGCCAAGAACCCGGTTTACAGCGCGCTCGCCGTTACCACCCTCGCGCTCGGCATCGCGGCCAGTACCGCGATGTTCACCGTCGTCGACGGCATCCTGCTCAAGCCTCTCCCTTATCCGGATCCCGAACGGATCGTCAACGTCTATCCCACCTACGAATCGGGCGGGCGCAGCGAGCGGGGATCGTTCTCGTACCCGGAGCTGGAGGACGTCTGGAGAGACGGCACCGACGTGCTCGACGGACTGGCCATGGCGTTCGGCACGACCGTCACGCTGCGCCCGGAGGGCGGCGAACCGGAACGCCTTCGCGCCGCCACGACAACGGCCAGCCTCTTCTCCCATGTGCTGCGCGCGCCGGTGCGACTGGGCCGGACGTTCACGCGGGAAGACGAAGTCGGGAGGCAGCAACTGGTCCTGCTTTCCGAATCCTTCTGGCGGGAACGGTATCAGAGCGATCCGGCGGTCCTCGGTCAGACGATCCGGCTCGGCTCGACGACGCAGACTATCGTCGGCGTGCTCGCGGGCGATCCGACGCTCGGGGGCCCAAGGCCACTACTCTGGACGCTGATGCAGCCGTGGCAGAATCGCGGCGACCACCGCACGAACGGGCTGGCGCGACTCCGCGACGGGGTGACGGCCCAGCAGGCTTCGGCGACCATCAGCCGGATCATCCGGCGCGAAGCACACGACCACGACGTCGTGATCTCCTCGCGCAAGGACGACCTGGTTTCGGCGTATCGCCGGCCGCTCTGGATACTCGGAGCGGCGTCGTTCCTGCTCCTGGTCATCGCGGCGGGCAACGTCGCGGCGCTGCACCTCGGCCGCCTGATCGACCGGCAGGGAGAGCTGGCCGTGCGTCGCGCGTTAGGCGCCGGCGGCCGGCACCTGGCGACCCAGGTGGCCGCGGAGGGATTCCTCCTGTCGGTGGCGAGCGTTGCCCTCGCCATGCCGGCTGCCCGGAGCGCCGTCTCGCTCCTGACCGTGCTCGTGCCGGCGGGCCTGCCGCGCGTGAGCGAAGTGGTGCTCGACGGACGCATCCTGGCGCTCGGCATCGCGGTGACGCTGGTGGTCGGCATCGGAACCTCCCTGCTGCCGCTCGGCGTGCTGCGTCGCGCCTCGATCGCGGGGCTGATCGGCACCGGCCGTGGCAGCGTGAGGGGACGATCGGCGCTGCAGGGTGGGGTGATCGTCGGTCAGATCGCACTCGCGACGGTGCTGCTGTACGGGGCGGGCCTCATGAGCCGGACCCTGAGCGCGCTGAGTGAGACCAATCCGGGGTTCGCCGTGCGCGAGCTGATGAGCTTTTCGCTTTCGTACGCACCGGATGCGCAGTCAGGCAGCGCGCCGACACCAAACGCTCCACCGCGCGACCGGACGCGCGAGGTCGCGGACCTGATCGCCGCGATCCCTGGCGTCCGCGGCGTGGCGATCTCGGACATCATTCCCCTCGGGCTCGGCCGCGGGAACAACGACGTGAGTCCTGAGGGTTACACCGGTCCCGAGATCGTCGCCGAGCGGCGATTCGTGTCGGGCGAGTTCTTTGAGGTCACGGGGATTCGCATGATCGAGGGACGCGCCCTCAACGCCGATGACGACCGCGAGGGCGGGCCGGATCACATGGTCATTTCAGCCAGCCTGGCGCGGCGGGCCTGGCCGGGCCAGTCGGCCATCGGAAAGAAGGTCTCGTTCTGGGGGCAGCATCAGTTCACGGTGGTCGGGGTGGCCGAGGACCTCCGCGACATGCAGTTGCGCGCGCCGACCGAGTTCACGTTCTACGTGACGCGCGGCCGCATGCAGGCCGGGGGCGGCAACCTGCTGGTCCGCAGCGACAACCCGGCGGCGATGACGCAGACGATTCGCCGGCGACTCCAGGAGGCGTACCCCGGCGTGGCGTTCATCGACGCGGGACCGATGACCCGGCACATCGAGACCGCGGTGGCCAACGAGCGGTTCCGCGCGCGGCTCACCCGCGCGTTCGCGCTGTGTGCGGTGATCTTCTGCACCCTAGGCATCTACGGCGTGGTCACGCGCGGCGTGGCGTCGCGGACGCGCGAGTTCGGGATCCGCATGGCGCTCGGTGCGGACCGCGCGGCGATCACGCGGGGCGTGTTGCGTCAGGGGCTCGCGATGGCCGTGATGGGCGGGGCGTGGGGGATTCTGCTGGCGATCTGGGGCACCCAGTTCCTGCGGGCCCAGCTCTTTGGCGTCGGGGACATCGATGGAGTAACGCTCGCCGGGGTCGCGGGTCTGCTCGCCGCGATCGCGCTGGCCGCGACGGTTGGTCCGGCCTGGCGCGCATCGCATGTGGAGCCCACGGTAGCGCTCCGGAGTGAATAGGTCGAGATGACTATCACCGGTTGCGCGCGGGAGCTCGGGCCCAGCGCACTGCGTGAGCGAATCGTCCTGCGGGAACCCGCACAGTGCCACGGTCCGAAGAGCCTTCGAAGATCCTTGGGGTCCATATTCCCGCCACTGTGTTTCGTTGCGGCCGGCAATGTCGGCTTCAACCTCGCGCCGCAGTACGCTGCGCGTGATGTTTGGGGAGCCCTTCCGGACGGGCGCGTGTGGGTGGCACGCGGATCCACGAACCGGGTTGGCTGGGTAGGATCCAAGGGATCGATGCGGGTGGGTTCACCCGTGCCGTTTCGCCGGGTTCGGACCGTCGATCGGGACCGGCACATGCTTGGTGGACGGCGTGCGCCTGACAACCTCCGGGATGCGCCGCGCCCCCTCGCCGCTGTCAAGGCGCCGTTCCAGGATGTCGTGGCGGGCGGTGACGGAGAGTTGTGGTACGGGCTCAACCAGCCTCACGGCTTCGGCACGGAACGTTGTCAATGTCGCACGCTCTCTGGTCAGGCGACGACCATTGCCATGCCACTCGGTAGCAAGATCATCCACGTGGGTGCCAATCGACTGTATGTCTACCAGGTCGACGAAGGCGGGGAGGCACGATTGCGCATACGTCAAGCCGCCTTGTGAGGCCTGAGGGGACAATACGCGTCGTTGGCGTCAGAGTCGTGTGATGAGGAGGAACACCACCCATCGCTATCGGAGCGCCAACGACGGCGCCGGCGACGACACTCCCCACCGCTCGATAGCGCGATCCCACGCTTCTCTGCGACCATCCAACGCCTGGTGGGGAGGCGGCCACTCCGCCCCGAGCATCCTCGCTGCGCCTCCCCGACCCGCCGGATCCACAAGCTGCCACAGGAGCAGCGCGCCCCGTCACCGGCACATCGCCGGAGCGTACTGCCCGAGCCTACGCTACTGATGGCAAAGTGAATGAGCGCATTTCACGTCGAACATCGCTCCGGGGTCAATCGGTATGCGCGTCCAGACGACACTCCTGCTCCTTCTCGCTCCGACATCGCTCGCGACGACGCACCTTCAGGAGCCCGGCGCTCCGCCGAAGCGGGCGCACCATTCCATGATCTACGATCCCGCCAGCCGGAGGGTGCTGCTCACCGGGGGAAGCACTCCGATCAACGAGGGCCAGTCATTCCGATTCTTCAACGATTTGTGGGCCTGGGACGGCTCCCGGTGGCAGCATCTCGGGGAGTCGGGCAAGCCACTGTCGGGCGCCGGCCTCGCCTATGATGCTCGCCGCCGTCGAGTGGTGTCATTCGGTGGATACGCCGGTGGCGCCTCGCTCGGCGACCTTCGGGTACTCGACGGCGCGTCGTGGCGCGACGAGGGAGTGCACCCGTCGATGCTCGCTGCGGAGCCGGGGTTCGCGTATGACGGCCGGCGTGGGAAGTTCGTCGCGTTCGGCGGGTCTGCCGGGCGCGGTCAGGTGCACGGAACGACGTGGGAATACGATGGCGCGACCTGGAGGGAGCTCGAAGCTGCCGGGCCGTTAGGCAGGCAGGGTCACACATTCGTGTACGACGACCGCCGCGGCCGCGTCGTGCTCTTTGGCGGATCGGGGGCACCGGGTGCGCCGGGACAGCCGCGTCCCCAACTGCGCGATACCTGGGAGTTCGACGGAGAACGCTGGGTCGACGTCCCCGCGGTGGGCCCGGCTCCACGCGCGGCGGCGGGTGCCACGTATGACTCCAAACGCGGCGTGGTGATCCTCTTCGGCGGAATCGGCGCGAGTGGCTTTCTCGGCGACACGTGGTCCTGGGACGGGAGGGAGTGGAAGCAGCTGGCGCATACCGGCCCAGAACCGCGCGCCATGGGATACCTCGCGTATGACGCGGCTCGGGACCGCGTGGTTCTCTTTGGCGGTCGCAAGGGCTACCCCGACGGTGATCTCAACGACACGTGGGAGTGGGATGGCGAGCGCTGGACGCGGCGCAACTGAGCATGAACCGGTGGACGAAACGCGGCACGCTGATCGGTCGCGCGGTCCAGATCGTGCCGAGCGCAGATCCTGACAAGACGGAGACGCCTCGAGCGGGCTGATTGGGCCCACCCGAGTGCATCATGGGGTACCGCCGGCGAGGCAGCCCGCTGGCCGGATCACGGGGTCTGCCGAGCACGTTGTTGCCTGAGGCTCACGCCGGACACGACGCGCCGTGCGACTAATGCGGCTGAATGAACGTCGCGCTGACCCGACACGCGGGACAAACGAACGCGTACAGCGTACCATCGTCGCCGAAGGCCAGTCCGGCAGGCTCCTGAGCTGCGCGAAGAAGGTCATCGGCTCGGCGCATCCCGTGCACTGGGGGACCTCGGGACCCTGGAGCCACTTCGGAGCGCCGCCCACCTTGGATGTCGACGTATGGGCCGACGCCAGAGGCGCAACGTACACGGGACGCTCGTCGAGCAAGAGGTCGTCGTTGGCCCTCTCCTCCTTCGCCTGACTGACGACACGCGGCGTCTCTGCCGAATAGTCGATATAGAGCGGCCGCCAGCTCATGCAGTTCAGGCAGTACAGGACCGGAAGCCTTCGGCGGCCCAACTTCGGAAGGCTCAGCCCTTCGTCGCCGGTGTCGATGGTCAGGAGGAGGTGAACCGACGTCCGGCAGTTTGCCGCACTTCGGCAATCCATCCCCCGATCCACCAAACCGGTGCGGCGACGCCGCCTGGTCTCCCGCGGCCGCACGGTTTCCCTGGTCACCATGACGCTCTCCGTGCTGGATGTTGCCGATGCACGTGGAACGGGCGAGAGCCGGCCGGTATGCTACCAACACGGGAACAGGCGGGTCCCCGGCCGTCGAGATGGTGTTCCCCCGGGGCGGGCTCGGCCGTAGCATAGGGGTGGCGACACGCCATCCGTCGCACGGATCCGGAACAGGCCAGGATGACCTCCAATTCCGACCAGCTTTCGGCGGCGCTCTCGGACCGCTACCGCATCGAGCGCGAGCTCGGCGCGGGCGGCATGGCCACCGTCTACCTCGCCGAGGACCTGCGGCACGACCGCAAGGTCGCCATAAAGGTCCTGAAGCCCGAACTCGCGGCGGTCCTGGGTGGTGAGCGGTTCGTGGTGGAGATCAAGACCACCGCCTCGCTCCAGCACCCCCACATCCTGCCGCTCTTCGACTCGGGCACCGCCAAGGGGTTCCTCTACTACGTCATGCCCTTCATTGAAGGGGAGACGATCCGCGAGAAGCTGAACCGGGAGACGCAGTTCGGCGTCGAGGAGGCGGTCCGGATGGCGCGCGAGGTGGCCGACGCCCTGGACTACGCGCATCGCCGGGGGGTGATCCACCGCGACATCAAGCCCGAGAACATCCTGCTGCACGACGGGCGGGCGATGGTGATGGACTTCGGCATCGCGCTGGCGGTGAGTGCGGCGGCGGGCGGGCGGATGACGGAGACCGGGCTCAGCCTCGGCACGCCGCACTACATGTCGCCCGAGCAGGCGACGGCAGACAAGGAGCTGTCCGGCCGCAGCGACGTCTACTCGCTGGCCAGCGTGCTCTACGAAATGCTCGCGGGTCAGCCGCCTCATCTCGGGGGCTCGGCACAACAGATCATCATGAAGATCATCGCCGAGCCGGTGCAACCGGTGACGCGGCTTCGCAGGTCTGTGCCGCCTAACGTCGCGGGGGCGCTCGAACGGGCCCTCGAGAAGTTGCCCGCTGACCGCTTCGCCAGCGCGAAGGAGTTCAGCGAGGCATTGCGGAATCCGGCATTCAGCGCGAGCGCAGGCACCGCTTCGGCGGAAGCTCCACTCGCGGGGCGAGGCCGCGCCACGATCGGGTTGGCGCTGCTGGCGGTCGCGCTGGCCGTGGCGCTGGGTGCAAGCGTGCTGTCGGAGCCAACACCCGCGGAAGCGCCGGTCATTCGCTTCACGCTCACCGACGACGACTCGATTCGAGTCGAATCGGGACCCACGCGTCCGTTCGCGGTGTCCCCTGATGGCCGCACCATCGTCTTCCGCGCAACCAGCGGCTCATCCGGAGCCCATCTCTGGCTGCGGACGCTCAGCGATCCCGCTCCCCGGCCATTGGAGGGAAGTCAGGACGGGATGAACGCGACGTTTTCCCCTGATGGCGAGTGGGTGGCGTTCATCACCGAGAACATCAACATCCGCAAGGTCCGCGTGAGCGGCGGCACGTCGTCCCTCGTCGCGCGTGCGCCGGGTCGCGTTGCCGCGCTCTTCTGGAGCGAGAGCGGCGAGATCTTCTTCGAGCAGATCGGGCCCAGTGCGGGCATCCATCGCGTATCGGCGAATGGTGGCCCGACAGCGCTCGCCGTTCCGCTCGATACGGCCAACGGCGAGCTGGCCCAGCGTCGCCCGGTGATTTTGGGGCGGTCCGATATCGTCGCGTACGCGAGCTCGGTCCCGGAGGCCGACGAGCCCAGCATCGTGCTGTACCGGCTTTCGGATGGCCGTCGCCTGCGAACAGAATTGCCCGGTATCGGCGCCGTGAGTTTTCTGGACGACCTGATGGTGTACTCGCGGGTGGACGGAACGCTGATGGCCACAAGAATCGACGCGCGAAGGATGCAGGTTGTCGGCGCGCCGGTTCCGCTCGAGCCGCGGGTCGCGACGGCGACTACCGGAACCGCGGTCGCGCTGTCCTCCAGTGGCACGCTCGTGTACGCGCCGGCCGCCGACGCGCGCGGGCTGTCCCTTGCGCTGGTGGATACCAGCGGACAAGTGCGGCCGCTCGGCGGGCGTTTCACGTTACAGGTCCCGCCGCGCGTTTCGCCGAACGGCCGGTACGTTGCGATGCGCCTGGATGCTCCGACGGCGAGCGGCTTGTCGACACGAACGGCGGCAACGTACGAGCTGCAGGTTCTCGAGGTCGGAACGGGGGTTGCCACACGGCTTCGCACCGCCGGCAATCTCGCTCGCGTGGGCTGGACAGGCGATTCACGCCAGCTCGTCACGTCGTCGGTGAGCACCGACAGCAGCGAGCTCCTCGCGGTCCCCCTGGATGGCTCATCGGAGCGGCGTCTGGCGCGTGTCGATGCGGAGATCGCCGGAAGCGCCTATCCGTCACCCGATGGAAGGTCCTACGTACTGGGCGCGACACTTCGCAACCCGGCCGGAGCGGCGGTCCTGCGCGTCTGGGTGGACGGGAGCGCGAGAGTCGACACGTTGTTGACCTCGCGCGGCGGGGTCAGGTCGTTCATGACGCGGCTGTCGCCCGACGGCAAGCTCGTGACGTATAACGAGCGCACGTCGGGCGACGTGTACGTACTCGCGATCGCCGGCGGTGCTGCGCTTCAGGTATCCGACGTCCCGGTGGCCTTCTCGCGGCCGATCGTGTGGGCGCCGGATAGCCGCCGTCTGTACTACGTCGGCGTGAACGGGCTCAACACGATCGACCTCGAGACGTCGCCGGAGCTTCGCGTCGTGCGGCGCAGCTCGCGGCGCTGGTACCCGGCGGCGCGCTTCTACGATCTGCTTCCGGACGGGCGGACGTTCGTGATGGAGAATCCGCTCGAGCGT
>DATIGO010000176.1:0-10023 GCA_035454665.1 Gemmatimonadaceae bacterium | reverse complement strand
ACGACGAGGTAGTCGTCGGAGATGTACGACATGCCCGCCAGCAGGGAGAGGAGCGCGGTAGTGGACTTTCCCGCGCCGCCCTTTCCCGTGATCAGCAGGGCGCCGTGTTCCGTGCCCACGGCCGCGGCGTGCAGGAGCTGGGCGCCGTTGGCCTCCATCCACCAGTGCAGCAGCGTGCGCAGCGGCGAGGCATGCGTCCAGAACGGCATCCGCTCGTCCGAGCGCACCCAGAACGTGCCGACCCGGCGATCCAGGTCGAGCAGGTTGAGCGAGCACTCGACCCAGTGAAACGCGCTCCGGATGCGACGGCTCGAGAAGCCCCAGATGTCCCCGCGATCGGTGAAGCACTCGTGCCGGCACGGCGGATGTGGCACGTCCACGCCGGTCGACCGGGTGTCCCAGAGATGCAGCGAAACGTCCGGTTGGCGATCGTCCGGGACCTCGAGGTGAGCGAGAGCGGGGAACAGCAGCGGCAGGAGCTGTTCCCCGGCGAAGATCAGCGCTACGCGCGTTCCGGCGAGCTCGAGATGCCTGACGATGCGTCCCGTGCGCGCCTCCGCCGCGGCACAGCGCTCCATGACCGCCTCGAAGAAGGCGCGTTGATCGGCTTCCGGGCGCGCCGGCGTGTCGGACCGATGCGGAACGGCGGCCGCGGGGGCATCCGGCGGCATCGCCGCGCCCGCGGATTCAGGCCGATGCAGCATCGGCGGTGGCTCGCGACTCCAGCGTCAGCGTACCATCGTGCATCCGGTACACGGAGTCGGCCGAATCCAGCACCGCCGTGTCGTGGCTGATCACGAGCACCGTCGGGCGGTCGGCTTGCCGCGCGATGCCCCGCATGAGGCGTGCGACGGCGCCGGCATCGAGGTGGTTGGTCGGCTCGTCGAGGATCAGGAAGCGTGGCCGGCCCAGGAGGGCTCGCGCGATCGCGATGCGCTGCCCCTCGCCACCGGAGAGCATGACGCCCTGCTCCCCGAGCTCGGTGTCGTAACCACGCGGGAGCGTGGCGATGACCTCGTCGGCAAGGGCCAGGCGCGCCGCGCGCTCGATCTCCTCCTGCGTAGCGCCGGGCGACCCGTAGACGATGTTCTCGCGCACCGTTCCGGCAAAGAACTCCGGCCGCTGCGATACCACGCCGATCGATCGCCGCAGTGAGCGGATGTCGATCTCATCGTACGGGACGCCGTCCGCCAGCAGCATTCCCCCATGGGGCCGGTAGAAGCCGAGGATGAGATGCACGAGCGTGCTCTTCCCCGCGCCGTTCGCTCCGGCAATCGCGACGTGCGTGCCCGCCGGCATGACGAGGTCGACCTGCCTGAGGAGCGGTTCGTCGCCATACGTGAACGAGACACCACGCACCTCGACCGATCCGGAGAAGGGGATCACGCGAGTGCCCCGGTACGGCTCGGGCTCGCCGTCCGTCATGAACCGGTGCAGCGTGGCGAGCGACTGCCCGCCGGCCAGCAGTTCGGGCACGCTGCCGGTGACGGTGTCGAGATGCCCGTAGAGCATCCCCGCGGCGAGATAGAACGTGAGGAACTCCCCGAGCGTCATGGTGCCCCGCGCGACCGCCGCGCCACCGATCACCAGGATCAGGATGCCGCCGATTCCCGTGAGCGTGCGCTGCACCTGTCCGTGGACGGCGTAGCTCATCGCCATGCGGTGGCCCGAGGCGTAGAGCTCCGCGATGTGCCGCTGCTGCCGCTCGAGCTCCTCGGCCTCGTACGCCTTCACCCGTGTGAGGTCGAGCTGGCGCACCACGAAGTGCAGGCCCTTGCTGAATCGCTCCCAGGCCCGCTGGAACGTGAAGACGTGGCGCCTGACGAGCCATCCGGACGCGCGCCCCGCGAGCCAGAGCATGGGAAGGACGACGCTCGCCACGACCACCAGCGCCGGGTCGAGCATCACGAGCACGCCGAGCAACACCATGGAAGCGGCCGCTGCCGGGATCACGACCGAGAACAGCACGTTGGCGAAGTGATCGACCCGCTCGCTGTCCTGCAGGATCTGCGTGTGCACCACGGAGAGGTCGGCGCGCACGAGGGTGAGGCGGGAGAGTTGGTAGACACGCGACACCAGGTCGCGTCGCACTTCGGTGACGGCACCCTTTACGGTGTGCAGGATGTGCGACCGCAGCACGAGACTGATCGCGCTGCCGAGGGTGCGAATGCCCACGATCGCAAGGCCCACGCGGACGAGCGCGGGCACGTCGCCCGCAGGGATCACCGTGTCGAACGCGTACCGGACCAGCGCCAGCACGGGGAGCACGAGCAGCGACTGCAGCAGCGAGCCCGCGGTGAAGAGGACGAGGCGCGGGATCCGCCCCCGGTAGTAGCTCCAGAACCAGGCCATCGTGGGCCGGTCGACCGACCGCGCCATGCCGGCGAGGCGCTCGCGGAGGTGCCTCATGCGTCCCTCGCCGAGCGCCCGCCGGCCCGCGCGATCCGCCGTCCCATGCTCCGGACCATCCGCGGGAGGATCTCCCGCCTCGCGCCCAGACCCATGCGGTAGCGGAGAAAGTCCGTGTAGCCGGCGGCGAACGCGATCGGTCCCCGGCCGTTCGCGCAACGGGCGTACTCGGAGAGAGCCGTCCACTGGCTGCGCAGGAGCGACGGCGCCTCGTCCGCGTCGTCCGCCAGCATGACCGTGTTCTCGAGACGCTCCAGCCACGACACGCGCAGCGTACCAAGCCGCTCGAGGACCCCGGGCGGTACCGGCGCGTCGAACACGCGCGCGAGCCAGGACAGGCCGAGCGCCAGGCGGACGGTCGCCCGGTTGGCCGCCGCGAGCGCCTCCATGCGCTGCCAGTCGATCGCGACCCCCGGGGCGCGCAGGATCGCCATGGCATCGGGGATCCAGCGCACGGGCGTCTCCTCGTTCCGCCGTACGCCGTGCACGACCACCAGGAAGAGGTGGTGCGTCGCGTCGGGGCGCCGCACCGCGGTACCCATGAAGTCCAGCGGCACCGCCGTGTCCCAGAAGGTGTCGTCGCCGCCTCGCGCCGAGCTCTCGTACATCACCCGCCAGTGCAGATCGATCGCGCCGCCGTCGGGGCCATACCATGGCGCCGCGTGGCGGTAACGGATCTCGTCCGGCGTGAAGGCGATGCCCGGCCGCCATCCCGCGGCCGCCAGCTCGCCTAACGTCTCTCGGAGCCGGTGGCCCGGGACCACCACGTCCACGTCCGCCATCGGACGGACGGCGGGCGCGCCGTACTCGCCAAGGGCCAGTGGCGCCCCCTTGGTGAGCATCACGTCGATGCCGGCGCCCGCCAGCCGCGCCACCACGGGCTGCACCTGCTGGAACAGCCGGTGAGTCTCGTACCATGCGCGGCGATATACCCCCTTGAGCTTCCCCATCACGGGGTCGTCCACGCCGAGCTGCTGCAGGCGGTGGTACACGAGCGGAAGAAGCCGGAACGATCCGCGGCTGAACTTGTCGTCGAGCGATACATGCTCGCGCCACCGCCGGAAGGCGGCCAGCGCGCGGTCGCGGTCCAGCAGCGCCGCCTCGAGCAGCAGGCACTGCTCCGGCGACGGCCAGAGATGCGTGGCGCGGCGCACGGGGGCCGTCACGCGGAGGATCAGGCCCGCGGCGGCGCGGCCGGCGCCGCCGCCCGACGCCGGTCGAGCGACGCCTTCAGGACCCGCAGGTACTCGGATCCGAGGGCCGGCGTGCGCGCCGTCGTGTTGGCACCGTGGATCCGCCGGCGCAGGACCACCTCGTCGAGGATCCTCCACCTGACCCCGGCGGCATCGGCGCGGGCTACCCAATCGATCGTCTCTCCCACTCGCAGCGCCGGGTCGAACGCCCCAACCCGGTCGAATACGGCTCGACGGACGAGCATCGTCCCGGCCAACCGGCCGGCGCTCGGCTCCGTCGGGCACGCGAGCGAGCCGCGGCGCTCGGGCGGGAGGTCAGGACTGATGAAGGACTCCACCAGACCCGAAACCCCTTCGACCTCCGGGGCGGCGTCGAGCAGGGCGAGCCGCCGTGCCAGGCTGCCCGGCAACCACACGTCGTCGGCGTCGAGGAACGCGATCAGTTCGCCCCTCGCGAGCGCGAGCCCGCGGTTCCGCGCGGCGCTTATCCCGAGATTCTCCTGGCGGACACAGCGCACGTGGGGCGAAAAACCCTCCGCGATCGCCGCGCTGCCGTCAGCGGAGCCGTCGTCGATCACGAGCACCTCCAGCGGTGGGGGCGATTGCGAGACGATGCTGCCCAGTGCCTCCGCGAGGTACCGCTCCGCGTTGTAGCAGGGGACGACCACGCTGACACGCTTCGAAGCCATTCAGTCCGCGACTCCTCTGGCGCGTTCGCGACTGCCGGGAGTGATCATCATGTCCCCGTGTCGGCCGCTTTCGGCATGGGCCAGCCCGCCTCGTCCACGTCGTGGATCGGATCGAGCAGCAGGAGGTCCGCCATGTCTTCGTAGACTGTGAGGACGGGTGGCACGAAGGCGGTGCGGTCTCTCGCGCCGTCCTCCGGTGAGGTCACGATGGCCGGCGCCTCCCCCGCGGACTCGACCACCAGCTTCCGTGTCAGCAGCTCCGCCACGAACGTGTACACCGCCGGCTCGATGACTTCGCGCGGGGCATCATAGCGCTCGAGCAGCGACTCGACGATCGCGGAGCGCGTCAGCCCGCGCTCTACGCCGCGCCAGATCTCGCAGCCCGCCCCCTGTGAGCTGAAGTAGTGGCCAGCGGTGAGGTCCATGATGACCGCTTCGCCGTCGATGATCTCGCCGACCACCGCTGGGGCGTTGACACTCAGGGTCGGCTCCATCGCCTGTTCTCCTCGGCCGTTCAGACTGCGCATTTGCGGCAACTCCTGTGCCTATACTGCGACTCGCACGGTCAGGCCGCAACCGCCCCGGGAGCTCATCGCGGTGGACTCCAAGGCCATCAGGCGCCGGCATTTGCGTCTTCCCGCAGCCGCCGGCCGGGGGCGCCCCGGGGGCTCGCGTCTCGCCGTAAACGTGTCTGTCCCGGGCCACAGATCCGAAGCGTCGTGTCTCGTCTTCCTCCGGCACGTCCGGCCGCACACTGTATGTGATGCCTCGATCCGAGGATTTCGAACGCGCCCTGCACCGGCACGTCCTGGACGTGTGGTTCCCACGGTCGCTCGATCGGGAGTACGGCGGCTTCCTTTGCGACTTCGACCGCGCGTGGAAACCGTGCGGCCCCCATGCGAAGCAGCTCGAGTTCCAGGCCCGCCAGACCCTCCTGGCCGCCGACGCTTCCCGCGCCTACCCCACGGACGCGCGCCTGAGGGAGGCGGCGGCGCATGGGTTCCGCTTTCTGCGTGAGGTGATCTGGGACAGGGAGTGCGGTGGCTGGTACCACCGGACGGAGCGCGACGGGAAACCGCTCGAGAGCCACACCAAGCACACGCACGGCTTCGCTTACGCGATCTCCGCCTGCGTTTCGGTCTACGAAGCGACCGGTGAACCGGACGCGCTGCGCCTCGCACAGGACGCCTTCCGGTGGGTGGACCAGCACGCCCACGACCACGATCGCGGGGGCTATTTCGGATTCCTGACTCGAGAAGGGAGGCCGGTTCACACGCCCGCCGATGCCCCCTGGACGACGGTCATGGACACGCTGGGTACGGGCGTCGGGGTGAAGGACCTCAACACCCACTCGGATTTCCTGGAGGGCATCACGCTCCTCTGCCGGGCCTGGCCGGATCCACTCGTGGCAACGCGCCTGACCGAGATGATCGACATCATCGCCGATCGCCTCGTGAACCCGGCCACGGGCTCGTCCTACTTCGTCGTCACCCCGGACTGGAAGCCCCTCCCTCACCTCATGTGGGTGGGCTACCAGTTCCACTCGGCGTACCGCCTGATGTTGGCGGCGGGCGTGGCTGGCCAGGCCGAACGCGCGCGCACGAGCGCCATCCGGTTCGTCGACCATGCGCTCTCATGCGCCCTCGACGAGGAGAACGGAGGGTTCTACTACGCCGTGCCGGCGACCTACCCGATCGCATTGTACGGGCAGGACGTGCGCGTGAAGAAGAAGTCCTGGTGGGTGCAGACCGAGGCGCTTCGCGGGCTCACGACGGTGAGCCGCCTCGTGCCCGGCGAGCCACGCTATCGCGACGCCCTCGAGGCCACGTGGCGCTACTTCGAGCGGTACTTCCTGGATCACCGCTTCGGCGGGGTGTACCCGTTCGGCCACGACACGCTTCGCCGGCGGCAACGCGAGCTCGGTGCGCGCCTCGCTCCGGCCGAGTTCACACGCAAAGGCGACTCGTGGAAGGACGCCTCGCACGAGGGGCGGGCGCTGCTCTACTGCGCCGAGGCACTGCGTGCGGACCCTGCCTGACGAGGCGTGGCGCACCGCTGGCCCGTGGATCGTGGCCGGTCTCGCGATTCTGGTGCTGGCGGTGAAATGGCCCACGCTCGGCGCGCCCGCGTGGTGGGACGAGATGGGTTGGTTGCGGCAGGCCGCGTGGTTGTCGGAGAACGGCGTGCTCCGTGTCCTCCCCGGCACGCGCCCGGACGCGGCGTTCTGGGGACATCCACCAGGCCTTCACCTCACCGCCGCGATCCCGTTCATGCTCACCGGCCCGTCGCGGTGGGTGGCGCACCTCGTCATCGCCGGCTTCGCGGCAGTGGGTGTGTGCGCCACGTTTCTGCTCGGGCGATTGTGGTACGACGCGCGAACCGGAGCGCTCGCTGCACTGACACTGCTCCTTACGCCCGCGTACTTCGCGCAGGCAGGGCTGTTCCTCGCCGATCTCCCCGTCGCCGCGCTCGCGGTGCTGTGTGCGTACCTCGCGGTCACACAACGGTACCTGGCCTATCTCCTTGTCGCGTCATACATGGTGATGCTGAAGGAGACTGCGATGGCCGTCGTAGCGGCCGTCGCGCTGCTGCGTGTGCTGTCGGGTCACGTGCCGGTCGGGGTCCGGGTGGTCGAAGCGATGCGGTACGCCGCCCCGCTCCTCGTGATCGGTGGCTTCATCGCGCTGCAGAAGCTGGTCACCGGGCGCGCCTTCTTCATCTTCGACTTCGCCTTCGAGCCGTTCACGGTGACGAGCCCGGGCGCGGTGGCGCGACAGGCACTCGCGATCACCCGCTGGCTCTTCGTGGATCAGTTCCGCTGGGTGCTCACGCTTGCCGTGGTGCTCGACCTCGTCGTGCATCGCGCGAGCGTGACGCGGCCGGCGCTGCTCCTCCTGGCGCTGGTGGTGCCGCTGTCGGGGTACGCGTTCTCGGTGATGTATTTCGTGCCGCGCTACGTGCTGCCTGTCCTCCCGTTCTTCTGCGTCGTCGCCGCGGGGGCGGCGCTGCGCCTGGCCAGGTCGGGGAACCGTCGCACGGTCGTGGCGGTCGCGGTCCCCGCGCTCATGGCCATCGCGCTGCTGCGTGAATCCGCCCAGGGGAGCGGGGAGACGGACCTGAGCTACCTGCGAGGCATGGAGGTGCACCGGGCGATGGCACGGACGATCGCCGAGCGTCATCCCGATGCGCGCATCCTGACGGAGTGGCCCAACGGCCTGGAGCTGGACGATCCGCTGTACGGCTACGTCGAGCGTCCGCTTCGGGTGCTCTGGTACCGTCCCGACGAGCCGCTGCCCCAGGCGGAGCTGGCCCTCGTCTCGAGTCCGGCGAATGCGCGAATGGACGCCCTGGCCCGGGTCGCCGAGCGGGCGGGGTGGACGGTGATGAGCCGGATGGCGGACGCGGGGTTCACCGTGACGCTGTACGCGACGGGGCTCCCCGCCGAACGCTGACCGCTTCGCGCGCCCTCACTCGCTCCTGAGCGCTACGAGCGGGTCCACGCGGGTCGCGCGCCGGGCGGGGAGGTAGCAGGCCACCGTGGCTACCGCGACGAGGAGCGCCGAGATGGCGGAGAAGGTGACCGGATCGGTGGGGCTCACGCCGTAGAGCAGGCCCCCGAGGAGCCGCGTCATGCCTAACGCGGCGACGATCCCGACGGCGCTGCCGATCAGGATGAGGCGCAGGCCCTGGCCCACGACCATGCGCAGGATGCGCCCGGGCGCCGCCCCCAGCGAGAGTCGCATCCCGATCTCGTGCGTCCGGCGGCTCACCGCGTAGGCCATGAGCCCGTACAGGCCGATCGTCGCCAGGAGCATCGCGAGCCCCGCGAACAGGACGAGCATGGTCGTATAGAAGCGCGGCTGCGCGATCGATGCCGCGACCACGTCCGTGAGCGCCTGCACGCGGGTGATCGGCGCGTGAGGGTCCACCGCGCGGATCCGCTCGCGCACGGCGCCCATGAGCGCATCGGGTGTCCCCGCCGTGCGCACCACCAGGGTCATGAACGCGACCTCGAGCTGCCGGAACGAGACATACGCGACCGGATCGGTCTCACGGGCCACCTCCGACTGCTTCACATCGGCCACCACGCCGACAATCTCGGTGTCCACGGTGTCCTGGCCGAGCCGGATGCGGCGGCCCACCGGATTCTCGCCGGAGAAGTAGCGCCGCGCGAGCGCCTCGTTCACCACGGCCGCCTTGGGCGCCCCCTCGCGATCCTCGGCCGTGAAGGCCCGGCCCTGCCGGAGTTCGGCCCCGATCGCGCGGAAGTAATCGTGACTCACCACCACGACCATCGCCCGCTGCGACTCCGCGCCCGCCGGCGTCGGGATACCCGCCACGGTGATCCGCGCGTTCATGAACGCCCCGCCCAGCGGCGCCCCCGCCGCAGCGCCCGCGCTTCGCACGCCCGGCACCGCCGCGATCTCGTCGACCATCCGCGCCCAGTAGTCGTTGGTCCGCTGTCCCTGCGGGAAGCGGTTGAACGCGGGAGAGATGGTGATCGCCATCGCCCCCTCCGGCTCGAACCCCAGCTCTACCCGCGAGAGCCGCGAGAAGCTGTTGAGCATGAGCCCCGCTCCCGCCAGCAGCACCACGGCCAGCGCCACCTGCGCGACCACGACGAACGCGAGCGGCCCGTGCGACCGGCGCGACATCGACCCCGACAGCGCCGACGCGGCGCCCTCCTTCAGGGCAAGCTGCACGTCGGTCCGCGCCAGTCGAAGCGCCGGCGCGATCCCGAACAGGAGTCCCACGAGCACCGAGACCAGCAGCGTGAACGCGAGCACGCGGCCGTCGATCGCGATCTGCGCGAGGCGGGGAATGTCGGCCGGATCGAGCGCCACGAGCAGCCGCACGAGCCACCGCGCGAGCAGGAGCCCCGCGGCGCCGCCGAGCAGCGCGAGTACCGCGCTCTCGGTGAGGAGCTGTCGCGTGAGGCGCGAGCGGCTGGCGCCGACGGCGGTGCGGACCGCGATCTCGCGCTGGCGCGTGGTGGCGCGCGCCAGGAACAGGTTCGCCACGTTGGCGCACGCGATGAGCAGCACGAACGTCACCGCGCCCAGGAGCAGGAGGAGCGTGCGCCGCACGTCCCCCACGACCGAGTCGAGCAGGCTGACGGCCCGGACCGTGATCCCTTCATATGAAGCGGGCACCGCCCGCTTCACCCCCTCGTGGACCAGCTCGAGCTCGTTCGCGGCCTGCGCCAGCGACACCCCCGGCGCGAGTCGCGCGATCACGTTGAGGAAGTGCATCTCGTGAACCCTCTCCTCGCGATCCGCGAGCGGGCGCCAGAACTCGCTCGCGCCCGGATACACGGTGCCGGGCGGCATCACGCCGATGACGGTGTAACGGTTGCGATGGGCGAGCGTGATCTCGCGGCCGAGGATCGCGGAGTCTCCGCCGAAGTGGCGGCGCCACAGGTCGTGTCCGAGGATGACGACGTTCCCCCGTCCGGGCTCGACCTCGTCCGGACGGAAGTCGCGGCCCAGCAGCGGGCGAAAGCCGAGCACGGAGAAGAACTCCGGCGACACGTTGGCCCCCGCGATCTGCTCCGGCTCGAAGTCTCCGGTGAGCGTGGAGGCGGTCTGGAAGTACGCGGCCAGCCCGGAGAAGGCGCGTGCGTTCTCGCGCCACGCGTCCGCGCTCCCCGGCGTGACGGGCATCTCCGTCATGCCGACCACGGGCTTGGCCATCCAGAGGCGCACGAGCCGCCCGGGCTCGGGGTAGGGCAG
>DATIGO010000175.1:0-3117 GCA_035454665.1 Gemmatimonadaceae bacterium | reverse complement strand
CCGAATGGCCGACCTCAGGGACGACGTGCGCTACGCCCTGCGCGGGCTCGCGAGGCGTCCGGGCTTCACCGTCATCGCCGTGCTCACGCTGGCCATCGGGATCGGAGCCAACACCGCCATCTACTCCGCGATCGACGCGCTGCTCCTGCGCTCGCTCCCGTTCCGCGAGCCGGGACGCCTGATGGACATCGTGCAGTCCACGGCCGAGGAGGGGACGGCGCCGTGGTCCTACCCGAAGTATGCCTTCTTCCGCGACAACGCCCGGAGCTACTCGTCGCTCGCGCTGCACAGTGGGTCGCAGACGACGATCACCGGGCCCGAGCCGGAGCGCGTGTCGATCGAGGAGGTCACGGCGTCCTATCTCTCCACGCTGGGGGTGCGGGTTGTGCGAGGCGGGGACTTTCCCCCGGAGCTCGACGACTCGCCAGGCGCGCGGAGAGTCGTGCTGATCAGCGACGCGCTCTGGCAGCGGCGCTTCAATGCCGATCCGGACATCGTCGGAAAGTCACTGAGCCTCAACAATCAGCCGTGGGAGATCGCGGGCGTCCTGCCGCCGGGCTTTCGTGGACTCTCGGGACGCGCCGAAGCGCTGTTGAACCTTTCCGCTCGCACGTCCGAGGCATTGGGCGAGTCGTGGTCGCTGGAGTTCTCGCTGATCGGCCGCCTGGCTGACGGCCTGACACCGGCACAGGCCGCGAGCGAGGCCCGGATCCTGGGTCCGCGCATCTACGAGGCGTTCCCGATGGCGAAGGGAACGCTCACCACGAGCGCGGCCCCCTCGAAGTGGAGCGCCGAGGCACGGCCCCTCGACACCATTCGCGCCGCTCCGGCGCTCAAGCGCTCGCTGGCAGTGCTGTTCGGGGCGGTGGCCCTGGTGCTGCTCATCGCGTGCGTGAATCTGGCGAACCTGCTCCTCGCGCGCGCGACGGCGCGGCGCCAGGAGCTCGGCGTGCGGCTCGCCCTCGGTGCGGCGCGCGGGCGACTCGTCAGGCTGCTCGTGACCGAGAGCGTGGTGCTCGCGCTGCTGGGCGGCTTGGGCAGCCTCGCCGTCGCACTGGCTGGCGCCCGCATGCTGAGCGCGATCAACCCGCAGGAGACGTTGCGAGTGCAGGGGTTGCAGGGAGGGATCGGCGCCGTCGGCTTCGAGGGCATCCAGCTCGATGCGCGCGCGCTGCTCTTCGCGTTTGCGGTGACCGCGGTGGTCGGCCTCCTTGTGGGCCTGCTCCCCGCGCTCCGCGCCACGCGCAACGACGTGGTCAGCGACCTGAAGGACGGCAGCGGCGCCGCGGGCTCCGGGCGCGGGACGGGAGTGAGCCGGCGATCGCTGGTCATCGCGGAAGTGGCGCTGGCGCTGGTGCTGCTGGCCGGCTCGGGCCTCATGCTCCGGAGCCTGGGGAACCTGCTCCGTGTGGACCCCGGCTTCGATGAACGGAACCTGCTGACGCTGCGGTTGTCCGTGCCACAAGGCGAAGTGGCGCCCGACTCGATGCCCGGCTTCTACGAGCGCCTCCAGGCGGAGATCGCCGCGCTGCCTGGCGTGGAGCGCGTCGCACTGAGCGACTGTCCGCCGCTCAGCGGCGGCTGTAACGGCACGATCATGACGTTCCCCGACCGCCCGCAGTCGGCCACGGGGAACGCATTGGTTGGCGTGCACTGGGTCTCGCCGAGCTGGTTCGGCGCGCTCAGCGTGCCGCTCAAGCGCGGGCGACTCTTCTCCGACACGGATCGGCTGGGAACTCCGAAGGTCGTGCTCATCAACGAGGAGGCCGCGCGCCGGTACTTCCCCGGCGAGGATCCCATCGGCAGGACGGTCGCCGTGTACCAGGGCGGCTTCCACACCGGAGCCCAGGTGATCGGGATCGTGGGCGACGTGCGATACGGAACGATCGACTCCACCGCCCGGCCCGACACATACATCTCCTATGGGCAGGCGCGCATCGCGCGCATGATGATCTTCGTGCGCACAGCGGGAGATCCATCGGCGCTGGCGCCGAGTGTGCGCGAGCGCGTTCGTCAGTTCGCGCCCCGCATCCCGGTGTACGACGTTCAGACCATGAGCGCGCGCATGGCGTCGGCGAGTGCGCAGGCGCGCTTTAGCGCGGTGCTGCTCGGATCGTTCGCGGCGGTGGCGTTGTGTCTCGCGGTCATGGGGATCTATGGCGTGCTGTCCTTCGCGGTGGCGCAGCGCAGTCGTGAAATCGGGATCCGCATGGCGCTGGGTGCGGGCCGGGGGCGCGTGCTCTCCCTCGTGGTGCGCGAGGGGGTGCTGCTGTCGGGCGCGGGGGCGTTGATCGGTCTCGTCGCGGCGCTCGGCGCCACGCGGGTACTGCGGGGGATGCTGTTCGAGGTCACGCCCAGCGACCCGTGGACGTACGGTGCCATGATTGCGCTACTGGGGCTGGCGGCGTTCGCGGCGAGCTGGGTACCGGCGCGGCGGGCGGCTGCTGTGGATCCGATGGTCGCCTTGCGCCGAGGTTGACCCGAGGCGCGCCGGGAAATGAGGGAAATGAGGGTCAGAGTCGCATTTCGCTGACCCCGGGTGCACAGTCCAGGGGCGGTGGGCAGAGGCCGGTCGCGTTCGGTTTGACGAACGATCCAGGGCGGTCCTAGCTTCGCGTGCATGACAGTCAGCGAAGCCTGTGACCGCGTTCGGTTTGCGTACCCGCAGGTGTACTACGCCTGCCACACCCGCCACGTGCGCCGGCGCTCCGGGCCCGCGTCTGTCTCCACGCGCGACTCGGAGATTCTGGTGCACCTCGACCCCTCGCGGCCCACGACCCTCACGGCGCTCGCGCGCCACATGGACCTCGCCAAGTCCACGCTGTCCGAGGCGCTCAAGAAGCTCGAGGCGCTGGGCCATGTTCGAAAGACCGGTCGCACGAACGGGAATCGGCGCGAGCTGAGGATCGTGCTCACGCCGCGCGGCGTGAGTGCGGTGCGCGCCTCGTCGGTGCTGGACGCCGAGCGACTGCAGGCGGCGCTCTCGCGACTCACGGCGCGTCAACGCGCGACCGCGATCAAGGGGCTCGCCACACTGGCGGAGGCGTGTCGCGGCCTCGCCGTACGCGTGGACCGGTGAAAAGGGGGCCGACCATGCTGAAGTGGACCCTGATCGTG
>DATIGO010000174.1:0-3241 GCA_035454665.1 Gemmatimonadaceae bacterium | reverse complement strand
GGCATGAACCACGCGCACCTACTGGGGGAGTGTCCTGCTGCGGCACTGGCGGGCCGGCCCACGGAGGCCGACCCGCTCTGATCACCGTCACGGCTCGAAGTGGATGTCCCCCGTGTAGGCGTACGTGGCCAGGCCGGTCGTGACATCGACCGTTCCTTCGATCTGCAGCACGCCGCGGAGACCGGAGAGGGCACCGGTTCCCCCTTTGATCACCGCGCGACCGGCAAAGGACGCGAGCGTCGGACTGACGAGCTCGCCCGTGTCCCCCGCCACGATCTCGAGCACGCCGAACTTCCCGTCCACTGTACAGGTGCACGTGATCGTGAAATGCGCGTCGAACTTTCCGTTGGGATGGAGTACCACCCGCAGGTCGTCCTCGAAGTGGCCGGTCAGTGTGCCGCTGATGGCACCTACGGCCGTCTGATCCAGGATCGTGTTTCCGCCCGCCGTCTGTACGTCGAGGCTCGTGATGGCGGTCTGGTTGACGCTACCGCTGGCCGCCACTTTGACCGACGCTGCGACGTGGCCGACTACCGGCCTCGTGACATCGATCCTGTTCGCGCGCACGGGATCCTGCTCGCAAGCGAGCAACATCGAAGCGGCCATCATCGAGACCACGGCCCCTGGCCATCCCTTCATGGTCCTCATGGGTCCTCCCTGTGCCGGTGAGTCCGGCGGGGATTGATTCAAGGTGAGTGAAACCGGGTGGGGTGATCGCCTGCGCGAGCACGCCCGCTCTCTGCCTCACCGGGCCGTACACGGAATCGGGGGTCGAACGGGCCACGCGTTGTGCTCCGACGGGGCAGCCGGTGGGCGCCCCACGCCGAGCCGGGCGGTCTGAGCCGCTGCGCGTTGAGGCGGCAACGGCGGACCGGTATGTTCCGGCGGCCCCTGGCAGGCGAGACCCGGACGCGTGAGATGAGGGCCAGCGGATGACCGATGGGCACGGTCCAACGGGCCGCGAGCGGCTTGGCGAGCTGTTCGAGCGCGCATTCGCGCTTCCCTCCGCGAAACGCGTCGCGTTCCTCGAACGCGAGTGCGACGATGACGCGCTGCGGGCGGAGCTTGCGTCGCTCCTCGCCTCGTCCGACACCGCGCCGGATTACCTCGAGCGCCTGGCTGCGGGCGTTCTCCCAGTCGCACTGGACGCGTTGCTGCAGCACGACGATCTGGCCGCTGGACACATCGTCGGCCGATACGAAGTACTCGCGCGCATTGGCGGCGGGGGCATGGGCGAGGTGTACCGGGCGCGTGATCGCGTGCTCGGCCGGCTCGTCGCCCTGAAGTTTCTGCCCCGGCACCTGGTCACCGACGACGACGCCCGCGCGCGACTGATTCGTGAAGCCAGGGCCGCATCGGCACTCGATCATCCCAACATCGCGGTCGTCCATGAGATCGGGACCGCCGAGCCGCCACCCGACGACCCCGCGGGCGCACCGCTGTTCATCGCGATGGCCTGGTACGAGGGCGAGACGCTCGCGGAAAGGCTCGACCGCGGACCGCTGCCAGTGCGTGAGGCGCTCGATTACGTCATTCAACTCGCCGACGGACTCTCGGCGGCACACGAGACGGGCATCATCCACCGCGACATCAAGCCAGCCAACCTGATCGTGACCGCACGAGGTCAGGTGAAGATCGTGGACTTCGGAATCGCCCTGGGTGCTGGCCCTGCCCTGACGCGTGAGGGCGCCCTGATCGGGACGGTCGGCTACATGAGCCCGGAGCAGACGCGCGGTGATGCCGTCGATCACCGCACCGATCTCTGGTCGGCGGGCGTGGTGCTGTACGAGATGCTCGCGGGGGTGAGGCCGTTCCGTGGCGATGCCGACGCGGTCGTCGTGTACGGCATCCGCCACGACGACCCGCCGCCGCTCGACGCATTGCGCCCCGACGTTCCGCCGGACCTGGCCCGCGCCGTGGAGCGGTGTCTGGCCAGGGATCCCGGGGAGCGCTATCCCAGCGCCACCGCGCTGCTCGCCGATCTGCGCGCGCTGCGCGACGGCCGCGCGACCGTCACGTCGCAGCCCTCGATCGTCGTTCTTCCCTTCTCCAACATGAGCCCGGACCCCGACGACGAGTACTTCAGCGACGGGCTCACCGAGGAGGTGATCGCGGACCTCTCGCAGATCCGCGCGCTGCGCGTGATCTCGCGAACGTCGGCCCGGCGCCTCAAGCACAGCGACAGGGACGTGCGAGCCATTGCCCGCGAGTTGGCGGTGCGCTACGTGCTCGAGGGCGCCGTTCGGAGAGCGGGCGATGCGCTGCGCATCACCGTGCGACTCATCGATGCGCACCGTGACGGACACCTCTGGGCGCACAAGCTCGATGGCACTCTGGACGACGTCTTCGAGCTGCAGGAGCAGGTGGCGCGTTCGGTGGCGGACGCGCTCCGCATCCAGCTCTCACCGGGCGAGGCCCGCGGGTTGACGAGCCGGCCGATCCCCGACGTGCGGGCGTACGAGTGCTATCTGCGCGCGCGCTACGAGGCGTGGCGCTTCTCGGGCGACGGACTCGAGCGCGCCAGGCGCTACATCGAGACCGCGCTCGCGATCGTCGGCGAGAACGAGCTGCTCTACAGCACGCTTGGCCACATCACCGCCATGTATATGGAAGCGGGAAGCAATCCCGACCCTTCGGCGCTGGAGCGGGTCGACCGTCTCGCTGCGAAGGTCTTCGCGCTGAACCCCGACTCGCCTCGCGGCCACTGGCTCACGACGTGGGCCGCCTTCTACCGGGGCGACGTGCGTCAGGCGATCCGCGCGGGCGAGCGCGCGCACGCGCTGGCGCCGGATGACGCGGACACGCTGCTGCTGCTGGGCTACATCTATGCGCACGCCGGCCGGAACGCGGAAGCGCGGGCGCTTTTCGCGCGCGCGCTCGAGCTCGATCCGCTCACTCCGCTCACGCACGGCGTCCAGGGTTTCGTCCCCGCGCTCGAGGGCCGGTTCACCGACGCGGTCCAACCCTACCGACGCAACTTCGAGATGGATCCCGAGAGTCCCTTCGCCGCCGTGTTCCTTGGCTGGGCGCTGGCGTACGACCGGCGCCTCGACGAGGCCACCACCGTGCTCGACGACGCGGCCGCCCGCTTCCCGGAGACCGCTTTCGGTTCGTTTGCGCGCTCGCTGGCGCACGCGCTTCGTGGCGAGCCCGAGCAGGCGGTGCGCGCCATCACCCCGGCGTTCGAGGCCGCCGCTCACGGCAGCGAGATGTTCGCGCGCGAGCTCGCCCACTGCTACGC
>DATIGO010000173.1:0-7453 GCA_035454665.1 Gemmatimonadaceae bacterium | reverse complement strand
CAACGCGAGGTCCGCGGTCGTCCCCTGCAGGCGGAGGGGGCCCTGGTACTCCCCCCGCAGCGGAATGCGCCCACCGGCATACGCTCGCGCCAGTGTCACGAACGACAGCGGCTGCGCGTTGAGCGCCACGTCATAGGTGGTGACGCTTTCCCCGAACGTCACGCGTCCCGCGCCGGTCATCCGCGTCGGCGGCGTGTCGCCGTAGCGATGCGTGAGGTCGGCATCGTGGAAGCGCACGTCGAGCCACGACGAGTCCAGCGTGGCGCGGCCGGCAATGGTGCCGTTCAGGCGCGGGAAGGCCGGATTCAGGAACTGCAGCGTGCGCAGGTCCAGCCGGTCCAGGTCCAGCGCGAGCCCGTGGAATACCGCGAGCGCGGGCTCGCTGATGTCGAGCGTCCCGCGGGCCCGGCCGGCGGCCCCCGCCCCAGGCACGTTCGCATCCGTGAAGACGATGTCGGCCGAATCGACGACGAACCGGTCGAGCGGGCCGCCGGCCGCGACCACGCGGCCGCTGAGCGTCCCGCGCCATGGGAGCGGGAGCGGCTCGCCGCTCAGGGTCTCGATCAGCCGGAAGTCCAGGGGCTCCGCGACAAGGTCCACGTCCTTGAGGATCGTGACCGGCGCTCCGATCCCGAAGGTCATGTCACCGCGCAGCCGCGAGGCGGTCGTGCGTACATCCATGTCGGTAATCACGTAATCCACCACGCGCGGATCCGGCTGGCTCCGGATGGCGAGCTTCATCCGACCGCCTCCCTCGCCCGGAAGCGTCGGATACACCCAGCGGATGTCGGCGAGCGACACCGTGTCGCTCTCGACCCTGAGATCGAAGCGCGCCGGCAGGTCGTTCCCCCACCAGACCTTGCCCTCCATGGACCCGCGCGAGCCCGGCAGGCGGAAGTCCGCGACGTCCGCCCATAACGAGTCGCCGAGGAGCCGGAGGTTCCCGCGCGCCCCACGGAACGCGAACGGGGGATCGCTGATGTCCACGTCGATACGGCGCACGTCGAACGTGCGCCCCTGTGCGTCCTTGTCGTCCAGGCGGCCGCGCGTGAGCTCCAGACGGACGTTGGAGAACCGTCGCACCTGCTCGTAGCCCCCCGGCACGCGGTGGAACTCCTTGTCGGATCGCGCGAGCGCGTGCCGGATCGTGCTGTCGCGCGCCGGGCCCCGCAGCTCCCCGGGCGGGTTCCAGCGCGTCCGCAGCACCAGATCCAGGCGCTCCACGATGCCCTCGTCGACGACGATGTAGTCCCCCCACCCCGGCGTCGTGCGTGGAGGCCCGGGATTCGGGTTCGAGGGGAAGATGTCGCGGAAGTTGAACCTCCCGGTGGAATCCTGCCGCAGGTGAAGGCTCGCGTTCGCCACCCGCAGGCCCGAGAGGATCAGGCGCTGCTCGAGGAGATTGCGCGGGTCGAAATGCACCTCGAGCCGTCCCGTCGCAGCGAAGAGCGAGTCGTCGGGACCACGGATCTCCACCGAATCGATTACCAGGTTCGTGAAGAGCGACCCGCTGATCCGGCCGACGTGAATCGTCCCCCCGATGGCGTCGCGGATCCTCGACTCGGCGAAGGCGCGGATCCGGTCCCGGCCCCACGGTGTCTGCGTCACGAGCGCCACCGCCAGCACCAGCACCGCCGCGAGTGCGATCAGCATCGCGGCGGAGACCAGCACGACGAACCGGCGACGACTCATGGATTGGGCGGTGGAACGGAGCGGCCCGTCAGAATGGCTGGCCGATGGAGAACTGAAACGTCAGGCGGCTGAGAAACGTGGCGCGCCGCGCCGGGGAATAGGTCGCGGGGCAGTCTCCTTCGTCGACCGGCATCGGCGGCCGGGTTTCGTCGGCGAGTCGCACCCGAAGCGTATTTCCGGGACTGACGCAGATGAGACGAACGGTTTCTCCCTCGGCGCCCGTCCCGATCGGATTGAAGTACGCCGGTCCGGCCGGACGCTGGTAGGGATTGTACCCGACGTCGACGCGGATGGGCCCGAATGCCGTGAACACACGCACCCCAACGCCCGGAGTGGTACGCAGGTCACTGAAGTTGACCCCCGTCCCCGCGCGTCCCCGGTTCCAGACCTGCCCGGCGTCGACGAAGAGCGCCCACTGGACGATCTCGGGCAGGATCGGGCTGCGGAGCCGCAACTCCGCATTCGCCACGATCAGATTATCGCCCCCCGTGGGCACGACCCGCTCGCCCGTGGAGTCGGGATTGGCCCGAAAGTACGCCAGCGTATCGCCCGACCCCGGAATCGTGTCGATGCTGAAGGCGTCGGGCAGGTAGATCGCCGGTCCGAGCTCGTTCTGTTGGTACCCGCGCACCGTGTTGGGACCTCCCGCGTAGAGACGTTCCTCCACGGGGATGAAGGCCGGCCCGCCCGAGAAGGACAACCGCGATCCCAGCACCGCGCCACCGCGCAAGCGCACCACGAACGCCCCCGCCGAAAACGCCCGCCGGTACAGCGCCGCGTCGAGCGTGAAGCGATTGAACTGGATCTCCGGCGACGAGCCGACCCAGGGGGAGGCGTGCCGCCAGTCGAGACGCACGACGGAGCCGTTGGTGGGGTTTACGAGCTCGTTGGCGCGCGTGCGCGTGATGCTGTAGCCCAGCGCGGCGCTCCGCGTCAGCTCCTCGAGCTGCTCGCGCGCGGCGTCCTCGCACACGTTGAAGACGGCACAGAAGAAGGCCGGTTGCGCGATCGTGCGGCCGTACTCCATCTGGTACGAGTAAGTCCGGGGCAACTGGCCGTCGACTCCCTGCTGGACGGCGCCGACTACGCCGATCGGCGTGTCGCGGATGAAGGCCTGATACTCCGATCGGCGCTCGCTGTAGAGCGTGAGCGATGGAATGACCCGGAGCCCGAAGAGCGCCGCCTGCGTGAGCGTGGCGCTCAGGTAGTAGTTCAGCGTGTCCGACAGCGGATCGTTCCTGAGTTGTGAGGTGCAGAGCCCGCGCGCGACGTCGAACGGCGGATCGATCCCGACCTTCGAGACCCGCGTGGCAAGGTCGAGCCGGCGCAGCGTACCCAGGAAGTTGTAGTTCGTGTGCGAGAACTGCGCGCGCAGGCAGTCGAGATTCCCCCAGCCCAGTGAGGCACGCGCCGCGCGGAGCTCCGACTCGTGCAGCGTCACCGCGATCGTGACGAGGCTATCCGCATCGGCGAGGAGGCTCGTCGAGTCGATCGAGATGTCGACCGAGCGAAACGCGCCCGTCTGGTACAGGCCGCGCTTCACGTTCTCGAGGCTCGTCTCACGATAGAGCTGGCCCTCGCGCAGCCCCAGTGTGCGCCGGACGCGATCGGGATCGATCTCGGCCCGTTCTCCCGGGCGCGGCGCCACCGTGATGGTGATGGCACCGATCCGCGCCCGGGGCCCCGTGACCGCCGTGTAGGTCAGCTCGGCCCGCCGCTCGTCCACGTAGGTGTTGTAGCTGCGGAGCACCTCGGCGATCGGATAGCCGTTGTCACGCAGACGACGCGTGATCGTGTCACGCGTCGCTTCGACCTGATAGATGTCGAAGCGGTCACGCAGCTCGATCGGCAGGTCGCGGAGCACCCGCTCCCGATCCGGGACGCTGTCGAGGCCGTCGAACACCAGGCTGTCCACGAGAATCGGCCGCCCCTCCTCAATCAGGAACTCGACCGCGACCGCGCCCTCACCCGCCGGCGTCACCCGCGGGGTGACGCGCACGCCGGGAAAGCCCCGGGCCTGGAACTCCGTGGAGAGGCGTGCGGAGTCGCGCTCGATGAGGCGGGAATCCACGCAGTAGCGCTGCCCGCCGATGCGGAGCGTCCGGCGCAGCCAGCTCGACTGGGTCGTCTCGATGCCCCGTTCGAGGACGTAGTCCGGAAGCGCCCGGTTGCCCGTGAAGATCAGCCGCCGGACCTCGGGCTCACCGGGCTCGCACCTGACGTCCTGCGCCTCGGCGCGGGTCCCCGAGAGCGGGAGCCACAGCATGGCCAGCGCGAGCGCCGGCGCGAGCCGCGCCTGCCGCCCCACGTCAGGCAATCTCGACCAGCATGGTCCCTGGTCCACGCTGCTTCGCGCGCCGCTTCACGTCCGCAGCGCGCATCCCCAGATGCGCCAGGTTCACCCACGCGTCGGGCCGCACGAGCAGGATCGCGGCAGAGAGGCGCGCGAGCGGGAAGCGTCGGACCTGCCCTTCGCGGTCGACTCCGGTGAAGCTCCCCGCACGCGTGGCATCCTCCCCGACGGACTGCTCGATCACGCGCCGCGCGCGGCTCGTGCACTCGGAGACGAACGCCTCTGCGCGCCCCGGCGCCGTGAGGATGATGAAGTCGTCCCCGCCGATGTGTCCCACGAAATCGCGCCCGTCGTTCCCCCCGACCGTGGCCGCGCTCTCGCGGATCGCCGCGCCGAGTCCGCGGATCACCTCGTCCGCGATCGCGAAACCGAAAGTGTCGGCGAAGGGCTTGAAGTAGTCGAGGTCGAGGTAGCAGACGGCGAACGACTCGCCGCGCTCGATCCGGACGGTGATCTCGCGATCGATCGCGCGGCCGCCCGGCAGCCCGCTCGTCGGATTCCGGTCGCTCTCCCGCTGCACGAGTCGCAGCAGCGCCACCACTCTCGCCCGCAGCTCGCGCGGGTCGAAGGGCTTCGCCAGGTAGTCGTCGGCCCCGGCGGCAAAGCCCTCGACCTTGCTCTCGACCGTGCTCTGCGCGGTGAGCATCAGCACCGGGATGCGCGCGGTGAAGGGGTTCTGCTTGACGCGCCGGCAGACCTCGAACCCGTTCATGCCCGGCATCGCGTGGTCGAGAATGACCAGGTCCGGCTCGCGGTTCTGGATCGCCGTCAACACACTGGGTCCATCCTCGACGAGCGCGATCTCATGCCCCGACGAACGGAAGAGATCGCGCAGCATGAGGCGCATCTCCTCGTTGTCGTCGGCGAGAAGCAGATAGCTCACGGGTCGACGGCCGAATGCGCGATCGTTTTGACGGGTGGCTGGAGGATCGGTAAGTTCACGGGTTTTCACACCCTGTGTCAACGGCAAGCGACGAAATGACGCAGACTTACGCCATTCGGCAACGGGCCCGTTCGGGCGCTGGTTGCGTGGTCGAAGTGGAGGAGTTCGAGGGGTGGCAGGCACGGACATCGGGCGCGAGGCTGAGAACGCTCGCTACCCCACGGAGCCGGCAGCGTTCGAACCCCTGCGTCAGTTCTCGTCAGTTCCGTGAAACGTCGCGCGGCCGCCCACCAGCCACTCCCATGACTCTCGACGAATACCAGCGCGCCGCCCGACGGACGATTCATCCCGATCTCTCCGACGTCGACCGGCTCGTTGACGCGGCGGCCGGTCTGGCCGAAGAGGCGGGCGAGGTACTCGGCCAGGTGCGGAAGCATGTGTATCAGGCGCGCCCGTTCGATCGCGACGCGTTTCGCGAGGAGCTGGGTGACGCGCTCTGGTGCATCGCCGCTGCGGCCGCCGCCGCGGGGGTCACGCTCGACGAGGTAGCTCGCGGGAACCTCGACAAGCTCGCGAGGCGTTGGCCGCAGCGACACGACCCCGACCCGGAGCGCTGAGCGCGTCGTTCCCGCCGGGGTGTCAGTCGTCCTTCTGCCCGAAGAGCGCCATGTTCGAGCTGTGCCCCGGATTGACCTTCTTCTCGGGGTAGATCCAGTGCACCGCCTGGTTGATCGCGGTCGCGGCTTCGCCGAAGCCGGTGGCGATCAGTTTGAGTTTCCCCGGATACGTGGTCACGTCGCCGGCCGCGTAGATCCCCTCCCGGCCGGTCTCCATCCGGCTGTTGACCACGATCTCCTCCTTCTCGAGCGTCAGGCCCCATTGCACCACGGCACCGAGGTCACTCACGTACCCGAGCATCGGCAGGAGCGCGTCGCACGCGACCTCGCGCGTCGCCCGGGTCTTCGTGTCGCGCAGGACGACCCCGGCCAGGTGATCGCCGTTGCCGATCACGTCGTGCAGTTCGTGGAAGGTGAGCAGCTCGAGCATTCCTGCCTGCGCCGCGCGCTGGACCTCCGCGACCGTCGCGGCGTGCGCGCGAAACCGGTCGCTCCGGTGCGCGAGCGTGATCGACGCGGCGCGGCCCAGGAGCTGGTGCGCCCAGTCGAACGCGGTATCGCCGCCGCCAATGATGACGATGCGCTTGTGGCGGAAGAGCTCGGGCTCCGTGACCACGTCGTGGATGCCGCGGCCGTACCACGGCCCCGCGCATGCCTGCGGCAGGCGCCGCGGCGAGAAGGCCCCGATCCCCGCGGCGATGACAATGGCACGCGTGGGGAAGCGCGCAGCGTCGGTAACGAGCGTGAAGCGCCCGTTCTCCCGCTCGAGCCCCGTCACGCGCTGATTGAGATGCGTGGGCGCCTTGAACTGCAGCGCCTGCTCGGAGAGCATGGCGACGAAGTCCTTGGCAAGCACCTTGGGGAAGCCACCCACATCGAAGATGTATTTCTCGGGGTAGAGCGCTGTGAGCTGTCCCCCGAGTTGCGGCAGCGCATCCACGATCTGCGCCGTCACGCCGCGCATACCGGCATAGAAGAGCCCGAAGAGACCCGTGGGTCCGCCACCGATGATGGTGATGTCGACGATGTCGTGATCCATGTGGCGAAATCTATCCGCGTGTTAGGCGTACGGGGTGTGGCTCGCGGTTCTGGCGGGGCACGGCACTGGACGCGGAGACGCTGAGGCGCAGAGGACGACCGGAGAAGGACATGGGACCGGGCAACGCGGTACGAACACGCGGCGCCGCGGGGCCGGAGATCGGGGAATCGAGAGCGCCCATGGGGCGGAACCGACTCACGCACCACACGCGGATCCACACCGCGGCTTTTCTGTTTGCCCTTCCCCACTTCCCAGCCCCTGGGCGCCGAGCGGCGCTCCCCGACAGCGCCGGCGCGGTGCCGGCGCGCCCGCACGGACTCGCTCCAGCCACGGCCATGGAGCCTCGTCTGCCCCGCGAGGTGATCGGCGGCATCCGCCCACTCCGCCTCATCCGCGTTGCGGGCCCCCGATCGGGTGGTCCACACGAGGCGTATGCGTACGACCCCCGACTGCCCCCACACCCTCGGCGTGCCGTTCTCTGCGCGTCTGCGTCTCTGCGTCCCGCGCGGTTGACGAGACTATCCCTCAACACGGTACCGGAAATGTAAGTTCCTGAGGACCCGGATCTGGCGACCCTCCGTTCCCCAGCCTCATGACCATCAAGATCTATACGAAGACGGGCGATGCCGGTGATACGGGGCTGTTTGGTGGCGGGCGCGTGCCGAAGGACCATGCGCGCGTCGAGGCGTATGGCGACGTCGACGAGCTGAACGCGACCCTGGGCTGGGTGCGCGCCGCGGAACCGATGCCGCGGATCGACGAGATCATTGCCCCCGTGCAGCGCGATCTCTTCAGCCTGGGCGCCCTGCTCGCGACCCCCGATCGGGGCCGGATGCACGCACAACTGGCGAAGGCCCGGATCGACGACG
>DATIGO010000172.1:0-2189 GCA_035454665.1 Gemmatimonadaceae bacterium | reverse complement strand
GGGACGCGAACGGAACGCTGGCAGTAGCCGCCGAGAAGCCGACGGTGATCCTGGTCATCGGCGTAAACGGCTCGGGGAAGACGACCTTCGTGGGGAAGCTGGCCGCGCGCCTGCGCTCGCAGGGGCAGCGCGTGGTGGTGGCGGCGGCCGATACGTTCCGTGCCGGTGCAATCGACCAGCTCCGGCTCTGGGCGCAGCGCACGAACGTGGACTTCGTGGGTGGCCAGCCTGGTGGCGACCCGGCCGCGGTGGCGTTCGACGCCGTCGAGGCGGCGACGACGCGGGGCGCCGACGTGGTCATCGTCGACACCGCGGGCCGGCTGCACACGAGCGGCGCCCTGATGGACGAGCTCCGCAAGGTGGTCCGCGTGGTGAAACGCCGCCGCGCCGATGCCCCGCACGAGACCCTGCTGGTGCTGGACGCCACGATCGGGCAGAACGCCGTGCAGCAGGCGAAGACCTTTGCCGAGGCGGTGCCGGTGACGGGGCTCGTCATGACGAAGGTGGACGGGACGGCGAAGGGCGGGATCGTGGTCGCGGTGCACGAAGCGATCAACGCGCCGGTGAAGTTCCTGGGGACCGGCGAGCAGGTGGGTGACCTGGAGCCCTTCGATGCCGCGGCGTTCGCGCGCGACGTGCTCGAGGACTGACGCCGCGGCCGCCGGGCCGCCGGTGACGCCGGTTGGGGCGCCCCGGAGGCCTGACATGCCTGACGAGTGCGCGTCGTGACCGACGCCCGCCGGGCCACCCGTTCCGATACGGCGCTCGCGACGTCCCGCGTGAGCCTCGACATGCCCGTGCAGTTCCTGAAGGGCGTGGGCGAGCGCCGCGCGGAGGCCCTCGACCGGCTCGACATCCACACGGCGGGCGATCTGCTGTACCACGTCCCCCGGCGCTACGAGGACGCGAGCACGATCACGCCGATCGCCGCCGTGGAGGTGGGTGCGGACGTGACGGTCATCGGGCGCGTGATCTCCAAGGGCGTGCTTCCGACGCGCAAGGGCCTCAGGATCTTCCAGGCCGTGCTGCGTGACGAGACGGGGATGATCGAGGCGTCGTGGCCCGGGCAGGCCTTCCTGGACCGCGGCATCGCGAAGGGCGACGTCCTGCTGCTGACGGGGCCCTGTCGGTTCTTTCACGGGCGCCAGCTCCAGCCGCGGGAGTTCGTGAACCTCGGCGGCGAGGACTCCGGAAGCGCGGCAGGGCGCGTCCTTGCGGTCTACCCGGCAACCGAGGGGCTCTCCGTCCGGCAGATCCGGGGGCTCATCGACCGGCATCTGGACGCGCTCCTCCCGCTCGTGGTGGAGCCCCTGCCGGACGGGGTGCGCGACGCGATGCGGCTCCCCGGCCTGGCCGACGCCCTGCGCCGCGTGCATCGGCCGGAGTCGCTGAGCGATGCGGAGCAGGGGCGGGCGCGCCTCGCCTTCGACGAGCTCCTCTTCGTGCAGCTCCTCCATCGCCGCGCCAATCGCACTGCGCGCGAGCCGCGGGCGGGGATCGTCTTCGAGCCCCGGCGCACGCTGACGAGCGCGCTCCGGGCGGCGCTCCCCTTCACGCTCACGGCCGCGCAGGTGCGCGCGGTGCGCGAGATCGTGGCGGACATGGCGTCGCCCAGGCGCATGCACCGCCTCCTGCAGGGCGACGTGGGGAGCGGGAAGACCGTGGTGGCGCTCTTCGCGGCGCTGCTCGCGATGGAGAACGGCTTTCAAACCGCCCTCATGGCGCCCACGGAGCTTCTGGCGGAGCAGCACGCGCGGTCCATCGGCCGGCTGCTCGCTCCGCTCGGCATCGAGCCCGTGCTCATCATCGGCAGCCTCCCGGAGGCCGAACGGCGCGCCGCGGATGCGCGGTTGGATTTGGGGGGGCCGGTGCTCGTGATCGGGACACACGCCCTGATCCAGGAGCGCACCCGCTTCCGCCGGCTGGGGCTCGTGGTGGTCGACGAGCAGCACCGCTTCGGCGTGGAACAGCGGCAGGCGCTCATGACCAAGGGCGAGTCGCCGGACGTTCTGCTGATGAGCGCCACACCCATTCCGCGATCGCTCGCGCTCACGCTGTACGGCGATCTCGACGTGAGCGTGCTCGACGAGCGCCCCCCGGCCGCAAGCCGATCACCACCGTGCTGCGCCCTCCGTCGGCGCGCGAGCGAGTGCTGCAGTTCCTCGACCGCGAGATCGGGCGCGGCCGGC
>DATIGO010000171.1:0-3283 GCA_035454665.1 Gemmatimonadaceae bacterium | reverse complement strand
GCGTCCCGCGATCCTGTGGGACATGGCCCAGGCCGAGGGGATCACGATCTTCGGGACGAGCGCCAAGTACCTCGCGATGGCCGAGAAGGGGGAACTCGCGCCCGCGCGCACGCACGACCTCAGCGCGTTGCGCACGATCCTCTCCACGGGGAGCCCGCTCGTGCCATCGGGGTTCGACTACGTGTACGGCCGGATCAAGCGCGATCTGTGTCTCAGCAGCATCAGCGGCGGCACCGACATCATCTCGTGCTTCGCGGGCGGCAACCCCGCCGGTCCGGTCTGGCGTGGCGAGATCCAGGTGCGCGCACTCGGCATGGCGGTGGACGTGTACGACGAGTCGGGGAATGCGGTGCTCGGGCAGCCGGGAGAGCTCGTGTGCACGAAGCCGTTCGTGAGCATGCCGGTCGCCTTCTGGAACGATCCCGACGGCGCCAAGTACCGCGGCGCGTACTTCGAGCACTTCCCCGGTGTCTGGCGGCACGGCGACTGGGCCGAGCTCACGTCACACGGCGGCATGATCATCACCGGGCGCAGCGACGCCACGCTCAACCCCGGCGGCGTGCGGATCGGGACGGCGGAGATCTACCGGCAGGTGGAGCAGCTCTCCGAGATCGTCGAGAGTCTCGTGATCGGCCAGGACATCGGCGGCGGCGACGTGCGGATAGTGCTCTTCGTGCGCCTGCGGGACGGGCTCGCGCTCGACGACGCCCTGCGCGACCGCATCCGCCGGCAGATCCGCGAATACGCCAGCCCGCATCACGTTCCCAGAGTGATCACACAGGTCGCCGACATCCCGCGGACGATCAGCGGCAAGATCACGGAGCTCGCCGTGCGTGACGTGGTCCACGGCCGCCCGGTGAAGAACGTCGACGCGCTGGCGAATCCGCAGGCGCTGGAGCTGTTCCGGGATCTGCCGGAGCTGCGCGTCATCGCGTCGTGATCGCCCGGGGGCGGGGCACACCGCAGCAACCGCGGAGGACGACCGCAGAGGGTCGGGGGGAGCGAGTCGGTCGAGGGACCGCGCGATTGTGGATGAACACGCATCGCGGCGGGACCGGAGATCGGGGGCTTGCGACGCGGATCAGGCGGATCTGACGGACGAAGGAACGCGGATCAGCACCAGCCGCCGGGCTGCCTGTCGTCCTGCTTGTCTTGTTTGTTTTGTTTGTTTCTCATTCAGAGAGCGCTGTGACTCCGGCTCGTTCCGCCGGTGTGGGTGTGCGTGCGCGTGGCGCGCGAGCGACGCGCCGAATGCCCCACGGAGCGACCCGCCCGATCCGCTCCCATCCGCCCGATCCACGTTCCCCTTCCCGGATCCTCCGGACCGCACGGATGCGTGTTCATCCATCGAAAGCCCGGCCCCACGAACCCCACACCGCGTGCCGTTCCCTCCGCATCGGCGTGCAATGCTGCTCCGCCCGACCACCAGGCCTAACGAAGAAGCTTCCGGTCCCCACGATGCGGCGCCACCGTCCGACGCGCGACGGACTCGCGGACCTGCTCGGACAGGCGCTGCGTCATCTCCTCGAGTACGGCGCGCCGCGAGCGGGACATGCGCCGGAAGATCGTGCGCGCGATCCCGTATGTGGCGCCAATCGTCATCGAGGCGAAGACCGGAATCAGCCAGGGGTTGCCAAGGGCCTCGATCGATACTCCGATCAGCGGGCCGAGCGTACCGCCGCCGCCGCCGCCCATGATCCCGCCGAAGAGACCGCCGGCCAGCTCCTTGAGACGCTCGCTTACGTGAATCGTCGTGCGGCCGTCGCGCACGAGCACCGCGACGGCCACCTTCCGGGCGCGCTCCGTGGACGTCCAGGTGAGCGAGCGCCCCACGCCGCTCACGTTGCCGGGATCGTTGAGCGCGCGCCGGATGATGTCGATCAGGAGATCGAAGTCGCGCTCGGGCATCTCCCCGGGAATGATGGCCTCGAACGCGATCGTCGAGCGGCCGCCGAGCCAGGGGTTGTGCGGTGGCATGATCCCGTCGCGTATCACCGGGCCGCCGGCACTCTCGCCATCGGCCGCGGCGAGGCCACGCTCCACGAGGGCGCGGTCGACGAACTCCGTGCCGATGCCGGCCTCGCGCGCCGCGTCGCGTACCTGGCCCAGCTGATAGCCCGCGGTGGCGGCTTCGTTGCGTGATGGCGTCGGCGGCCGCTGCTCCGCATGGCGGATCGGAGGCATCGGGCCGGTCAGGTTCTGCAGCTCCGCGGCCCGGCGCCACACCTCCTCGGCCTCGGCACTCGAGATCGACCCGGGACCCGCATCGGGCCGCGGCGCCGCGACGTCGTCCGTCGGAAGCCGCGATTCCACGCGCTCGAGCTCCTCGATGAACTCCACGCACGACTGGAAGCGCGAGACCGGGTCCTTCGCGAGGCACCGGTCGACCAGGCGGACCAGGGTCTGCGGCACCGTCGGCGCCACCGAGGCGAGCGACGGCGCCTGACGCGTGACGTGGGCGACGAGCACCGCGGAGGCCGTGGGACTCTCGAAGGGGAAGCGGCCGCTCAGTGCGTAGAAGGCCACGATCCCTAACGAATAGATGTCGCTGCGCCGGTCCACCTCGTCGCCGGCCACCTGTTCCGGGCTCATGTAGTGCACCGTGCCGAGGACGGTGCCGGTGGCCGTGAGGGGCGCCGCTTCGGCCAGCCGCGCGATGCCGAAGTCGGTGACCAGGGCGCGCCCCGTGTCCCGCTCGATGAGGATGTTCTCCGCCTTGATATCGCGATGGACGACGCCGGTGGCGTGGGCATAGCCCAGCGCCTGGGCCACGTCGTGCAGGATCGCGATAGCGGTGCGAGGCGAGAGCGGCCCCCCTTCGCGCACGAGCTGCGAGAGCGGCGCGCCGTCCACGTAACCCATCACGAAGAAGACGTGCCCGTCGATCTCGTCGGCCCGGTGCACGGGAACGATGTTCGGATGCGAGAGCCCTGCCGCCGTCCGCGCTTCGCGGAGAAACCGCGCGCGAATCACCTCGTCCGACGCGAGCTGGGCCGGGAGGGTCTTGATCGCGATGGAGCGATCGAGCTTGAGGTCGCGGGCCAGATACACGATCCCCATCCCGCCGCGACCGACCTCGCGGAGAATCTCGTACTGCCCCTGCAGAGCGCCCGCGAGGGCCTGGGCCTCGAGCGGAGGAGTGGTCACGATAAGGGATGACGGGAAAGCGGCGCCGGAAGTTGCGCTCGGCCGGGATGTTATGAGCGCGCCCGGGAAACGTCCAGCCAGCCACTGTCAGCCAGCCAGCCCCAGTCATCCGGCCAGCCCCTGTCATCCCGAGTAA
>DATIGO010000170.1:0-4136 GCA_035454665.1 Gemmatimonadaceae bacterium | reverse complement strand
GGCGTCACCCGTCACGCCCAGCCTTCCCTCTATGCGAGCGTCGTCGACGCCGAGGCGCAGATTCGTGACGTTCACCTCGTTCGTGCCGGTGGAGCGGACCGCGGCCCGCAGATGCAGCCGCCCGCCGCCCCGCTCCGGGAGCGGCGGATACAGGGCGCGCAGATCCGCGAAGGCGATGGTGTCGCCCTCGACGTCGACGTCCACGTCACCCGCCGAGACGTGGTATGTGATCGTTCCTGCGAGCCGCGAGTCCGGCAGCCGCAGTGCCACGTCGCGCAGCGCGATCGTGTCCTCGCCGATCCGCACGTCGCCCCGGAGGTCGTGTACCGCCAGGTCGGGCGCCCGGAACGGTGTGGCCCGCATGCTGAGCCGGGCCACGCGCAACGCGATGGCCTCGCTGTCGGGGTGCGCCACGACCAGGCGCGGGATCCTCGCGTTGATCTCGCGGAAGTCCATGGTCTGCCGCAGCCCCGATGGCGTGCGCTCCACGCGGACTCGCGTCTCACCGGCCAGCGCCGCGGCAATGGCGCTGTCGCGCGCGGCCCGGCTCATCGACTCGTCGGTGGGAAACGGCTGGTGCACGACGAGCGTGCCGTTCTCGACGCGTACCTCGCGCAGCTCGACCCAGGACCCGAAGCCGAGCGTGGTATCGGCCCGCGCCGTGTCGGCTGTGGGGAAGATGTGCGAGAAGTTCCAGGTGCCGTCGGCGCGCCTGGCCATCGTGATGACCGGGCCGAAGAGCTCGAGCTGCGTGATGACGATGCGTTTCGAGAAGAGTGGAGCGATCGCGAGCCGCACGTTCATGCGCTCGGCGGCCAGGAAGGGGCGGCCCTGCTCGTCCGCGATGCTCACGTTGACCAGGGAAAAGCGGTCCAGCAGGTTGCCCTCGAGGCGCTCGACGTCGATCTCGCCCTTCAGCACGCTGCGCACGGCGTCGAGCCCGATCTGGCGGACGCGTTCGCGTCCGAGCGGGGAGCCGGTGAAGACCACTAGCGCCGCAAAGGCGACGAGCAGCGCCACGGCGATGACACCCAGCAGCACGCGTACGACGCGTCTCATGGTTTCGTCCGTCTCCACATCAGAACGGGGGGCCGATGGCCAGGTGCAGGCGCAGGCGGCTCAGCACCTGCCGCAGAAAGCCGCCGGTGGCGTCGAGCGGATCGTAGCTTCGCAGCGTCGCGAGGGAGACGAGCTCGAGGCTGCCGTCGGGATTGGTGACTTGCGTGATGACCGGGAGGCGCTCGACCAGCGTGGGTCGCACGCCGAGGTCGAGGCGGACGGGGCCCACGGGGGTGCCCAGGCGCACGCCGAAGCCCGGGGTGACCGAGCCCGTGGCGCCGAGGAGATCCGAGAGCTGGTTCGTGCCGATCAAGGCGCCGTCGAGGAAGACCGCCCCGTCGATCCCGAAGGCCGGGACCAGCGGGAACCGGTACTCGATACTGGCTTCGGCCACCGCGGTGCCGCCTAACGGTTGCGGCTCGAATGCGCTGGCGGGCACGCCGGGGCGATTGGGATTGCAGGTGCGGTCGCGGAGCTCGGCTTCGGTGCAGGGATCCAGGAGCCGCGGATTCGTGAGGACCGTGGGCGACACGACGAGCACGCGGGGGCCGAGCTGCTGCTCGCCGAAGCCGCGTACCGAGAGCGATCCGCCGGCGTAGAAGCGCTTGCGCGGGTGGACGACGCGCTCGTCGGCCGGTATGGCGACGTCGAGCGCCTCGTTCGTGCTCGCCAGGGGTCCGACCCACCCCAGGCGGATCCGCCCCGCGAGCACCGCGCGCCGGGAGATCCCGCGATAGGCGCTCCCGAGGAGCTCCATGCGGTTGTACCGGAAGTCGGACAGTGTGAGGGCGGAGGCATGCTCCAGGTCGATGCGCGCGCGCCACCCGCGGTCGGGTGTGAAGGGATCGTTGGATTCGTCGAACTGGGTGACCCAGGCGAGCGGCGAAAGCACATTGGGCTCCGAGAGCACCTGGATCGTGGACGTGAGACAGACGCCGAAGCTCACGCAGAAGTACACGTCCGACGCGTCCACGCGCGCGACCTCGTATGTGTACCCCAGCGTGCTGTTCGTACGCGGGCCGTACGAGCGCGTGAGGGCCGTGGCGGCCCCGACGCCCCGATCGATCACGATGCCCGGCACCGCGTGCCGGTGCGTGAAGACCGAGGCGCTGAGCTGGTTGCGCGGCGAGAAGAGCCAGGGCTGCCGGACGTCGATGTTGGCGGACCAGGTCGGGCGCAGGAACGCGTCCCGCTCGGCAGCCGGCGCACCCTCGGTCACGTCGTAGAAGATGCCCTGGCCGTTGAGCGTGCTGGCGAAGAGGTTGCTCAGCGTGCCGCGGATCGAGAGCTGCCGCGCGCTGCCGAGGAAGTTGTAGCGCGTGAACGCGGCCTCGAGCTGCACGAAGTCCGCGGTCGTCAGGCCTCCGCCGAACTCCAGCTGATTGTGGTCGGCCTCGACCACCCGCAGATGCACGATGCGCTGGTTGTCGCCCGCCGGCGGGGCTTCGACCTCGAGCTCGGTGAAGAGGCCCGACAGGTACAGATTGCGCTGGCTGTCGAGGATGTCGCTGCGGCGAAAGAGGTCGCCGCGGCGGAAGGTCAGGAGACGCTGGATCGTTTCGTCGGCGACCTTCTGATTGCCCGCGACCTGGATCGCGGCGACGCGGATCAGTGGCCCGGGGGCGAGCATGAGCCCGACGGGCCCGCCGTTGAGCGAGTCGGATACCTGCGAGGTGTCCAGCACGATGTCCGCGGCGGCATGACCGCGTTCCCAGAGCTCGTCGCGGAGGAGCAGGATGGTCGAATCCATCGCGATCAGGTCGAGCGGATCGCCCTCGCGAAGGCGGAGGGCACGCTGGATCGCGGCCTCCGGGAGGACGCTGTCCGTCTGCTGGACGCGGAGCGCGGTGATGCGCGTCGGCTCGTTTTCGTCGATCTCGAAGATCGCGCGCACGCCGTCGGAGGTACGCTCCGTCCTCGCCCGGACCATGGCATCGCGCCAGCCACGCTGCCAGTAGAAGAGGCGGATGCGCAGGATGTCGCGGCGGAACTCGATCGGGTCCAGGTAGCGCCGCGTCGTGAAGGTCGCGCCCCGGCTCACCCAGCAGAGCGGGAGGTAGATCAGGGTCTTGCACGAGGTGGCTTTCGTGGCGAGCCCGTCGCGCAGCTCGGTCACGTCGACGCTTTCCACGCCGCGCAGCGACACATCGGTCACCAGCGGCCGGTCGTCGCCCGCCGTGCCGGGCTGTGCCGCTGCCCGCGAGGTCGCGAGCAGGACCAGCAGCAACGGCACGACGGCGACGATCGGCAGCCGCGCCGGCGCGAGGAGCCGGCGTGCCGCGGATCGGGGGGGAGAGGTCGTGCTCGCCTCCTGAGACAGACGCACGCCACGCAGGCGCGTTGTCCAGTCGTACTCACGCGTACACGCGCGGTTCCGGCGCGCGCGGCGCGGATGTCCCGCGGCGACTCGTCAGGCGCGGCGGCCGAGGCGGCGCAACGCGCGGAATGCAGCCTCGACGGCGATGCCGTACGCCGCGTGGCCCACGAGCCCGCGGGCATGAGCCTGCCACGGAAATGCACGCGGGCCCGGTGTGAGGCCGAGCGCCGGCGTGACCGTCTCGTCCATGAAGAGCCAGAAGCCGGTCCCGAACTTCAGGCCTCTGCGGAGCGACAGGTCGCGGCCCTCGTGACCGAGCGCACCATACATCGCGCCGGCGCCGATCCCGAGCGTCCAGTGCAGCGCATTGCCGAGTGCGGCCTGCTCGCGCGCGTCGAGAGAGCGGCCGAAGGTGCGCGCGACCTTCATCGCGGCCATCTCGTAGGAGGTGCGGCCGTCGCGCGCCCGGTCTTCGCGCTCGCGGGCCTCCCAGTTCTCGCGATCGTAGAGGAAGGTGGTGACGCGTCCCATGAGCCAGGTGGCCACGGCGCCGGCGGCGGCCCCCTGGAGGACGTCGCGCGCGAGGTGGCGTTTGCTCCGGTGGCGCCGCGAACGCGGCGGGAGCCCGAGGCGCCGGCGGAAGGCGCGGCGCTGCCTGGCTGTGTAGAGCTGGCGGATCATGGGTGCAAGAAGCAAGTGAGGTCCGGGCACGCCCCGGTGGGTGGCACGAGCCGCGTGCTCGCGTCCGCGACGCGAGCAC
>DATIGO010000169.1:0-26639 GCA_035454665.1 Gemmatimonadaceae bacterium | reverse complement strand
CCCGGTCCTCCACGATCGCCGGGCGCAGGGCCCCGGCGAGCAGATAGCCCGCGATGAGGACGAGGTGCACGGCGAACATCACCCAGAGCCCCTGCACCGCTCCCACCCACACGCGCGCGAGTCCCGCTTCCCGCAGCGCCTCCGTGAGGAGCGGATAGCCCGACGCGTGCAGGATGGCCGTGCCGGACAGGATCAGCGCGGCGGCGACCAGGAGCCCGCGCCAGGGCGACCGGATCAGCGACCAGGGCGATTCCATGGGCGTGCGGCAGCCGGCGCTGCCTAACGCCGGTGGCGGCGTTCCATCTCGTCGGGCAGCGAGGCCCAGTCGCCGGAGCGCGCGAGCACCCGCACCCCGATCAGATTCTTGTCCGCCCGCTCCACGGTCTGCTCGAACGTCTCCGCGCCCTCCCGCATCGCCCATCCGAGGGAGAAAGCCACCGGCGCGCTGCGCGCGGCCGCGTGGTGCAACCGCGACGCCACCGCCTCGGTGCGTACGGCATTCTCACCCACCAGCACGATGAGGAACTCGTCCCCGCCCATGCGGATCACGGGTTCCTCCGAGCGTACCTCGCGCATCAGGAAGCGGGCCATGCGCCGCAGCACCTGGTCGCCGCTGCTGTGCCCGTGCCGGTCGTTGTACAGCTTGAAGTGATCGATGTCGATGAAGATCGCACCCCAGCGCGTCTCTCCGCTCACCTTGAGATCCTGCTCCAGGTCGAGCAGAAACCGGCGATTGTAGCACCCCGTCAACGCGTCGCGGATGATCTGCTCCCGCAACTGGTCCTCGAGCTCCTTCCGCCGCGTGATGTCGATCAGCACGCCGTGGTTGAACATCTCCCCCGTCTCGGGATCCTGGACCTGATACGTCGTGTCCAGCACTGTCCGCCGCAGCCCGTCGGGGCGGACGATCTCGAGCTCGAAATCGCGCACGGCGCCGTCGCGCTCGAGGATCTCCATCTCGTGCTGGCGCCGCGCGGGATCGGCGAGGAGATCGGGGGCGTGAAACTGCTCCAGCTCCTTCAGCGACGCCACACCGAAGATCTCGAGAAACGCGGGATTGCAGTCCAGGATGTGCCCGTCCCGATCCGTGATGTAGATCCCCTCACCGAGATTGCGCGTGAGCATGCGCAGCGTCTCGGCGTCGTCGAGACTGCTGACGCTGCGGACAGTGCGGCCGCGACCGCCGCCACGGTTCCCTCGTTTCGTGGAATTGCCCCGGTCTCCCGGGCCTTGCTGTGAGCCTGGAGGCAGATTCGAGTCCGGCAGGGGGTGAGAAAGGCTCGGCCAATTGCAGACCGCGGTCAAGGCTTCACGTCACCCGGCCGGCAGGTAATCCGGAGGCTGCGCGGACAGACCAGCGGGGACGGGGGAGCGTGAGGGTGACGAGGTAGCCCCCGATTCGGCCACGCGTTATCTCCAAGGGGTGACCGCCCAACCTCTGGCCGCCGAACAAGCCCCCGAGGAGATCGCCGGTACACTCACGCCCCGGCGACGGCGGACGCTCGATGCGCTGGTGCGCACCGTGCTCCCCCACCTGACCGGGCCGCAGGGCGCGACCGACAGCCTTCTCGTCCTCGTCGAGACAAGGCTCCATGCGGCACCGCCGGACATCGCCGCCGAGCTGCTACGCGCCCTCGACGCGCTCGGAAGCCGATTCCTCGGCCTCCTGATCACGGGTCGGGCCTCTCCCTTCCCCTCGCTCGAGGCGGAGGATCGTGAGCGCGCCTTTGCCGCCTGGGCCGATTCCGCCATCCCCGTGGCGCGGTCGGTGCACCAGGCTCTCAGGCGTTTCGTGCTCTCGACGTGGTACGCAACGCCGGAAGCGCGCGCCGAGCTCGGCGTGCCGCCGCCACTGCATGCACGCCTGCCGGCATTCCCGTGGGAAGGCGCGCTCCGGGGCCAGGAGACTCTCGACTCCGAGCCCGTCGCCCGTGTGCCGGCCCCCGCCACGATGGTGCCCGGAGCGCATCCGCCACGGCAGCCAGTTCCCGCCACGGTGACCACGGCCGGCGCGATCCGTGGCGACCGGTCTCTCACCACCGAAGTCGTGGTCGTAGGTAGCGGGGCCGGGGGCGCGGTGGCGGCGGCGCGACTCGCCGAAGCCGGGCACGAGGTCGTGATCCTGGAGGAGGGGGAGTATCTCCACGCCCCGGATTTCACGGAGGATGAGGGCGCGCTCATGCCACGGCTCTTCGCCGATCAGGCGCTGCGCGCCACGGTGGATGGCTCGATCCTGCTGTTGCAGGGTGGCGCCGTGGGAGGCGGCTCCACGGTGAACTGGATGCTCATGCTCCGGGCGCCGGACGAGGTGCTCGACAGTTGGGGTCCCGCGTTCGGGGTCGAGGGGATGTCGGCGCGCGAGATGGCGCCGGTTTTCGATCTGATCGAGGCGGAGGTGCACGCCCGCGAGGTCCCCGCCGACGCGCACGCGCCGTCGAACCGCGTCATCCTGGACGGTGCGCGTGCACTGGGGTGGCGGGCGTCGCCCACGCGCATCAACGCGGCCGGCTGCGTCCGGGCGGGCACGTGTTCGTTAGGGTGCCGCTACGACGCCAAGCAGAGCGCGCTGCTGACCTATCTGCCGCGTGCCTTCGCCGCGGGGGCGCGGCTCTTCGCGGGCGCGCGGGTCGCGCGCGTCGAGGTGCTGGAACGCGCGGTTGGCCGCGCCGGAGGCGGGCCTTCGCTGGCCCGCAAACGCGTGCACGCGGAGGTGCGCGACCCGGTGAGCGGGGAGCAGTGCGGCCGGCTCACCATCGACGCACCGATCGTGGTCCTGGCGGCCGGAGCCGTCGGCACGCCGGTGATTCTCGAGCGCTCGGGGCTCGGGGGCGGTGGCGTCGGGCGGTATCTGCGCCTGCAGCCGACGTCGGGTGTGATGGGCGTGTACGACCGCGAGATGTACCCCTTTGCCGGGGTGCCGCAGTCGATGATGTGCGACGAGTTCCTCCGGCGCGACACCAACGGCTTCGGTTTCTGGATTGAATGCCCCGCCCTGCAGCCAGCGCTGGGAGCAGCGGCGCTGAGCGGGTTCGGCGCGGGCCACCGGCAGGACATGCTCGTGATGCGCCGCACCGCGGCGCTGATCGTGCTGGTGCGCGACGGCTCGGGCGAGTCGGGATCGCAGGGGTCGGTCTGGCTCGACCGCGGAGGCCGGACACGGATCCGGTATCAGATGACGTCGGCCGACCGCGCGAATCTCGCCGCGGGCGTCGAGGCCTGTGCCCGGCTGCATCTGGCGGCGGGCGCGCTCGAGGCCGTCTCGGTGCACGCGCGCCCCATCCGCGTTCGTGATGAGTCCGGGCTGGCGGCGCTGCGCCACGCGGACTATGGCCCGAATCGTGTCTCGCTCTTCTCGGCACACGTCAACGGCACCTGCCGCCTGGGCGTGCACCCGGCGACTTCCGGAACGACGCCCACTGGCGAGCGACACGGCGTTCGCGGTTTGTACGTCTGTGACGGCTCGCTGCTGCCGACCTCGCTTGGCGTGAACCCGCAGGAGACGATCATGGCGATGGCCAGCGTCGTCGCCCGGGGGATCGCGGAACGCCGGTGGTGAAGGTGGGGACCCCCACCTTCACCACCGGCGTCCGGTCAGGGCTTGCGGATCTCCACGAGAAGATCGTTGCTCAACGCTCCGCCGGCGTGCTGCACGTGGACCCACGCCGACTGGCCGTTGCGATCGAAGTAGAGCCCCGTCGGTTCACCCGAACAGTCCGACAGGCTCGCGAAGCGAACCACCTCGCTCGCGACACGCTCCGGCCGCCCGGAATGGCGCACCGCCCAGATGTCGCCCGGACCGTTGTCCTCGAGGATGTACAGCGTGCCCTGGTTGTCGATGGCGAGGTTGTCCGGGTTGTCGAGCCCTGAGACGTTCACGCCTTGCTGCACGAAGTTGCTGACGTAGGCCCGGTCTCCGTGGAGCTCGATCCTTAGTACCAGTTCCTCCGTCGTGCTCGCGATGAACATGACCTGTGCGCCGCCGGCCACGTTCCCGGAGGCGGTGTTGATCTCGATGTCTTCCGGGCGCCCCCACCCGGTCGCGCCGGCCTGAACCGCCGCGAGATCGGAGTTGATCTGCACGGCGTTGCGGTCCAGCGGAACCCAGACCGCATCGCCCGTGCGCGCCACGCCGTCGAGGACCTTGAGCGCGTAGAGCTGGCCCGAGGTGAGATCACCACGTCGATCCGGCACGAACTTGTAGATGGCGCCTGAGAGCGTGGAGCTGGGGTTCGTTTCGGAGATGCCGTACAGATTCCCCTGCGCATCGAAGCGAAGCCCCTCATGGGACCTGGCCCCCACCGCCGGAAGCGGACGTGTGGTCCGCGTGACCGGATCCCACTCGTACACCAGGCCTCCGACGGCATTCGGCACGCGCGGGTCCTTGAAGCTCGCGATGATGCGCTCCTCGGCGAACAGCAGGGTGTTCCAGGGCGTCCAGACAATGCCGTCGAGTGCTTCGTAGTGCTGCGCCTGATCCACCAGGGAGACCACGCCCGTCAAGCGATCGAGGACGGTGACCGCGCCGTTGGATCCGGTCTCGTGGGTCCGGAAGAGATAACGACCCGCCTGCGGCCCCGATTCATTCAGTGTGTTCATGTCCGGCAGGTCCCCGCCACTCCCCGCAATGGGTGTGAAATCGGTGACCTGATCGGCGACGATGGTCTGCGTGTACCCCGCGGGAAGCACGAACGGCTGATAGCTGCTGAAGCCGCCGATTGCTGCCGGCGGAGTGACGCACGATGCCGAGCTGGCCAGGGGTGTGAAGTTCGCGAACTGGTTGTCGCTGGAGGACAGGAGCGGGCGGCTGGACAAGATCGGGTGAGGACGCGTGAGGTCGTCCTGGCAGGCGGTCGACGCGCCCACAAGCAGCGCGATGGTGACGGTCCGACGAATGCGGTGCATGATCGCTCCTCTGGTTCAGGATGTCCGGCGTACGGAGAGCGAACAGGTTCGCCCGCGATGGTCACCGGCCCGAGATCGCTCTGCATCGACCAGGGATCGGTCGGGTCAGGACTGTGTATCCGGAAGGCCCGCGCGCCGGTGTCTCGCGCGTTCCGCAGCTCTGCCGTACGTTAGGGTCACCTTCAGGAGGCTCGATGACCCAGCTCTCTCGGCGGCGGTTCGCGAAACTGCTCACCCTTTCCACGTCCGCGGCGCTGCTGCCGCGCACCGCGCAGGCCATGGCCGAGTGGGGCCTCACGAATGCACCGCTGCCACCCACGCCGCAGAGCCCGGACGAACGGTTCTGGCGTGACGTGCGCGCGCGCTTCGTCCTGCCGCCCGACGTCGCCTTCATGAACGCGGCAAACCTCTGTCCCGCCCCGCTCCCCGTCATCGAGACGCTCGATCGGGAGACGCGTCTGTACGAGGCCGACCCGTCGCCCGGTTACCGCTCGGGCCTCATGCGGCGTGGCCGCGAAGAGGCGCGCAAGCTCATCGCCGCCTCACTCGGCGTCACGCCCGATGAGATCGTCCTCACGAGGAACACGAGCGAGGCGAACAACTTCGTGTCGAATGGCCTGCAGCTCGGCCCCGACGACGAAGTCATCGTCTTCTCCGACAATCACCCGACGAACCTCACCGCGTGGCGCGAGAAGTCGAAGCGCTTCGGCTACACGGTCTCCACGCTGCAACACGTGGTGCCGCACCCCGGCGCCGAGTACTACGTGGACCTCTTCGCGAAGGCGATCACGCCGCGCACGCGGCTCATCGCTTTCACCCACCTCACGAGCAACTCGGGCGATCTCTTTCCCGCCGCGGAGATGTGTCGCATGGCACGCGAGCGCGGCGTGCTCACGCTGCTCGACGGGGCGCAGACGTTCGGCGCGCTCGACGTGAACCTCGGACAGATCCGCCCGGACTTCTACTCCGGCTCCGCGCACAAATGGCCCTGCGGACCCAAGGAAACGGGCGTGCTCTTCGTGAACCGGGACGTGCACGACCGCATCTGGCCCAGCGTCATCGGTGTGTACGCGGGTGCCGTGGGCATCTCGCAGAAGCTCGAGGGGATGGGGCAGCGCGACGACGCGCGTCTCGCCGTGCTGGCGGAGGCGGTGCGCTTCCGCGAGTCGATCGGACGGACGGTGATCGAGCGCCGGGGCCGCGAGCTGGCCGCGGCGCTCATGGAGGGCGTGAAGAAGCTCGACGGCGTGACCGTCTACACCGACCCGGCGCCCGACCGCTCAGGGGCGATCGTCGTGCTGCGCCCCGGGAATCTCGACCCGCGGCGGCTGGGCGCCGCGCTCGCGGAGCGGGAGAAAATCGTCGCCACCATTCGCGCGGGCCAGGACCGCCCTGGCCTCCGCTTCGCGCCGCACCTGTACAACACGATGGCGGAGATCGACCGGACCGTGGGAGCGATCAGGAAGTACCTGGCCAGCGGAGTGTAGGCTCGCAGCTCCCAGCTGCGAGCGCTCTCCGTCACGGTGTCGCGTTCATCTGCGCGAACACCTTCACCACCACGGACAGCCCGGCCGGCGCCGCCTGGGAGAACGAGCCCTGGTGGCAGATCGTGATCGGCTGCTGGTTCTGGACGGCATCGAGCAACTCCGTCACCCCGGCCGCATTGCTGTTCAGGAGCGAGCTGTTCGACAGGAGCGACTGCTCCGTATTGAACGCGTTCCAGCTCCCACCGTAAGTCACGAGCGGCGTGTCGTTGATCGTCACCGCGCCGTTGTTCACGGTTCCACCGAACTGCCCGATCGTCTGCACCGTGATGTCGACGAGCCGGCCGCCCGAGAGCAGATCGTAGTTCGCATCCAGGTAGTCGGCGGGATTCTCGGTCCGGCAGCTCGGATCGAAGTTGACCGTGCCGGGGGTGATGGCATAGGTGCCGGTGACGTCCTGGATGTTCACGGAAACCACGAACGGATCGGTGATCGAGAAACACTGCGCCCCCATGGCCGCGGCGGCCATCGCGGCCACCAGCACGAGGGATCTCACTCGGGTGTGCATCGGGGATCTCCTGAAGGCCGGCCGGCCTTCGCGCGGATGGGATTCCTGGAAGGTCGTCGGACTCAGAAGCCGAAGCGCAGCCCGCCGGCAAAGGACGTGACGTCGCCGATGCTGGCTTCACCGATCAGATGCATGAATCCGATCCGCAGTCCGGCGCCACCGCTCAATCGGATCGTGCGGTCGACGTCGAGATCGACGTTGACCGAACCCGGAAGCTGCGGATCCGTGGACGTATACGACAGCTTCATCGTCCCGCCGTCGGACGACAGGCCGCCGAACAGGCCGAGGATGCCGAAGCTCTTCCCGACCTGCACGCCGACCGAGTTGCTGCGCAGGTCGACGATGTCGCCGAAGGTGAGCGTGTTGAGCGATCCGCTGACAGCGAGATCGAACGGCAGCGCGAAGTAGCGATTGAGGCTGTGGCGGAGCCCGACGCCCAGGAGCTCGAGCTCCGGGAAGTCCTCTTCATCCAGATTCAGCGCCGCCACCGTGGACGAGAACCAGCGCACGGCCACTTCGGTGCCGAAGAGACCACCCAGGCGCAGCTGCGGTACGGCGGTCGGAAAGTAGTCGCTGTCGTCGAGCAGGCCATCGGACCCACGCCAGGTGAGCGCCGGGTTCGACGCATGCGTGACCGTGGGGGCCTGGCCGCCGAAGATCGTCGGCATCTGGGCCTCTGCCGGGCTGAACCCGGCGGGCAGCGTCGCGGTGTACCGCTTGAGCTCATCGTCGATCAGGGCGCTCATGACGAGCGCCTCGAACGCGACGGAGAAGCGCCCCGGAACCGGCGAGGCACTGAAGTAGCCGAGGCCGAGGTTGGCCACGAGCACGTCGGCCATCGGCTGCAGGTACCCCTCGATGGAGGTCGCGCTGAACTGCCGGATGGTGGATTCGAAGCTCGTCGATCCGTTCTGCGCGCGGGCCGCCGTGGGGTGCAGCACGAGCGCGAGCGCCGTGGCGGCAGGGGCCAGCGCTCGGCACCGCGCCTGGAGGTTGGTCATCGCTGATCCGGTTGCGGTCATGGTTCGTGACTTCGATGCGGCAACGAAGAAACGTGAGGATTGGAGAAAACAAACTCGGCCGTTTCGTGCGTTCAAGCCGGAACGCGCCAGGCACGTCCGAACCGACACCTGGTGACGTTGGCGGCGTTGCTGGAGCCCTAGCGCTCGGGGATGAAGCGCCACCGACCGGTGACGATCGCTGTCAGGATGACTTCACCGGGCGTGATCGGCGGAGCGGCGCCCTGCTGCATCGAGGCGACTGCCATGTCCCGGGCCATGAACGGCTGGTAGCCCGTCGGCTGCGTGGTCAACTCCTCGAGGGCTCCGAGCCGGCCGCCGGCCGCCGCGGCCATCGCCTCGGCCTGGAGGCGGGCCTCACGCACGGCGTCGGCCAGGGCTTCGCGTGTGGGACCGGATCGATTCTCGAGCCCGAACTCCAGCGAGCTCACATTCGTCGCCCCCGCCGACAGCGCGGACTCGATCACACGCGCCAGCAGGTCCAGCTTCTTCGTCTGAACTCGGACCGAGTTCGTGGCCACGTGGACCGTATCGTTTTCGTTTCGCCAGATCTCCGAGTGCACCGAGTAGTGCGAGGTGGTGACCTCCTGGTCGGTGAGGCCGAGCTGTCGCAGCGCGGCCAGCACGCGATTCATGCGCTCGGCGTTCTCGCCGGCGGCGGCGAGCGGTGTCCTGCTGCGCGTCAGCACGCCCAGGATGATGGTGACCTGGTCCGGCGCCACACTCCGCTGGCTCTCGCCGCTCGCGACGATGGACGGAACGCTGGACGGGGTCGGGGTCTGCGGGTTGGCCTGCCCGCGCGCGGCGCAGGCCGTGAACGCCAGCAGCCCCAGGATCGCGAAACTTCGCACTGGGCCTCCAGGTGTGAGTCGACCGTCGGTCAGCGATACCCTACCCCCGGACACGCAGCCGGTTGCCGAGCCCGGACGTGCAGGCCCGACCGTTTCCGGGGCCGCTCCAATCATATGGTAGCAGCACTCGACGCGCCTCGGCGGAAGCGCGCGATCCCATTGTCGAGTAAATTTCCGGCGCTCCCGGGGACCGTGGTCCTCCAGATCCCTCACCTCTTCCCCCTCCTGCCTTGTCCGCGGTGGCCACGTCCCTCGACGAGTTGTGCATCAACACGGTTCGCACGCTGGCCATGGACGCCGTGCAGCGAGCCGAGAGCGGGCACCCGGGCGCGCCGATGGCGCTCGCACCGCTCGCCTATCTCCTGTTCACGCGGCATCTGAAGCACAATCCGCTCGACCCCGCCTGGCCCGATCGTGACCGCTTCGTGCTGTCGAACGGTCACGCCTCGATGCTGCTGTACGCGTCGCTGCACCTATCCGGCTACGATCTCACGCTCGACGACATCCGGAACTTCCGGCAGTGGGACAGTCGCACTCCCGGCCATCCGGAATCGTTCATGACCCCTGGCGTGGAGACGACCACCGGCCCGTTAGGCCAGGGCTTCGCCAACGCCGTGGGTATGGCGGCCGCCGAAGCACATCTCGCCGCGATCTTCAACCACGAGGGGCATGCCATCGTCGATCACCATACCTGGTTCATCTGCAGTGACGGCGATCTCATGGAGGGGATCTCCCACGAGGCGGCGAGCTTCGCGGGGCATTTCCGTCTGGGGAAGCTGATCGGCTTTTACGACGACAACCGCATCACGATCGACGGCTCCACCGATCTCACGTACAGCGACGACGTGGCCGCGCGATTCGAGGCATACGGCTGGCACGTGCAGCGCGTGACCGACGGGAACGACCTCGACGCGATCGACGCCGCCATCGCGGCCGCGCGTGAGGACACCTCGCGCCCCTCCCTCATCATCGTGCGGACCCACATCGGCTACGGGTCGCCGAACAGGCAGGACACGGCGAAGGCCCACGGGGAACCGCTCGGCAGCGACGAGGTCGAGCTCGCCAAGAAGAACCTGGGCTGGACGGCCACGGAGCCCTTCCACGTGCCTGACGAGGCGGTCGCGCACTGGCGCCGGTCGATGACCGGCGGCGTGGAGGCGCACGACGCGTGGCGACACCGGCTCATCGCCTACACGAAGGCCTTCCCCGCCGAAGCCAGGGAGCTCGGGCGCCGCCTGCAGGGCGACCTTCCGGGCGGATGGCAGAGTGCGATCCCGTCCTTCACCGCCGAAAACGGCCACGTTGCCACGCGCGCGGCCTCCGGCGCCGTGCTGAACGCGCTCGCGGCGAAGATCCCGGAACTCTTCGGCGGCTCCGCGGACCTGAGCGGCTCGAACAACACGACCATCAAGGGGTCGCCCACCTTCAGCGCCGCTGACTATCGGGGCCGTAACGTCCATTTCGGCGTCCGCGAACACGCCATGGGTGGCATGATGAACGGCATCGCGCTCCACGGTGGGGTGATCCCCTATGGCGGCACCTTCCTGATCTTCTCGGATTACATGCGCCCGGCCATCCGGCTGGCCGCGCTCATGGGATCGCGCGTGATCTACGTCTTCACACACGACTCGATCGGGCTGGGCGAGGATGGCCCGACGCATCAACCTGTCGAGCATCTCTCGGCGCTGCGGGCGATTCCGAACCTCGTCGTGCTGCGCCCGGCCGACGCCTCGGAGACGGCCGAGGCGTGGCGCGCGGCTCTGCGCCACGAGGGGGGCCCGGTGGCCCTCGTGCTCACCCGGCAGAAGGTCCCGTTCATCGATCGCACCGGCCGGGGTGAGGCCGCGGGGTTGGCGCGCGGGGCGTACGTCCTCGCGGAGAGCCCGGGCGGGCCGCCGGAAATCGCCATCATGGCATCCGGGTCCGAGGTCGCCATTGCCCTCGAGGCACAGGGGCGCCTCACGAGCGAGCACGGCATCCGCGCGCGCGTCGTCAGCATGCCGAGCCATGAACTCTTCCTGGGGCAGGACGACGCGTACCGCCGTGAGGTTCTTCCCGCGGGCGTGAAGCGGATCGCGATCGAGGCGGGGCATCCCATGTCGTGGCAACGCTTTGTGGGCGACGACGGAGCGGTCGTGGGGATCGAGCGCTTCGGAGCCTCGGCGCCGTACCAGCGCATCTACGAGGAGTTCGGGCTCACGCCGGGTCACCTGGTCGCGACGGCGCTGCGCCTCCTGGGGCGTTAGGCCTGGACGGGCGGAGCCGTGGCGCACGGCGCGCTCCCCACGCTGTTCGGGTTCACCGGCGTCGCGCTGCTGCTCGCCGCGTTCATTCTGAACCTCCGCCGCGTGCTGCCGGCCGACGGGGTGACGTATCTCGTGCTGAACGCGGTCGGGGCCGGGTTGGCGGCGTGGTCGTCGTGGCTGATCGACTTCGTTCCCTTCGTGATTCTCGAGGGCACATGGGCCGCGGCCGCCGTGGTCGGCCTCGTGCGCGCGCTGAACCGGACACGGCGGTTTGGTGGCACAGATCACAGTTGACTTGCAACGCGGGGCGTAGTATCGACTTCCAAGTCGTAATCGTTCACCCCGCCGTCCTGCATCCGAATGCGTCTCAACGGGCCGACGCCTCCTCTCGGGGCTGGCTTCGTCGTCGCGGTCTCCATGACGGTGACCGTATTCGCGTTGCAGTATCAGTTGCGGTCCACGCTGGGCGACATCGTCGTCTTCTCGCCGTTCCTTCTGGCGACGGTCGTGGCCGCGTGGTACGGCGGGCTCTGGCCCGGGCTCGCGGCCACGCTGCTCAGCACCGGCCTTGCGACGTATTTCTTCGTCGAGCCGCTCTATTCCTTCGGCATCGCGTCGCAGGGAGACCTGATCGGGATCCTGCTGATTCTCATCATCGGGGCGGCGACCAGCCTGGTGAGCGACTCGCTGCACCGTGCGCGCGCGCAACTCGTAGCGGAGCAGAAGCGACTCCGCATCAGTGAGGAGTTCCACCAGGCGATCGCCGAGCTGACTTCCGACTTCGCGTTCAGTTACCGCATCGGTACCGATCGCCGGCAGGTCGTGGAAGCGGTGAGCGAGGGGTTCACGAAGCTCTTCGGCTACACCGCCGAGGAAGTGACGGCGGCCGGAGGGCCGGGGCCCGTTCTGTTCGGGCCGGATCTGTCGCGACACGATCTCAGCCTGCAGCAGCTCGCCGCGGGTCGCAGCGTCGAAGAGGAGTTCCGCTACGTCGGCCGTGATGGGCGGGTCCGCTGGCTCCACTTCCACACGAAGCCGGTGGCCGATCCGGTCACTGGCCAGTTGCGTCTGATCAGCGCCGGCTCCGACATCTCACGACGCAGGGCGGCGGAGAGCGCCCATCGTGTGACCGAGGAGCGGTTCCGCGTGATGGCGGAGACGGTGCCTTCGATGATCTGGACGGCGGACGCCGACGGGACCATCACGTACGCCAACGAGCAGTGGCTGCGCTTCGGCTCCGGCGCGTCAGGCATCGACGGCTCCGGACTTCCTTCTCTCGCGATGCATCCGGACGATCGCGCGCGCTGTCTGGCCCTGTGGACGCGCGCCGTTCGCGAGGGCACGGACTACGAGGCGGAGGTCCGGCACCAGCGGCACGACGGCGAGTGGCGCTGGTTCATGACGCGCGCGCGCCCCCTGCGCGACGCGGATGGCGTGATCGTCTGCTGGTTTGGCGTCACCACCGACATCCATCAGCAGAAGGAGCTCGAGGCGCGGCTGCGCCAGGCCGACAGGCAGAAGGACGACTTCCTGGCCACGCTCGCGCACGAGCTGCGGAACCCGCTCGCACCGATCAGCAGCGCGCTGGAGGTCCTGGAGCTGAGCGATGACGATCGCACGCAGCGCGCCGCGGCGCGGGGGATCATGCACCGGCAGCTCCGGCAGCTCGTGCGCCTCGTCGACGACCTCCTCGATGTGAACCGCATCACCCGGGGAAAGCTCGAGATCCGGCGCGAGACCGTGGAGCTCGCGGCCGTGGTGCGCGATGCCGTGGAGACGAGCCGGCCGATCATCGACGCACATGCGCACGTCCTGATGCTGGAGCTCGCGGCGGAGCCGATCTTCGTCGACGGCGACCGTACCCGCCTCGCGCAGGTGTGCGCGAACCTGCTCAACAACGCCGCGAAGTTCACCGATCGTGGCGGGCGCATCCATCTGAGCATTTCGCGGGAGGAGGGGGAAGCGGTGATCCGCGTGCGCGACACGGGGATCGGCATCGACGACACGGTCCTGCCGCGCATCTTCGATCTCTTCGCGCAGGGCGACAGTTCGCTCGAGGGTTCGCGCGGCGGGTTGGGGATCGGCCTCACACTCGTCAGGCGGCTCGTGGAGGCGCACGGCGGAACGGTCGGCGCGCGGAGCGCCGGTGCCGGCAGGGGGAGCGAGTTCGAGATCCGCCTCCCGAGTTCCACCGCAGCTCCGGTGCGACAGGCCGAGGCCGCGGTGAGCCGCGTGGCGGATGCCCCACCGCGCCGGATCCTCGTCGTGGACGACAACGAGGACGCGGCGACGAGTCTGGGACTCATGCTCCGGCTCACGTCGCACGACGTCAGGACCGCGCACGATGGCGAGGAGGCTCTCGCGCTCGCTGCGGCCGACCGCCCCGACGTGGTCCTCCTCGATATCGGGATGCCCAGGATGAGCGGCTACCGCGTGGCCGAACTGATCCGGAAGCAGGAGTGGGGCCGGTCGATGGCGCTGATCGCCCTCACCGGGTGGGGACAGATTGCGGACCGGGAGCGCTCCCGGGCGGCCGGTTTCGACCATCACCTCACGAAGCCGGTGGATCCACAGCAGCTCGCCCGACTCCTCGCCGAAGTGCGCCGCGCGCCTGACCCTCCGCGCGCCTGACGCGCCGATCGCCTAACGAACCCGGACCTCCGTGGTCGCGGTGTACGCGCCCAGCCGGTCCAGCGTGCCGCGCAGGTCCGCCAGTGTGGCGTCGGGATGGATGAGGCAGAAGCGCAGTACCACCCGCCCACCGACCTGTGTCGACGTCACCATGGCGTAGCCGTCGGCGATGAGCCGCTCGACCGCCCGCTGCACGAGCGCATTCCGGTCGTCGAGGCTCAGATCCGGTCGTGCCGGAGCGAATGTCACCACGGCGAGCTGCGCCGGCGTCACGACCTCCCACCGCTCGTCACTTCGCAGGAGCCGCTCCGCCTCCTCGGCCAGGGCGATGCCGCGATCCATCGTCTCGCGGAACGCGCGCACCCCGTAGACCCGGAGCGACATCCAGAGCTTCAGCGCCCGGAACGACCGCGTGAGCTGAGGCCCGTGCTCGTAGAAGACCACCTCGCGCTCCGCAATGCGGCCGACGTCGTCGAGGTACGAGGCCTGGTCCTCCGGATGCACGGCGAAGGCGGCGTGCAGGTGCCGCATGTCGCGCACCAGCACGCAGCCGATCTCGAAAGGCTGAAAGAGCCACTTATGCGGGTCGAGCGTGATCGAGTCGGCGAGCTCGAGGCCGCGAAGCGCCGCGCGACCGCGGGCCGAGAGGGCCGCCGCCGCACCGTAGGCGCCGTCTACGTGCAGCCAGAGTCCCTCATCGCGGCAGATCGCGGCGATCTCGGGGAGCGGGTCCACCGCGCCCGTGTTCGTGGTGCCGGCGTTGGCCACCACGCAGAAGGGGCGCCGTCCCGCGCGCCGGTCGGTGGCGATCGCCTCCCGCAGCGCGGAGAGCTCGAGGCGCTGCGCTGCGTCCGAGGACAGAAGGCGCATCTGCGGCTCCGTGAAGCCCAGGATGCGGAGCCCCTTCGCGAGCGAGTTGTGCGTCTGGTCGCCGAAGTAAACCACCGCCTGGGGATCCGGGCCGCCCGACGTGGCGCGCCGGGCGGCGGCGATCGCCGTGAGGTTCGCCATCGAACCGCCGCTCACGAAGAGTCCACCCGCGCCCACGGGGAGGCCGCACACGCGTCGCAACCAGTCGATCGCCGAGAGCTCCACCGCCCCCGGCCCCGACGCGGCCAGCCAGTGCCCCGCGAAGACGTTGTACCCGGCGGCGAGTGCGTCGGCCATCGCCCCCACGAAGTTCCCGGGACCCGGCACGAAGGCGTAGAAGCGCGGATGGTCCACGCGCGTGATCGCCGAGAGCACTTCGCGCTCCACGAGGTCCAGCACCTCGGAAGCCGGGGTGGGCTCCTCGGCGAATCCGGTGCCGATGCGCGCATCGAGCTCCGCGCGCGGACGCTGTATCGAGACGCGCGCGTCCCGCAGCCCCGTCTGATGCGCGATGATCAGATCCACGACGCGATACCCCAGCTCGCGCATCGCGTCCGGGGTGAGCTGGAGAGGTGCGGCCTGGGGCATCACGGTTGACTCGCTCACGGTGGGTACGCGCAATGAGACACTGGTCGTATGATCGGTCGCAACGCTGCCAGCAAGATCGCTGACGGTCTCGTCCGCGGGAACAGGCGTCGCTTGACCTCGTGACCCCGCGCGGCACATTGCGAGGTGGGGCCTCGCTCGAACCCCGGGGGGGAGCATGTCTGCGATCCGACCTCTCACTCTGTGTCTCGCGCTTGGCGCGGTGGTGCTCCACGGATGCGCCCGGAACGAACCGGACGCGGGGACGCCGGCGCAGGACGCCGGGACGAAATCGGCACCGCAAGCGGCGACCGGCGCCGCGTCGGACTCGGTGATGCCCCAGGAGATCGCCGACGTGACGTGGCAGTGGGTCAGCTTCACCACGCCCGTCGAGCAGATCACGGTCGATGCACCCGAGCAGTACACCATTCAGTTCGGGCGAGACGGCCGCATCGCCATGCGGGCCGACTGCAACCGGGGGATGGGGAGCTACTCTGTCACGGCCGACCGGCGGATCACGATGGGACCGATAGCGCTCACGCGTGCGATGTGCCCCGAGGGGTCACTCTCCGACCGATTCGCGCGCGAGGCGGGTCGCGCCGCGATCTACTTCATGCGCGAGGGCGACCTCTATCTCGACCTTCCCATGGACTCCGGAACGTTGAGGTTCCGTCGGGCACCGTGATGCCGGGCCTGAAAATGTGAAAATGGGGGTCAGAGTCGCATTTCGCGTAATGGGGGTCTGACCCCCATTAGAACGGATTGTCCGGCAGGATGACCAGCCGCTCCCGCGACTCCAACGCCCCATCCAGGTGCAGCATCGCCAGTCCGACCCCCGCAGCCCCCTGCATGAGCCCCGTCTGCGCCACCAGTTGCTCCGGCCGCACGCGGTGCTCCGCCTGGATCCACTTCATCGCGTCCGCCTCCGGCGTGCCGCGCAGCACCGTGTCCTCGCTGATCCGCACCGCCAGATCCAGATAGCGCCGCTCGCCACGCGAACGGTGCACATCCAGCAGGAACTCCACCACGCCGGAGTTCCCGCAGCACTGGCTGATGTTGTTCCAGAACCCCGGCGAGCGCTCGGGAACCTTCATGTCCTCGAGAGCCCGCGCGAGCTGCTCCACACGGTCACGCTGCACCGTGCTTCCGGTGACATCGGCCAGACGATGATACAGGCGCGCCGTTCCCCCCGGGCCGTGACACCAGCTCAGGTAGAAGAGGCCCTCGTTCCCGGGCTCGCTGTGAAAGACCATTCGGCCGCCCGCAGGCGTCGTCGTGGCGATCGCGTCGAGGTAGCGTGTCCCCGCAAGCGCCGCGTCCAGAAACTCCTGCGATTTCGTGGCCTGATGCAGTGAGGCCAGGAAGTAGGACACTCCCGCCGCGCCGTGCGAGAAGTTCGGGTAGTTGCGCGCCATGCCGGGCTGGATGAGCCACTTGAGCCCTTCGTGTGATGGCTCGCCGAGCTCGATCAGCCGCTCTCCCGCTCGTGAGGCAAGTGCCAGCGCTCGCCGGTCGTCCATGTGCCGGTGCGCCCAGAGCAGGAAGAGCCCGATCCCCGCGTTGCCCGAAATGATGTCGGTGCTCTGATTCCACTCGACGCCCCGGCCGGCGGGCTTCGCCATCGCATGTACGCGCTGGAGCGCGCGCTGGGCAGCATCGCGATGCCGGGCGAGGTTCGTGGTGCGCGCTGCCATCGCCAGTGTGTAGGCCACTCCGGCGAGTCCCGTGTAGAGCCCGGCCTGTGCAGTGGCCGGGACGTCCTTTACCCAGGCCGCGAGATGATCCGCACCGGCTGCCGCCCGGGACAGGGCTTCGGGATCGCGCGTGGCGTGATAGAGCTCCAGGTAGAAGAGCACCACGCCCGGTGCGCCGTGATAGAGATCCGTGCCCGCGGAGCGCGGAGTGGCGGGGTCGGCCGGCCAGGTGAGTCCCTGTTCGCTGCGCACCGCCGCGCGCGCGAGCCAGCGCTCGGCCTTCTGCGCTGCCTCGAGCCACGGCCGCGCCGCGATGGCGGCCCGCTCGCTGGCGCGAAGCGCCGCCAGAAGCGACGTTGGCGCCGCGATCAGTGCCGCCGAGGCGGCCACGCCGCCGCGAAGAACGTCGCGCCGTGTGGCGCAGGAATGGAAGTCGTGGAGGAACTTGTCTCGCATGACAGACCTCGGAGATGCCTCGCGGGTGGCTTCTCGTGACCTCGCGCTGCCTTGCCGGCGGACCGGCATGGTGGACCGGACGGACGACACAAACACTATTGGACGTTCGTTGCGGGCACGAGGGGGAACTACCCGTCAGGAACATGGTAGCAAGCAGTCCGGCCTGATCCGAGGGTCCGTCCCATCCGGATGAACCGTTCCGCTTCCTGGGCGTTGCCCATCCTGCTCGTGCATCTGGCCACGGGCGTGGCGGAGGCGCAGGTGGTGCGCGGCGTGGTCACCGGTCGGGACTCTGCGGTGCCCCTGGTCGGGGTGCTGGTGGCGCTCGAACCCGCGGGCGAAGCCGCCCGGGCGCCCCTTGAATCGCACGCGCTGCCAGCCGCGACCGGAGCCGGCGTCCTCACCAATCCACGGGGCGAATACGCGATCCGCGCCCCCGCCTCCGGCATGTACCGGCTGAGCGCCAAGCGTATCGGCGTCCAGCGGTTCCGCTCCGAGCCCTTTGTGCTCCGCGATGGCGAAACGCGGCGCCTGGACATCGCCCTCGAGCCCGCGCTCCAGCGGCTCCCCGAGGTGCGCGTGTCGACGCCCGGGATCTGCATTGCCCGCGAGGAGCAGGTCTCCCGGGTGGTCGCGCTCTGGGACGAGGCCCGCACGGCGCTCACGGCGAACCGGATCTCACTGCGCGACCGGCTCTACGAGGGGAGCGTCACTCGTTATGTGCGCGAGCTGGATCCCCGCACCGGAAAGGTCGTGAGCGACGCACGCACCGAGACGCACGGGATCATGGACCGGCCGCTCACCGGACTGAGTGGCGACTCGCTCTCGAAGATCGGCTTCTGGCAGCCCGTGGAGAACGGCCGCGCGATCGTGTATCACGCCCCCGACGCCGAGGTGCTGTTGTCCGCGGCGTTCCAGCGCGACCACTGCTATTCGCTGGCCGCCAGGCCCCGCAGTCGGCGCGGCCTCGTGGGGATCGCCTTCGAGCCGCTGGCGTCGCGCACGACCGGCGAGGTAGCGGGTGCGCTCTGGCTGGACGAGCGGAGCTTCGAGCTCAGGCTCGTGGAGTTTCGGTACGTTGGTGGAGGCGCGCTCGGCGAGGCCGCCGGCGGAGAGCTGCACTTCGAGCGCCTGACGAATGGAGCCTGGGTGCTGCGGCGCTGGTTCGTGCGGATGCCGCATGCGCGCGGGTTCGCCGCGTCCCCCGTCGGCGTCGAGGGGCGACTCCCGTCGGTGCTCGTGCGTCCAGGCGCGCCCCGGTTGATCGAAGAAGGGGCCGAGCTGGTACCGAAGGCGCTGCGTGTGCCGGAACGTCATCCTGTCCCACCAGCGCCGCACATGGTGTCGCGCATTGCATCGTGGCGTCCCATATTGGGGCCGAACCGACCGCCATTCCTCCGCGGGAGCAGAGTAACCGAATGAGTGCTCCGTGCCGCCTCGGGCAGGAAACGCTCGCGCGCCTCGCCGCGCCGATGCTGTTGGCCCTGTCGGCGCTGCTGACGACCGCGGCGGTGGCTCAGGCGCAGATCGTCCGCGGTGTGGTAACCGAGCGGACATCGGGTCTTCCACTCTCCGGCGTGCTGGTCACCCTCGAGCGGGCCGACACGACCACGGCGCAGCGGGCGCTCGACCTGAGCGCCCTGACCAACGAGCGCGGGGAGTACGCCATTCGTGCGACCGCGCCCGGGCGGTACCGCGTCGACGCGAAGCGGATCGGAGTGCGGCGCTTCACCTCACCGCCCGTCATGCTGGCGGAGGGGCAGACGGAGCGGGTGGATCTGGTGGTGGACGGCCTGCTCTTCTTGCTCCCCGAGGTCACGGTGGAGGCGGCGCCCGTCTGCGCCGTGCGGCGCAACCAGTCGCAGCGGGTGGCAGCGCTCTGGGACGAGGCATGGACCGCGCTCACCGCCACGCGCGTCTCCGCGCGCGATCGTCCCACGCGCGCCCAGGTCGTTCGGCACGTGCTCACGATCGATCTGGAGAACACCGCCTCGCTGGGCGAATCGCACATGGTGCTGGAGAACGCGATGGAGCGTCCGTTCCGGAGCCTGAGCGCCGATTCGCTGTCGTCGATCGGCTGGTGGCGGGAGATGCCGGGGGATTCGGTCGAGTATTACGGTCCCGATGCCGAGGCGCTGCTCTCGGACGCGTTCCGCCGGGACCACTGCTATTCGGTGACCGAGGGGGGGCGGGAGCGCCGTGGGCTGATCGGGCTCTCCTTCCAGCCCGTCGAGGATCGCACGCTCCCCGACGTGCGCGGGACGCTGTGGATGGATGCACGGACCTTCGAGCTCCGGTTCGTGGAGTTCGAGTACTCGCGCCTGCCGTACGGCGAGATCCCCGCCCGCGTGGGGGGCGAGGTGCACTTCGCCCGGATGCCTAACGGTGCCTGGGTCGTCCGGCGCTGGTACATCCGGGTGCCGACCTACCGCCGGTCGATGCGGGCCGACAGCGCCGCTCCTATCCTGCGCGCGGCGCTGGACTCGCTGGCCACGCTGCACCGGCTCGTGGAAGAGGGAGGAAGCCTGATCATGGAGGGGCTGCCGCAGCCCGACCGCCCCGCGTCGCTGCGCGGGGTGGTACAGGACTCCACCGGCGGTCCGATGCGCGGGGCGACGGTGCGCCTGACGGGCACGCCCTACGTGACGGCGGTGGACGAGCGCGGCCGTTTCGCGTTCGACAGCCTGCCGCCCGGGACGTACGCGGTCGTGGCGCTGCACGACGAGTACAACGTGTTCGGCCTCACGGCCACGCAGGCCTTTCTCTCGCTGAGCGAGGGGGATCGCGAGGAGATCACGCTGCGCGCCCTGCGGATGCGCCAGATCCGCTCGCGGCTGTGCGAGGCCATGACGCCGGCCCCGCGCCACGCGACGCTGCGGGTGGTCGTCGTGGACAGCGCCACCAACGTGCCGTTAGGCAACGTGCCGTTCCGGCTGTCGTGGTCCGATCCCACGCGGGGCGGGACGCTGGCGTTCCGCGAGCAGGAGCGCACGGCGTACACGGATCGCACCGGGGGGGCCAATTTCTGCGACCTGCCGCCGGCGGTGCCGATCGAGCTCGCGATCGCGCGGGACGACGGGGAGCCCTTGCGGGTGATGGTGCTGCAGCTCCGGGCGAACGAGCTGGCGACGCGGCTGGTGTTCGCGCGGACGGCGCGGTAGGAACCGTCGGCTCCGCGATCAGTCGATCGTCGCGCGGCGAATCGCCGAATCCGCGACCGCACACTTCGCGTGTGCACTGCACACGGCCCGCACGCGCTCCGGCGCGACACGCGCCCACAGCGCCCGCATGCTCACCCGGCTCTCCTCCACGTTATCCGAAAACTCGGGCCGCGCGCCGTGAAACCCCTCGAACGGCCGCCAGTTGATCGCGTCGCCGCCGAACAGCACGCCGCGGAACAGATAGGCCGTGCTCCCCGCCGTGTGACCCGGTATCGCGAGCGCCACCACCGTGTCGCGCCCGAGCACGATCGTCGAGTCGCCGCCTAACGGCCGCAGGGACACCTCGCCCGGCTTGGGATTCGGCGACTCCACGAGCTCGTCTCCGAGTCGGGGGAGCGACGCGTGGTACGCGCTGTCACCCGTGAAGTACGGCACCTCCGCGGCACCGAGCACGAAGCGCGCGTGCTTCACCACCCGCCAGCCCCCCGTGTGGTCCCGGTGCCCGTGCGTGAGGAAGACGTACCTCACGTCGGCCGGCGTGGCCCCGAGCCGGGCCAGCCCCTCCCGGATCTTCTCCTCCGCCCCCGTCCACCCGAGATCGATCGCGATCACCCCGCTGTCCGTGCGCGCGAGGTAGATCATGCTCGCCCAGGTCCCCGTCGTCGTCAGCGCGACGCTATCGGGGCCTTCGATCAGATCGAGGTTGTGGGTGCACCCGGCGACGAGGCCCAGCGCCAGCATCCAGAAGCCGGAGAACGACAACGACCTGGGTCGGCGGCGACAGCGGGTCACGAATGAGGATGGCTCGTCACCCGTCACTGGTCACCCGTCACTGGTCACCCGTCACCGTGCGAATCACGAGTCACTCCTGCGCCGCAGTGACGAACGCCGCAAAGAGCCGCTGCGTGCCGGGGTCGCTCATCTCGAAGACTTCCGGATGCCATTGCACACCGACCACGAAGCCGTCGTCAGGCAGCTCCGCGGCTTCGATCAGGCCGTCGGGGGCCACGGCGGAGGCCACGAGCGAGGGGGCGAGCTCCTGGATGGCCTGGTGATGCATGCTGTTCACGGCGATGCGGTCGTGATCCATGAGATGGCGCATGCGCGTGCCGCCGGCCAGCGTGACATCGTGCGCGAGATGATCGCGCGCGAAGCCGTGGGTGGGGAAGTAATCGTGCCGGATCGCCCCCGCGCACTGCGACGCGATGTCCTGCCAGAGCGTGCCGCCCAGCGCCACGTTGATCACCTGGAGGCCCCGGCACAGGCCCAGGATCGGCTTGTGCTCCTCCACGGCCCACTTTGTGAGCGTGAGCTCCACGCGGTCGCGCGCGGGATCCACCCGGCCGAGCCTGGGGTGCGGCGACTCTCCGAACGAGGCGGGATCCAGGTCCACACCGCCGGGGAGCAGGATGCCGTCGCACACCTCGTAGGCCGCGCGCAGCGCCTCGGACTGGTCGTCGAGCAGGGGGATGAGCACGGGGGTACCCCCGGCCTGCGCGACGGCCGTGTAGTAGCGCTCGTTCATCACGACCGACGACGGGAGCGCCGCCGGAATTCCATCGATCGACTGCAGGCTCTGCGTCGTAACACCAATGACCGGACGGACCTTCATGCCAGGCTCTGCGGGGGAAACAAGCGAACGACACCGCCCGGACGAGGACCGGGCCGGTGAGGGCAACAGGCCGAAATATACCCCGGGAGACGGGCGTCGCCGGCCGGGCACCGGTCACTCCCCGCAGTGAGAGGGGGAGTCGCCATGTCGCTCTCGTGCGGTCGGGGCCAGCGTCCCTTGCCGCCCCCTTCGACGGGAACAACATTGCCTTCTCAGCGGTCCGCCCCTGCCATTGCGGCGCTGCCGGAGACGCCTCATGCGGATGACTCACACGCTGCGGCTCCCTCATCACGTAAACCCCGTCGCCCTCCTGCTGGGCCTCGGGCTCTTCGCCTCAGCCGCCGAGGCGCAGGTCCTGCGCGGCACAGTGACCGAAGAAGGCACCGGCGCGCCGCTCTCCGGCGTGCTCGTGACGCTCGAGCGCCTCCCGGCCGCGCCGGGCGCATCTCCGGCCGCCGTGGTCAACGTCCTGAGCAGCCGAGCCGGCGAATACAGCCTGCGCGCGCCGGTCTCGGGGCGGTTCCAGCTGAGCCTCAAGCGCATCGGCGTGCAACGCTTCACGACGCTCCCCTTCGACATCGCCGCTGGCGAGACGAAGCAGGTCGACGTGACACTCGCGCCCGCCGTCGCGCACACACTCCCGCGCGTCCTCGTCACCACGGCGGACCCCTGCGAGCGCCGCGGGAATCAACCCACGCGCGTCGCGGCGCTCTGGGACGAGGCCCGCACCGCGCTCACCGCAACGCAGGTCTCCCTTCGCGAACGGCTCTTCGACGCATGGGTCACTCGTTATGTGCGGCACCTCGATCCGCAGAACCTGCGCATCCTCGCCGAGACGCGCGCGGGCACGCAGGGCCTCACCGACCGCCCCTTCGTGAGCCTGAGCGGCGAAGTCCTGGCCGAACGCGGCTTCTGGCACCAGATCGACCGCGACACCCTCGCCTTCTACGCGCCCGACGCCGACGTCCTGCTCTCCGACGCCTTTCTCGCCACCCACTGCTTCACCGCCACCGGCCCCACGGGAGGCCCGCGACCCGCCGTGGGCCTCACGTTCCAGCCCAGGCGCGGGCGCGGCGTGCCCGACGTGAGCGGCACGCTCTGGCTCGACGCCCGCACCTTCGAGCTCCGGCTCGTGGAGTTCACCTACACGCGGCTCCCGGTAGTCGTTGGCGGGCCGCGACTCGGCGGCGAGGTGCACTTCGCGCGACTCCCGAGCGGCGCCTGGGTCGTCAGGCGCTGGTTCGTGCGCATGCCGCACTATGCACAGATCACGACACCCGCGCGCTTCCGTGAGGGAAGGGATCGGGGACCCCGGACGGCGATGCTCCACCGTGTCATCGAGGAGGGAGGCGATGTCTTCGCCGATGGACTCCGGCTCTTCGATCGACCAGCCGCGGTGTTCGGAACGGTCCTCGACAGCCTGGGCCGCCCGCTCCCCGGATCGCACGTGCGCCTCTCGGGCACGCCCTTCCTCGCCACGAGCGACACCGCGGGGCGCTTCCGGTTCGACAGCCTTCCCGCGGGGCGTCATACCGTGGTCGCCGAGCACGAGGCCTACGCGGAGCTCGGTCTCCTCGTCGACGATCTCGCGCTCGCGGTCGAGGAGGGAGAGACGCGCCGCGTCGTGCTGCGCGCGGAGCGCACTGCGGACATCGCGGCCCGCATGTGCCCGAGCCGCCCCCCGGCAACCGGCATCCACGGCATCGTGCGCCTGACGATGTTGGATACGACGAGCGGCGCTCCGATGCGGGAGCTCCCGCTCTGGCTCCGGTGGCGCGTTCCGGTGGATTCGCAGATCGCGCTGGATTCCACCATCCGGCGGGTTCGCGATGCCGCGACGGGTGAAGTGCAGACCTTCGTCACGCGGAGGATGCGGACGCACGACGGCGTGGAGTCGATGACCGACGCCCAGGGGGTCGTGGTCTTCTGCGGGATGCCCGCCGATCGGCCGCTCGAGCTGCACCGGCTCCTCCCCGACGGCGGGTCGGCGCCGCTGCACCAATTCCGGCTCCAGGCGGGTGGAATCACGCCCCTCACCCTGACGATTCCTCCACCGCGTTAGGCGGGAGGCGCCGCCTCCGCGGTCATCACCGGTGAGCGCACCTCCGACACCGGCCGGTACTCGATCGCCGGCATGTCCGCCGGCGTGGGACGCCTGGCCGGCAGCACCACGCCCTCCTCGGTCTCGGCGATGAGCTGATCCACCACCGCCTCGAGATCCCCCGTCGCGCGCCACGTCGCGAGCTGCCGGTCGGCGCTCGAGCCGTTCTGCAGGATGTGGTACGCGTACTCCACTTCCCTGCGGCTCCCCAGCTCGTCCACCACGTCGCCCAGGAACCAGTCGAGGAACTCGCGGATCAGCTCCGGCGCCGGCTTCTCGGCCTCCTTTCCGAAGTCGATGAGCTTGCCGTCGAGCCCATAGCGCACCGCGCGCCACTTGTTCTCCTCGATCAGCTCCGCCGGATAGACGCGAAACGTCATGTTGTCGCGCCGGAGCTTCCACAGCTTGAAGACGAGCGCCTGCAGGATCGCCGCGATGCAGACCGCCTCCTCCACGCGCGTGCAGACGTCGCAGACCCTGAACTCGAGCGTGGGATACTTCCAGTGCGGACGCACGTCCCACCAGACCTTCGAGCCGTCGGGGATGCAGCCGGTGTTGATCAGGGTCTGCAGGTACGACTGGTACGCCGACCACGAGGCGATGTAGGGCGGGAGCCCGCTCCGCGGAAACGCGCGGAAAACCGCCGAGCGGTAGGATTTGAGCCCCGTGTCACGACCGATCCAGAAGGGAGAGCTCGTGGAAAGGCAGAGGATGTGCGGCAGCACGTAGCGCGCGACGTTCGAGCAGTCGATGAGGAAGTCGCGATCCTCGATCCCGATGTGCACGTGCGTGCCGAAGATGAGGAGCTGCTGCGCGAGCTGCGCCATCGCCTCACGCGTCCCGATGTAGCGCTCGAGCGGCGTGATCTCCTGGTCGGCCCAGTGCGAGAAGGGATGCGTCCCGGCGGCGGCGATGCGGAGTCCCTTGCGCGCGGCGAGCTCCATGACGCTCCGGCGGAGCGAGACGAGCTGCGCGCGCACGTCCTGCGGCGTGTGACAGATCGTCGTCCCCACTTCGACGATCGACTGGTGCAGCTCGGGCTTCACCTGCCCGATGACGAGATGATCGTCCTCGAGGATCTGCGTGATGTACGACTGCAGCTCCCGCGTCCTGGGGTCGATGATCTGGTACTCTTCCTCGACGCCGATCGTGAGGCTGGGTTGCTTCATGGACATCGCGCCTTGTCATCCCGGGGAGCCGCTTTCCATGGTCATCCCGAGGCGCCGCAGGCGACGGGGGATCTGCTTCCCGTGTGCTGGCCGCCAGCCACGGGGTACGGTGGGCAGATCCCTCGTCGCTATCGCTCCTCGGGATGACCGGAACAGGGACGCGCTCCTTCGGGATGACAACGTTGGGGGGTATTACCGCGGCTCCGCCAGGAACGTCGGCACCGTGCTGCCGCCGCCGGCGGTCACGTTAAGCAACGGCGAGGTCGACAGGCGCGTCAAGAGGCCTTCCATGTACTCGCTCCGGCTCACGAAGGGGGCGGTGTCGTACTGGCGGTCCAGGAGCTCCACCTGGCCGTCCACCCAGCTCGGATACGGCTCCGAGGGGATCTCCACCCGCTCCTGCACGATGTGGGGGGCGGCCAGTGCGTCCTGCACAGCCCGCTCCCACGTGGTGTCGTTCACCGTCCAGCCCAGGGTGATTCCCCGTCCCCCATAGTCGTCGTTCGGTTTGAGCACCAGCCGCTGACGCTCCCGCACGATGAACGGAATGAGGTCGACCTCCTCTCCATCGTGCGTCGTCTTCCGCTCGCGGACCACGCGAGTCCACGGGACGGCGCGTGTGATGGCGGCGCAGGCGTCGCGGTCGAACATGTCGGCGTGGGCCTCGTCACTCAGCATCGCCAGGCTCGCCTTCTTGTGCAGGATCTTGCAGCGGAACGGGTTGACCATGCACACGGCGCGCTCGCGCACCGCGCGCACGACGGCATGATCCAGTCCGCAGCGATCGACCAGCTCGTTGATCAGCACGCGCTTGTAGATCAAATCGATGTCGACGCCTTCCGCGACCAGCTTGCCGTTGCGGTATTCGACGTCGCGCGGGTCCGCGATCACGCACTCGATGCCCTGGTCGTGCAGGTAGTTCTGCGTGAGCACGAACTCGCTGTACGTCGGCACATCGGACCAGTCCAGGATGGCGATGCGCGGCCTGGCCTTCGACTGCCCGGAGAACTGCTGCCACGCGTCCAGCAGCGCGTGCATCACATTGTGCCGCGAGGGGAGCGGGCGTACCTCGTATTGCTTCATGAACGCGCGCATCGCAGGCAGGCCAAGTGTTGCTTCGGCGAGAATGTCGTTGTAGGAGGCGCCCGCGGGTGTCTCGGCGTTGTACTCGGTGAACCGCAGCCCGCCGCGCTCGTGCACGAAGAAGGCGTCCAGGCGGGAAAGCGGGCTGGATGCTTTGAAGCCGGGATCGTCGGCGATCACCGTTTCTTCCCAATCGAACAGGCCGAA
>DATIGO010000168.1:0-15947 GCA_035454665.1 Gemmatimonadaceae bacterium | reverse complement strand
CCCTTCCGGCGCGCATCTATGCCAACGAGGGGATAGCGCAAGTGCTCTTCTTCCGGGGAGCCGAGGCGCCGCTGGTCTCGTATCGGGACAAGAAGGGGAAGTACCAGGGCCAGACCGGAGTCACGCTCCCGAAGCTCTAGCCGGGTCCTTCGGGCGCACGACTCAACCCGCCTGGCGCACCGTCGGATCGTCCCGCGCAGGGCGGCGTCCGAGGGGCAGAAGCAGGTGTGGGGCGCCGCAGCTTGGGGTAGTCGGCCGGCGGGGCTACGCCAGCCGTCCGAAAAGAGGCTGTTGCGTCCGTCAGGAGCGGCCCACAAAATATGCCCGGTCGAACGCTCGAAAAGTTCCAGAAGTCGCGTCCGGACCCGGAAGAGCCACGGCTCTTCAGCCGTCGCGGTCGGGCGATCGGGATTCATTGGCGGTTGTGCCCGCGGCGGCACACCATGGTCAACCTTTTGGAGGTGCACATGAGGCGACTGGTTACGTGGGGTTCGGCTGTTCTCCTGCTCACGGTCACTGCGGGTGGGGCATCGGCCCAGAGGTCCATCTCGGGCTTCGTTGGCATTGGTGCCACCACGACCATGGGTGACCTCAAGGATGTCGACAGCACCAACACGGGCTGGATGGTCATGGGTGGGTTACAGACGCCCATCGCCGGACCGTCGCTCAGCCTCCGCCTGGACACGGGCATCGGCTTCAATGACCGTGAGTCCAACTTCGACGAGAGCGCAGTGCTGTGGACGCTGAACGGCCGTCTGTCGTACGCGCTGCCGGTTGGCACGGAGCGCCTCAAGCCGTACGTCCTCGGCGGCGCGGGCTTCCTGTTCTACAAGCGGCATCCGGGCAAGACGGGGCTCGATGACAAGTACTCCGTGGAGCGCTACACGCTCTTCAGCGGCGGTGCGGGCGTCGACTACACCCTCGGCAACACGGCGATCTTCCTCGAAGCCCGCTACGAGATGGGGTCCGACGATCGCTCCTTCGTGCCGATCATGATCGGAGCGCGCTGGGGGGGCGCGGGCGGTCAGTAATCCCGGTTTCACCTGGAAGCGACAAGGCCTCGCCGCTCGGCGAGGCCTTGGTGTTTCCGGGTGTCCGTCTCCCGTCAGATCACGAGCTTCGCCATCGGCTCCCGCACGGCACCGGCACTCTGGCCAAGCGCCTCGCGCTCGGACGGCGTGAGCTCCACCTCGATGATCTTCTCCAGGCCGCGCCGTCCGAGCTTGCACGGCACGCCGAGGAAGAGACCGGAGAGTCCGTACTCGCCCTCCAGCCAGGCGGAGCACGGCAGTATGCGCTTCTGATCCAGCACGATGGCCTCGGCCATCTGCACCGCGGCAGCAGATGGTGCATAATACGCGGATCCCGTCTTGAGTAGCGAAACGATCTCGGCCCCGCCATTCCGCGTGCGCGTCACGATCGCGTCGAGCGTGCGGCGATCCATGAGCTGCGCAACGGGAATCCCGCTGACCGCGGTGTAGGAGACCAGCGGCACCATCGTGTCGCCGTGGCCGCCGAGCACCATGGCCTGGATGTCGCGGACCGAGACGTCCAGCGCCTCGGCCAGGAAGGCGCGATAGCGCGCGGTGTCGAGGACCCCGGCCATCCCCAGCACACGCTCGCGCGGAAACCCCGTGACCTGCTTCGCGACGTGGCACATCACGTCGAGTGGATTGGACACGACGATGACGATGGCGTTCGGGGACGTCCGCGCGACCTGCTCGGAGACGCCCTTCACGATGCCCGCGTTGGTGTTCATCAGGTCGTCGCGCGACATGCCCGGCTTGCGCGCGATGCCCGCTGTGATGATCACGATCTCGGAATTGGCGGCCTCGTCGTAGCCGTTGCTCCCGATGACGCGAGTGTCGTAGCTCTCGATGGGGGCGGACTGCCACTGGTCCAGGCCCTTGCCCTGCGGCACGCCTTCAATGATGTCCACGAGGACGACGCGCTTCGCCAGCTCCTTTTCAGCGAGACGCTGCGCGGTCGTCGCCCCGACGTTGCCGGCGCCGACGACGGTGATGCAATTGACCATGAGTAGCCTGGGCTCGGTGTGAACGGTGCGCGCGAAAGGTAGCCGTGCCCTGGAACCCGTTCAACCAAGATCAGCCGCCCACCTGCGAGAGCGCACGCAGTCCGCCCACCTTCATCTGCAGGAGCGCGTGTTCCTTCGGCTTCTCGGCCAGCGCTCGCCGGAACCAGGGCTCCAGCGCCTCACCACGACGCAGCGGCGAGCGCAGATCGACCTCATGGTCGCCGTAGAGGCAGGTCCGGAGACGCCCGTCCGCCGTGAGACGCACGCGATTGCACGAGCCGCAATAGGTATGGGTCATGGGCGTGATCACGCCGATCGACCCTGGTGCCCCGGTCAGTCGGTAATACTTCGCCGGCCCGTTTCCACGCGCCGGTCCATCGTCGGCGCCAAGGGCACCGAGCGCGGCCACGCGCTCGAGCACTTCGTCGCTTGGTACGACGTGCTCCCAGGTGAGCTCCCGCAGGTCTCCTACGGGCATCAACTCGATGAAGCGCACATGGAACGGATACTCCAGCGTGAGCCGCGCGAAGTCCGCGACCTCGTCGTCGTTGATCCCGCGGAGCACCACCACGTTGATCTTCACCGGTGAGAGACCGGCATCGAGCGCGGCGCGCGCGGACGTCACCGGATCGAGCCCGAGGTCCCGCCGGGCGATCGCCGCGATGCGATCGGCGCGCAGCGAGTCTGCACTCATGTTGACGCGATCCAGACCTGCCGCGCGAAGCGAAGCGGCCATCGCGGGAAGGCGTACGCCGTTCGTCGAGAGCGCGATGTCCTCGATCGCGGGCACGGCGCGCAGGAGCGCGACGAGGCGCTCGAGCTCCGGCCGAATCGTCGGTTCGCCGCCCGTGATCCGCAGACGCCGAAGCCCGAGCGGCGCCAGCTGCGCCACGACCGAGGCGATCTCCTCGTAGCTCAGGATTTCCGCCTTGGGCAGCCATTGCAGCCCCTCCCGGGGCATGCAGTACACGCAGCGGAAGTTGCAGCGGTCGGTGACGGAGATGCGCAGGTACTCGATGCTCCGCCCCCATTGGTCGCGCAGGGCCTCGGACCGGTCACCCGGGTGGATCATAGGGCCACCTCCGCCCGACGTGCCGTGGGATCCACCCACTCACGCGTGCCATCGGTGTACTGCTCGCGCTTCCAGATCGGGACGCGCCGCTTGAGCTCCTCGATCGTGTAGCGAGCCGCATCGAGCGCTGGCGTGCGGTGCGGATGCGCCGCGGCTATCCCCACGCTCACCTCCCCCAGCTCCAGCCGACCCACGCGATGCAGGAGCGCCAGGCGCACTCCGGGGAATCGCTGCGTGGCCTCGTCGACGATCGACCGCATCTCACGCTCGGCCATCGCAACGTAGGCAGAGTACTCGATCCCCGTAACGGCGCGTCCGTCATTGACGTCGCGCACGGTGCCAAGGAAGAGCGATATCGCACCGCAGGAATGGCTCGCCACGGCGTCGATGAGCTCCTGTGCGTGTATGGGGTCGTGCGTGAGAGCCACGTGCACCGGGTCCTTCATCCGCCCGCCACGGGAGGAATGATTGCAACCTCGTCCCCCGGTGCGAGCGCGGACCCGGCCGCCGCATATACCGCGTTGACGGCCACGAGCGGCGCCGGGGGGAGGCGATCCGCACCCGGAAGGAGCCTCAGGCGTTCCACCACGTCGCTGACGCGCGCGCCGTCGGGAACGTCGAGGGTGAGTTCCGGCGACCCGATCGCATCGGCATAGGACGCAAAGAGCAGTACGCGGACGGTCATGGGTCGAAGTGAAAGCCGATGCGGAATATACCGGTCCGGCGGGAGATCGGGGCCTCGAGCGGGCGCGTCGGTGGGTGATGCGGGTCCCCGAAACAGGCCGGCCCCGGGAGTGGAGACCGGGGCCGGAACGAGCAGAGACAATAGCTGTCTAGTCCGAAACGCCCGAGGGAGGCACGAGGTCGGCGACCATCGCGCGGAGCTCCTTGGAGGGCTTGAAGACGGGAACCGGACGCGCCGACACCTCCACAGGCGAACCCGTCCGTGGGTTCCGTGCCATGCGCGTCTTGCGATGGCGGATCTTGAAGGTGCCGAAGCCCCGCACCTCGATGTTCTTCTGCGCGTGAAGGGCCTCCTTCACGGCGTCCAGGAAGGCATCGACGACCCGTGCACAGTCCTTCTTGGAGATCATCGGTCCAGCAGTCTTGGAAATCTGCTGGGTGACTCTCTCGACGAGGTCGGCTTTGGTCATGGGGTGCCCTCTAGCGAAAAAACGCGGGGGTCCGAACCGCGTAAGTGCTGCGAAATTAGGCCGTTAGGTGATGTGTGTCAAGCGGTTGCCCCGCTCCTCCGCACGCGACTTCTCACCGACTTCATGTACTCCGTGAAGAGCGGACGGGCGTCGTGCGGCCCCGGAGCGGCCTCGGGATGGAACTGCACGGCAAAAACCGGCAGGTCCCGGTGCCGGAGGCCCTCGACTGTCCCGTCGTTCAGATTCACATGCGTGACCTCCAGGTCGGGAGCGCCGGGGACGCCCTCCTCATCCCCTTCCACGGAGAAGCCGTGGTTCTGGGAGGTGATGAGTACGCGCCCGGTGGAAAGCTCCTTCACCGGATGGTTTCCGCCGCGGTGGCCATAAGGAAGTTTCACGGTCGAGCCGCCGAACGTGAGTCCGATGAGCTGGTGCCCCAGGCAGATGCCGAACACCGGGACACCCTGCTCGGCAATGCCCCTGATCGCGGCCGGCGCGTAGTCGACCGCTGCGGGATCACCCGGGCCATTCGAGAAGAAGACACCGTCGGGCTCGAGCGCCAACGCGTCGGCAGCGGTCGTTCGCGACGGAACAACAGTGACGCGACACCCCTGCTCGTCGAAGAGTCGCAGGATGTTGCGCTTGATGCCGTAGTCGTAGGCCACGATGTGCCAGGGCGCGTCGCTCGCGCCCCAGGTGTAGCGCTCGTCGGTCGTGACTACGCTGGCGAGGTCCAGGCCCTCCATGCTGGGGCACGCCTCGAGCGCGCTCCTCGCCTCGTCCGTCACCTCGCTGCCCCTGGAGATCACGCCGCGCATCACGCCGGCCGAGCGGAGATGCCGCGTGAGTTTCCGGGTATCGACGCCGTCGAGGATGGGTACCCGCGCCGCGGCGAGCCACGAGCGCAGATCGCCATCCGCGCGCCAGTTCGAGAAGCCGTGCGACAGCTCGCGCACTACCACGCCCGCGATCTGCGGTCGGCCCGACTCGGGATCCTCGTCGTTGATCCCGTAGTTTCCTATCATCGGCGTCGTCATCACGACGATCTGGCCGCGATAGGAAGGATCGGTGAAGACCTCCTGGTAGCCGGTCATGTTCGTCGTGAACACGACCTCGGCCACGGTCACCGGCGCGTCGCTGGCCAGCCGCCCGCGAAACAGGGTTCCGTCCTCTAGGAGGAGGAACCCTGGCTGGTCAGTCCGAGAGGTGGTCACCGGATCCGCTACGAGTCCTTCTTCTGGCCACCCGCGGGCGGCGCCTTCTCCGCGGGCGTGAGGGGGACCGCGGACTGCGGCGGAGCGGTCTGCGGCGACGAGGGTGCCCCTTGAGTCTGTCCCGGCAGCCGGTCGAGAATCGAGCTCGGCGCTGCCGCCCGCGTCGACATGAGCTGCATCACGAAGGCGAGGCCAAGGAAGATGCCCCCGCACCACCAGGTGAGCTTCGAAAGGAAGTGCCCCGCCTGACGAGTGCCGATTAACGAGTCGGCGGCAGTCGAGACGCCGCCGAACGTCGCGGCCAGTCCCCCGCCCTTGGCCGCCTGCATGAGGATGCCGGCGATCAGAATCAGGCTGTCGAGAATCAGCAGGATCAGAAGGAACGTGTACATGCGACTGGACCAGAGGGTGAAGCGTATGCGGCTAAACGTCTAATATCACCGCACTTACAGGTCGAAATCAAGCGCGCACGATGCTCGACCACCCCTCCGCGTCGAGGCTGGCTCCGCCGACGAGCAGCCCGTCCACGTCGCTTGCCGCGAGGAGAGCCGAGGCGTTCCCGCGGTTCACACTTCCGCCATAGAGGATGGGGATCCGCGCCGCGCGGTCCCCGACCTGGACGCGCAACTCCGCACGGATCACCGCGTGCATGGCGGAGGCATCCTCCGGCGTCGCCGTGCGGCCGGTGCCGATGGCCCAGACGGGCTCGTAGGCGATCACGATCCCGGCGATCTGTGACTTCTCGAGCGCGGCGATCCCGGTCCGGAGCTGGCGGAGCACGGTAACCTCGGCCTGGCCGGCCTCGCGCTCCTCGAGCTTCTCCCCCACGCAGAGTATCGGCGTGAGGCCCGCGCGTACGGCGGCGGCCACCTTCTTTCCGGCGGCCTCGTCGCTTTCGCCGAAGACGTGGCGGCGTTCGGAGTGACCGACGAGGGCGAGCGTCGCACCGGCGTCTCGCGCGATGGCCGCAGAGATCTCGCCGGTGAAGGCGCCCTTGTCCTCCCAGTGGATGTTCTGCACGCCCACGCGTACATCGGGGCGCTCCCTGAGCGCCTCGACTACCGCCGGGAGCGTGACGGCCGGGGGAAAGAAGACGATCTGGCGCCCCTGCTGCCTGGCGCTGTTCGCCAGAAAGGAGCGCATGAAGGCCCGGGCGTCGCTCGGACCGTGGTTCATCTTCCAGTTGGCGGCCAGTACGGGTCGTTGCATGGGAATCAGTGATCGTCGAGGGCGGCCACACCCGGCAGGGTCTTGCCTTCGAGGAACTCCAGCGAAGCCCCGCCCCCGGTCGAGACGTGAGTCATGGACGACGCGAGACCCGCCTCGGCCACGGCCGCCGCCGAGTCACCGCCACCGACCACGGTCACGGCGCCGCGCTTCGTCGCCCTGGCCATCGCTTCGGCGATCCCCCTGGTGCCGCGGTCGAAGGGTGGCGTCTCGAAGACGCCCATCGGCCCGTTCCAGAGCACCGTGGCCGCGGTGTCGATCGCGCGCGAGTACGAGGCGACGCTGTCCGGGCCAATGTCGTACATGGCTTCGCCGGGCGGGATCGCGTCACGCTTCACGGCGTGCGCCTGCGCGGGCGCCTCGAGCGAGGGGGCGACCACAGCGTCGTGCGGGAGCGTGAGCCGCATGCGCGCCCGATCGAGGAGCGAGCGGGCAAGGTCGACGCGCTCCTCCTCCACGAGAGACTTTCCTGTCTCGAGGTCCAGCGCGCGATAGAAGGTACACGCCATGGCACCGCCGATGAGGAGACCATCGACCTTGGGGAGGAGCGCCTCGATCACATCGATCTTGCCCGAGACCTTGGCCCCGCCGAGGATCGCAATGAAGGGGCGCCTGGGGTCGGTGACGGCACGCCCGAGGTACTCGAGTTCCTTCTCCATGAGGAAGCCGGCGACGGCGGGGCGCAGAAAGGCGGCCACGCCCGTGGTGGACGCGTGCGCGCGATGCGCCGACCCGAACGCGTCGTTGACGAAAAAGTCCCCCAGGTCCGCGAACGCGCGCGACAGGGCTTCGTCGTTCTTCTCCTCTCCTGGGTGGAAGCGGGTATTCTCGAGGACGAGGAGGTCGCCCTCGCCTAACGCGCGCGTCGCCGCGATGGCCCTGTCGCCCGCGGACTCGTCGCAGAATGCCACGCCGCGCCGGGCGAGCTCCCCGAGCCGGCGCGCGACGGGCGCGAGGGTGAAGCGGGGATCGGGGCCGCCCCTGGGGCGGCCGAGGTGCGAGAAGAGCACCACGCGGGCGCCGTGCCCGGCGAGATACTCGATCGTGGGCAGCGCGGCGCGGATGCGCGTGTCGTCGCTGACCTGGCCACCGTCGAGCGGCACGTTGAAGTCGACACGCACCAGGGCGCGCCGGCCGCGCAGCATCGCGTCGGGCAGGTCGCGGACGGTCTTCTTCTGCATGCTGGCGAGAGGCGCCTACAACCGCGCGCCGACGAAGCGCAGCAGATCGACGCAGCGGGACGAGTATCCCCACTCGTTGTCGTACCAGCCGCTCACCTTCACCAGGGTGCCATCCACGACGTTCGTGTTGAGGCTGTCGATGATGCAGCTGTGGGGGTTGCCGGTATAGTCGATCGAAACGAGCTCCTCGTCGGAGACCGCGAGGATGCCCTGCATGAGTCCTGCGGCGGCGGCGCGGAACGCCGCGTTCACCTCGTCGATCGTGACCGCTCGCTCGACCTCGGCGGTGAGCTCGGTGAGCGAGACATCGGGTGTCGGGACGCGGATCGCGATGCCGTCGATCTTCCCCTTCACCTCGGGGATCACGAGCGCTGTGGCCTTGGCCGCGCCGGTCGTCGTGGGGATGATCGAGAGCGCCGCCGCGCGCGCGCGGCGCAGGTCCTTGTGCGGCAGGTCCAGGAGCTGCTGGTCGTTGGTGTAGCTGTGGATGGTGACCATGGTACCGTGCCGGAAGCCGAACGCGTCGCGGACCACCTTGACCATGGGCACGATGCAATTGGTCGTGCACGACGCGTTGGAGATCACGTGGTGCCTGGCCGGGTCGTACTTCTGCTCGTTGACCCCCATCACGATCGTGATGTCCTCGTTCTTGGCGGGGGCCGAGATGACGACCTTCCTCGCGCCGCCGTCGATGTGTTTCCGGGCGTCTTCGGCCTTGGTGAAGCGGCCGGTCGACTCGAGCACGACGTCCACGCCGAGATCACGCCACGGCAGCGCCGCGGGGTCCTTCTGCGCGAAGACCTGGATGCGGTCGCCGTCGATGATGATCGCGTCGCCCTCACCGCTCACCGCCCCCTCGTAGGTGCCGTGGACGGAGTCGTACTTGAACAGGTGCGCCAGCGTGCGTGTATCGGTCAGGTCATTGACCGCGACGAAGTCGAGATCGGCGAGCTGCTGCTCCTTGGCGGCCCGCACCACCTGCCGGCCGATGCGACCGAATCCGTTGATGCCAACCTTGATTGCCATGTCGTTGTGGTCCTCGTTCAGGACGGCGCGTCGCCCGGGAGCCGGGCCCGGCCGAAGGTGACGTAGCTGATGAGACGCGCGCCGCCGGTGAACAGGGCGGCCGCGCACGCGTTCAGCGTCGCGGCAGTGGTAACGACGTCATCCACCAGCATGAGGTGCGCGTCGCGAATCCGTGCGGCATGGGCCGCGACCCCGAAGGCGCCGGCAACGTTGTGCAAACGCTGCTCCGGTGTCAACCGCGTTTGCGACGTCGTGAACGTGGTGCGAACGAGGACGTCGTTCCATGCAGGGAGGTGCCAGCGTGCCGCGAGCGCCGCGGCGAGTCGCTCGCTCTGATTGAATCCGCGCTCACGCTCCCGGTGGCGCGAGAGCGGCACCGGGATCACCGCCGCGCGCTCGACGATCACGTCGGCCGGCCAGGCGAGGCGCGCCATGCGGACCGCCATCTCGTCGGCGAGTCGCCACCAGCCGTGGTACTTCAACGCGTGGACGAGCTCGCCCGCCACGCCATCGGGCATCCAGCACACCGAGCGGACGCCGCGCACGTAGGCGGGGAGGAGCGGGCACCAGCGGCACGCTCCCTCCGCGAGGGGATAGCCGCACCGCTCGCACTGTGGCAGCGGCAGGCGCGGGAGGCGCGCCCAGCAGGCGCCGCACCCGAGGCCCGGATCGCCGTCGGGGAGCCGGGCCTCGCAGACCACGCAGTGCCGCGGCAGCAGGAGCGCGAGCCCCGCCGCCACGGTGCGCCGAAGCCACTCGTCGTTAGGTCGCCACGCCCGCCAGCGCCGCGCGCATGACCCCCAGGTCGGGGGCGAATCCGAACCACCGCTCGAAGGCACAGGCCCCCTGCGCGAGCAGCATCTCGCGCCCGTCGGCGGCACGATGCCCCGCGGCCCGCGCCGCGCGCACCCACGCCGTTTCCCCGGCACGATAGGCCAGATCCATCACCACGGCGTCACGCGCGAGGTATCCGACCGGAATGGGGAGGGCGTCGCCGGTGAGTCCCACCGGGGTCGCATTCACGACGATCGCCGCGGTCCGCGCCGCGTCCACGCCGGACGGGTCGATGCCCGGGAAGCGCGCCGCGAGCGCGCGTGTCGCGCGCTCGTTCCGGGCATGCAGGCGAAGACGCGCACCGGGCCATGCGGAGACGGCCGCGCAGACCGCCGCAGCACCGCCACCCGATCCGAGGACGAACACCGTGACGCCGGCCGGAATCCCACCCAGGAGCGCACGCGCCATCGCGTCGAAACCCGCGACGTCGGTGTTGTCCCCCACGAGCGCGCCGCCCTCGTGCCAGAAGGTGTTCACCGCACCCGCGCGGGTGGCCTCGGGCGTGAGATGGCGGCAGGCCGAGGCCACGGCCAGCTTGTGCGGGAGGGTGACATTGCCCGCCGCGCGCTCTCGGGCGAGCTGCTCGAGGGTCGCGTCGAGTGCCTCGGGCACCACGTCGAGCGCTTCATACACGAGCGGCAGGCCCGCCCGCCGCAGCGCGGCATTCTGGAACACCGGCGAGAGCGAATGCGCGACCGGGTGCCCGATGAGGACGAGCCGTCCGGGGGGGAACCGCTGCGACCGCGGCTCGGCGGGTTCGGGCCGCGATCCGGCGCGGGGCTCGGCCGGCGGGCCCTCGGTCACTCGCCGGGCGGCGTCCGGGGGGCCGTGAGCCGATCGAAGACGCGCCGGACTTCGCGCTGGAGCTCGTGCAGCGTCTCGCGATACTGCTCCAGGTCACCGCCGAACGGATCACTGATCGCCGTACCCGTGGCCGTCCCCCCCGCGTACGCCGACAGCAGGAATGCCTTCCCTTCTCCGCCTAACGCCTCGGCGCGCTCAACGTGATGCGGTCCCATGGCGAGGATCACGTCGTGCGCCTCCACCAGCTCGCGGGTAAGCTGCTGCGCCCGGTGCGTGCTCAGGTCGAGGCTGCGCTCGAGCGCCACCAGGAGCGCCCCGTCCGAGGCCGGCGCGCCGTCCCACGTGCTCGTGCCCGCGCTCGCCACCTCCACGTCGGTCAGGCCGCGCTCGATCGCCTCCCGCCGCGCCAGCGCTTCGGCCAGCGGGCTGCGGCAGGTGTTCCCGGTGCAGACGAACAGCAGGCGCATGGATCCCGTACTATCGGGTTCGAATCGACTCAGGCGTCGCCGATCAGGTCGGGGGCGCTGTCACGGAGCTGGGACGATGAAATAGCCCCGGGCCGGATCACCCGCGGGTGCCGCCCGGTACAGTCGACGACGGTAGATGGTGCGGACGGGGTGAGACGACCGCCGTCGAGCACGCGCAGCCGGCCGCGACTGATCGCGTCACCCCACTGCTGCACAATCTCCAACGCCGACATGGCGGGCGGAAGTCCCGGCCGGTTCGCGGACGTCGATGTGACCGGATCCCCGTACGCCGCGATCAGACGCGCCAGTGCCGCGTGCGAGGTCCAGCGCACGGCGACCCCTCCCTCCGGCCCCCGCAACCGGTCCGGCACCCGGTGCTCCCCCCCGGGCAGCACCAGGGTCAGCGGACCCGGCCAGTGACGCGCCGCCAGCCGCGACGCGGCGTTCGTTAGGTGCAGGTCCAGGCGCGCGAGCATCTCGCTGCCGTTGATCAGGAGCAGAAAGGGCTTCGCCGGTGGTCGCTGCTTCATCGCGACGAGGCGCTCCACCGCCTCCTGGTCCACCGCACCACCCAATCCGTACACCGTCTCCGTAGGGTAGGCCAGCACCTGCCCGGCCTGCAGGTGTGCGATCGTGGGCGCCAGGGCCGTCTCCACCTCGTTCGGCGACCAGAAGGGCATCGCGTCCAGCGTCATGCTCAGTCCTCGAGATGCGCGAGTTGCTCCGCCCGCCGGAAGTCGGACTCCTCGGTGATCTTGAGCGCCCGCTCGCTCCCCCGCACCAGCACCACCGGGAGCCCGAGCCGCTCGCACAGGGCCGCGTCATCCGTGGCGGTCACGCCGTCGCGCCGCGCCTGCACGTATGCATGCTCGATCATCTCCCGCGGAAAGGCCTGCGGGGTCTGAGCCCGCCACAACCCGGTCCGCTGCACCGTGCGAATCACGCGCCCGTCGCCGTCGGCCTCCTTCAACGTATCCACCACCGGGAGCGCGGCGACCGCGCCATGGCCGCGCCGAGCCTCCGCGATGACGGCATCGATCGTCGCGTCGGTCACGAGCGGGCGCGCCGCGTCGTGGATCACCGCGACCGAAACCTCCTCCGGGAGGTCCTCCAGACCGTTCCAGACCGACTCGCCCCGCTCCCGCCCTCCCGTGCTCACGAGCAACCGATCCAGGTCCGACTGGAAGAGCCACGGCGGGGGGTCACCGGCGTGCGATCGCGGGAGCACGCAGACCACGAGCGCGACGTCGGGGCGACGCTGAAAGGCGTGAAGGGCGTGCAGGAGCATCGGCTTTCCGGCCAGCCAGCGAAACTGCTTCAGCTCCGCGCTGCCGGTGCGTGAGCCGGTGCCGGCTGCGACGATGACAACGCCGACGTCCGGAGTGACCGCGGGGCCCGCCTCCGGCGCGCTCATGCGAAGAGGCGTCCGAACAAGGCGCGGAGGTCGGGACTCGGGACCACCTCGATGCCGGAGGGAGAGCGCGCGGGGGTCGCCCGGCCGCCGATGTGCGCGACCGACATGCCGAGTTGCGCAGCCTCGGCCAGCCTGCGCTCGAGCTGTGAGACCCCGCGGATCTCGCCCGCGAGGCCCAACTCGCCGAGGAAGACCGCGCCCGGCGGAAGCGCAACGTCGCGCAGGCTCGACGCGAGCGCGCACGCCACTGCCAGGTCGCCCACGGGCTCCGAGAGCCGCAGCCCACCCGCCACGTTCACGAAGACGTCGAGCTGCGAGTACGGCAGGCCGGCGCGCTTCTCCAGCACGGCCAGCAGGAGTGCCAGACGGCGCGCGTCGACGCCCGAGGTCACGCGCTGCGGAGTGCCGTAGCCCGCCCGTGTGACAAGCGCCTGTATCTCCACGAGCACGGGTCGCGTTCCCTCGATCAGCGCGGTGACCGCACTACCCGACGCCGGATCGTGCGGCGCGCCCATGAACAGGGCCGAGGGATTCTCGACCGCGACGAGCCCTCCCCCGGTCATCTGGAACACACCAATCTCGTCGACGCTCCCGAAGCGGTTCTTCGTGGCACGCAGCACGCGGAAGTCGAGCGAGCCATCGCCCTCGAAGTACAGCACGGTGTCGACGATGTGCTCGAGCGTCTTGGGGCCCGCGACTCCGCCTCCCTTCGTGACGTGTCCGACGATGAAGACCGCGCTCCCGGACTCCTTGGCAAAGCGCATGAGGCGCCCGGCGCACTCGCGCACCTGGCCGACATTTCCGGGGGCCCCGTCGAGCTCCTCGGAGAAGATCGTCTGGATCGAGTCCACGACGAGCAGGGACGGCGCGTGCGCCGTTGCCGAGGCGATGATGCTCTCGAGCGATGTCTCGGCCAGCATTTCGACGTCCAGCGCGGAGGCTCCGAGACGTTCAGCGCGGAGGCGGATCTGGGGCGCCGATTCCTCGGCGGAGACGTAGAGCGCCCGTCCTCCGGCCGCCACGACGGATGCCGCGACCTGCAGCAGGAGCGTGGACTTGCCGATGCCCGGCTCGCCGCCCACGAGGACGACGCTTCCCGGCACGACGCCGCCGCCCAGCACGATGTCCAGTTCGCGCAACCCCGTGGTGGATCGCGGCGTACGCGGGAGTTGCACGGCACCCACGCGAGCCGGGGTCGCGGGGACGCCGGGGGGCGGCGCGCGGCGCGCGGCGGCGGACACGGCGCGAGACGTCGTGCGCACGACTTCCTCGACCAGCGTGTTCCATTCGCCACAGGCGTCGCAGCGCCCGCCCCACTTCGGATGTTCCGTGCCGCACTCGGTACAGCGAAAAACGGTTCTTGCTCGAACGGTCACGTCGGCTGTCGCGGCGAGTAATTGTCGAAGCGCGTGTACTGCTTGTGGAAGAACAACCGAATGGTATCGGTCGGACCGTTGCGCTGCTTGCCGATGATCACCTCGGCGAGGCCTTCGAGCACCGTCCCGTCGGCGAGCTTGCGCGGCTCCCCCCGCTCATCCGTGGTGCCCTCGTAGTACTCGGGGCGGTACAGAAACATCACGACGTCGGCATCCTGTTCGATGGCCCCCGACTCGCGCAGGTCGGACAGCTGGGGCCGGCGATTCTCGCCCGAGCGCTGTTCCGGGGCACGGGAGAGCTGCGAGAGCGCGACGACGGGGACGCGCAACTCGCGCGCGAGCGTCTTGAGGGAGCGCGAGATGTAGCTGATCTCCTGTTGCCGGTTCTCCGAGTCGGCGGGACCCTGGATGAGCTGCAGGTAGTCGATGATGACGAGACCGACCTTGTTCTCGACCTGGAGGCGCCGGGCGCGCGACCGGATATCGAGTACGGTGAGCCCGGGAGTATCGTCGATCCAGATCGGCGCCGCGCCCAGGATGCCCGCGGCCTTGGCGAGGCGCGCAAAGTCGTCGTTGCTCAGGCGCCCGTTCCGGAGCCGCTGCGCGTCGATGTAGCCCTCGGCCGCGAGGATTCGCCCCACGAGCTGCTCCTTGGCCATTTCGAGCGAGAAGATGGCCACCGGCACGCGCGCCTGGATCGCCGCGTTCTGCGCGATGTTCAGCACGAACGCCGTCTTTCCCATCGAGGGACGCGCCGCGATGATGCTCAGCTCCGACGGCTGGAAGCCTAACGTCAGCTTGTCGAGATCGGTAAAGCCGCTCGGGACGCCGGTCACGGCGCTGTCGCCGCGCGCCAGCTCCTCGATGCGCTCCATCGCCGGCCAGAGGAGCTCCTTGATGCGGTGGAACCCTTCGCGCCCGCGCTCCTGGCTGATCTGGAGGATCCGCTGCTCCGCATGGTCGAGCAGATCCGCCGACGTGCGCCGGCCGTCGTACGCCTCGGTCACCAGCTCCGTCGAGGTCTCGATGAGCCGCCGGATCATCGCCTTTTCGCGCACGATCCTGGCGTGGTACTCGACGTTCGCCGCCGTGGGGACGGCATCGAGCAGGAAGGAGATGTACTCCTTGCCGCCCGACGCATCGAGCTCGCCGCGCAATGCCAGCTCGTCGGCGAGGGTGAGCGAGTCGACCACCACGCTGCGCTCGTTGAGCGCGAGGATGGCCCGGAAGAGCCGCCGGTGCGGCTCGCGGTAGAACATCGTGTCGTCGACGTGCTCCGCGGCGCGCAGGATCGCGTCGCGATCCATGATCATCGCACCCAGCACCGCCTGTTCGGCATCTTCCGACCACGGCGGCCGGCGGTCACGAAACGGGTCAGCTACCGATGGCGCGATCGAGGAGGCGTCGTGCAAGCTGGACATCATCCCAGGCCGGGCGTTTCCACGCGGGATTCCGCAGCAGTGCCGCAGGATGATACGTCACTACGAGCGGCACGCCGTAGTAGCGGTGAATCTTCCCGCGCAGTTTGCCGATTGGATCGCGAGTGTTCAATAGTGTTTGCGCCGCAAAAGTGCCGAACGCCACGATCACACGCGGCCGAATGAGCTCGATCTGGCGCAGCAGATACGGGCTGCACGCCTGCACTTCGTCCGGCGCCGGATTGCGATTGTTCGGCGGCCGGTGCTTGAGAACGTTGCAGATGAACACGTCCGCGCGCGAGAGCCGGATCGCCGCGAGCATCTTGTCCAGGAGTTGGCCCGCGGCACCGACGAAGGGACGCCCGGTCTCGTCCTCCACCGCGCCCGGTGCCTCACCAACGCAGACGAGGCCGGCGTGCGGATTCCCCTCTCCCGGCACGGGCTTCTTCGCCGTGCGATACAACGGACACCGGGTGCACCCGGCCACCGCGGCGGCGATGTCGTCGAGCGTCGCATACGCACTTGCGGGTCCGCCGAACAGCTCGTTCCCCGCCGCTCCGACCACGATGCCCGTCGGTATTCGGTCCAGCGCGAGCTTCGCGTGGCTCTCGCCCGTGCCGCCGCCGCGCAGGGCTTCCTTCACGAACGGCGCGCGCTCCGGCGCGTCCGTAGCGCCTTCGCGTTCCACCGGCGGTTCGGGCGCCCGGCGTGGCTCGCCGGGCGAT
>DATIGO010000167.1:0-2598 GCA_035454665.1 Gemmatimonadaceae bacterium | reverse complement strand
CGCCCCGCGACGAGCACCGCGACCACGAGCGAGACGTGGAGAAGCGCGGAGAGAACGGCAGGCACGCCGAATCGCGTCCCTGCTGGTCCTCCACCTGCTCCCGCAGCTCCCCCTCCTCCCGGTGCGGTCGTCGCGGTCATTTCCCCGGCGGCAGTGGTTCGGCGACGAAGCCGACGTTCGCGACGCCGGCATTCTGGATGACGGAGATCACACGGAGCACGTCACCATGCCGGGCCATCGAGTCTGCCTGCACGTACACGCCCTGCTGAGCTCGCTGTCCGTACAGCGCCTTGAAGCTCGCGCGGAACTCCGACTGACTCATGCGGGTGCCATCCACCGAGATCGCGCCGGTCCGGGTCACGGTGACCACGATCCCGCTCTTGGGGTCGAGCGGCCGCGCCTCGACCTGCGGCAGGGCCACGTCCACCCCGCCCTGCATCATCGGCGCCGTGATCATGAAGATCACCAGCAGGAGCATCATCACGTCGATGAGGCTCACCACGTTGATCTCCGCGTTGATCGGCACCCGCTCGCGGCCTCTGCGTCGCATCCGTCCGGCTCCCGTTCCCGGCTGCTGGACCCGCCCGGCGCCCCGGCTGGGCGCCTAGATCCGTCCCTCGCGCACGAGCAGCGCGACGAGCTCCGAACCGAACGCCGAGAGCTCGCCCTCGATCCGGTTGAGACGGCTGGCGAAGAAGTTGTACCCGAAGAACGCCGGAATTGCCACGGCCAGCGCCATCGCGGTCGCGATCAGCGCCTCGGCCACGCCCGGGGCCACCGCCCCGATGTTTCCCGCCCCGCTCCGGGCGATCCCGATGAAGGCGCTGATGACCCCCAGGACCGTGCCTAACAGGCCGATCAGTGGGCTCACCGTTCCGATCGTGGCCAGCCAGGGTACGAACCGCGCCAGGCTGTCGCGCTCCGCGTCGGTCTGGGAATCGAGGAGCTGGCGCAGCGCCTCGACCTGTGCCGCGCTCAGGCGGGCGGCGCGCTCCTGCGTGGGGCCGAGCGCCGGCGTCGTCTCCGTGAGAAAGACGTTCGCGCGCTCGAAGACCCGCGTGAAGGGATTCCCCTTGCCTTTCGCCGCCCGCCGCGCCGCCTCGGCGACGGAGTGCGAGCGCTCGAAGTCCCGCAGGAAGGTCCGCCCCGTGGACTCCACGCGCCGCAGCTCGATCCACTTCGCGAAGATGATCGTCCAGCTGATCGCCGAGAGGAGCGCGAGGAACACCAGCACGCCCTGCGTGAGCGGCGTCGACGCCGTCACGAGCTCCCACGGCGTGGACGGCACCGCTCCGGCCTGGGCGAAGACGAGGGGCGCCATCAGCTCCCTCCCGCCGCCGCGGGCGCCGCGCCCCGCGCGCGCTGCGCGAACCAGGCGAACGTTTCCCGGAGCCCCGCCTCGAGCGCGACCTGCGGTGCCCAGCCCAGCTCGCGCGCCGCCTTCACGATCGATACGGTCGAACGCTGCTGCTCACCCGGACGGGCCGGCGCGAACTCGATGGGGACCTGCGACTCCGCGGCCCGCTGCAAGGTCTCGGCCAGCTCGAGCACCGACGTCTCGCGCGCCGTCCCGATGTTCCAGGCGCGCACGTCCAGGTCGCGCGGCGGCGGCAGCGTGGCGCGCGCCGCCGCGAGATTCGCGCGAGCCACGTCGCCGGCGTAGACGTAGTCACGCGTCTGGCTCCCGTCGCCGAACACCGTCAGGGGCGTGCCGCTCAGAATCCGATTGCAGAAGATCGCCACGACCCCGGCCTCGCCATGCGGGTCCTGCCTCGGGCCGTACACGTTCGCGTAGCGGAGTGACACGGTGTCCAGCCCATGAACGCGCGCATAGTACCCCATGTACAGCTCGACGCTCAGCTTCGCCGTGCCGTACGGCGATTCCGGGTTCTTCGGCATGAACTCGTCGCTCGGCACCGGCACGAGATCGCCGTAGATCGCGCCCCCCGTGGAGGAGAATACGAACCGTGGGCGATGCTGCGAGACGCGCACGGCCTCGAGCAGATTCAACGAGCCGACGACGTTCACGTTCGCGTCGTACCCCGGGTCGGCCACACTCTTGCGCACATCGATCTGCGCCGCGAGGTGGCAGATCAGATCGAAGCGCTCCGACCGGATCAGGCGCGCCGCATCGTCGGAGCCGATGTCCATCTCGTGCAGCGTGGCGCCCGCGGGCACGTTCTCGCGCCGTCCCGACGTCAGGTTGTCCACGACGTCGACGACGTAGCCCTCCGCCAGGAGCCGCTCCACCACGTGGGAGCCGATGAACCCCGCCCCGCCGGTGACCAGCGCGCGCCCCCGGCGCGCGGCGTCATGATTGCGGCTGCCTCCCGTGTCCGGGGTCATGCGGGCGCGGCGCCCCGAACGCGTCGGCGCCCGAGGGCGTGGCCGGGTGTTCTGCAGTGCGTCCTGCGGTCGTCACTCATGACTGATGCGAAGGCCAGGGGTGCTGGAGCGGCGGCCTGGAGGTCCAGGCTCGATTCGGCTGATGCGGCTGGAGATGGTGTGAGACCCTCCGGGAGGGTCCCAACCCCGGGATCGGGCGGGCGCGTTAGGTCCCGCTCGCGGGCCCCGCCGCTCCCGACAGACGAACGGCGC
>DATIGO010000166.1:0-11767 GCA_035454665.1 Gemmatimonadaceae bacterium | reverse complement strand
CTACCAACAGGGTGTTCATTACGTGACGGTGCCGATCCCCTCCGACTCCTCCCTCATCATCTCGATGGCGCCGGCGTTCGCGGGGTATTCCTGTGGCGGAATCAGTGCCGAGGTTCGCGAGTTCCCGTCGCGACGCCCCTGGTGGCAGTTCTGGCGCAGGGGGAGCTGAGGTGGCGGCGGAGAGCTTTCGCGTGCATTTCACCGCCGTGCGTCTATTGACTCTGCTGTGTGCATCGGCCTGCGCGCGCCAGCCGGCGCCGAGGGTCGTCGGCCTCGCGATGGCGATGTGCCTCGTCGAGACCAGTGCCGTCCACGTGCCGGCGGACAACACGTGTGCCGGGTGGGTCGAGGTTCGTGAGGGGACGCCGCCACCGTGGTGGCAGTTCTGGCGTGGGCGGGGGTGAGATGAGGGTGAGCAGACGTCGTACGCGCGGCATAGCGGAGCACCTGCCGATGCTGGTGACCGCACTGGCGTGCGCCTCGCAGCCCGCACCGGTCGCCGGCATAACGAGCAATCCGTGTTTCCTCGCTTCGCATCCCTTGAACGTGTCGGAGGAGGCCGGTGTCCGGGCGATACGAGCGACGTTGAGAGGCGAGCTACGGCTCCCGTCCGATTTCCCGATGCCGTCACGTGTACGCATTTGGCTGAGCGGACATGGGCCGGTCAGGGTTTCCGGACTGAGCTTTGCTGCGGATTCCGTCCTGCCGGGACGGTATGAGTTGGTCACGTCGGTGGACGGTCTTGCCACTCGCTACGACACGCTATGGATTCCACTGCCATTAGACTCGACCCTGATCGTGTCGCTCGCGCGGCGTTCATCCTATGATCCCTGTGGATTCATTACGGTACGCGATGAGCCCCCACGGCCCTGGTGGCAGTTCTGGCGCCGCCGCAGATGACCTGTTTGCTTCATCATCAATGTCAAACGTACTGACGCGCCGACAAGTCGTCGGGCGAGGCATTCTCGCCTTGCCGGTACTGGTGGGAGCATTCGGGCGCCAGGGATCGACTGCCAGCTCCGAGTCACGTCTGGCCGATCTCGAAGCAAAGAGTGGCGGCCGCCTCGGCGTCGCAGCGCTGAATCTTGCCACCGGCCGCCGGATTGCCCACCGAGGCGACGAGCGGTTTCCGATGTGCAGCACCTTCAAGTTCCTCGCCGCCGCCTTCGTGCTCGCGCGCGTCGATCGCGGCGAGGAACGGCTCGACCGGCGCGTCCTGTTCACCCGGCAGGACATCGTCACCTATTCGCCCGTGACCGAGAAGCGCGTCGGCGGGGAAGGGATGTCGATGGGCGAGCTGTGCGAGGCCGCGATGACGGTGAGCGACAATACCGCGGGCAACCTGCTGCTGGCGAGCTTCGGTGGCCCGGCGGGGCTGACCGCATGGGCCCGGGCGTTAGGTGATCCTGTGACGCGCCTCGATCGCATCGAGCCTGAGCTGAACGACGTACCTCCCGGTGACCCGCGCGACACCACCACACCGGCTGCCATGACGGAGAACCTGAACCGCATCGTAGTCGGCGACGTGCTCTCGCAGCCATCGCGCGACCGCATCATCGCCTGGCTCGTCGCGAGCACGACCGGGAACGACCGGCTCCGCGCCGGTCTCCCGAATGTCTGGCGGGTCGGTGACAAGACCGGCACCGGATATCACGGAGCGACGAACGACGTCGGTGTGGCCTGGCCGCCGGATCGCCGCCCGCTCGTCATCTCCGTGTATTACGCGGGGTCGTCAGCCACGGCCGCCGTTCGCAGCGCCGTCATCGCCGAGGCGGCGCGGATCGTCTCGAGCGCCTGAGCGCCGCGCCGCTCAGAGGGAGCGGTGGCGCCTGACGAGGCCCACGATCGTGATCGCGTAGATGATCACGATCACGGCCGGGATCGCGGTGAATCGCTGGCCGGGCCAGAAATACCACGCGGCCAGGCAGAGCACCGTGCGCGCGATCGCGTGAAAGGTCCCCACCCAGTGATCGATCATCCACCCGAACGGGAGCCACATCAGCCCCGCGAGGATGCCGACCGTGAGGGGGAGCGACGTCGGGTCCATCCGGAAGAACGGGATCGCGATGGCAAAAACGAGCCAGGCCATCACCACGGTGCGCATGAACAGCGCGTCGAACGGATTCTTCGGCCGCGTACGCCCCAGCAGATCCTCGCCCGTGAAGCGAGCGACCAGGAGTCCCAGGCTGAAGATCATCCCCGTCCCGATGAAGACAGCCCAGGCGGCGAGCGGGACGGGGAGTACCGCGCCGGCGATGCCGATTGCCGTCCAGGCGATCATCCCGGCGATCGGCATGGCCAGGAACCGATTGCGGGCGAACTCCGCGCGATAGTCGTCGAGCGAACGCGCGGGTGAGAACATGGTAGTCATGGGCGTTCCTACGTCGAGGTTGCCCGTCCGGATTCAGGCGGCAACGTTACCGCCATGACCTGGATCGTGGTGAACGACCGGGTGCAGCGGGGCCAAGCCTGCGATCTCACCGAGCCGCCGGGGCGCCGCTACCTAAACGTGCTGCCGCCTTCGCGATGCCGCGGAGCATGCCGCGGAAGATGAGCGCGTGCACCGGAAACAGCGCATACCAGTACAGGAGCCCCAGGACCCCACGCGGCTCGAAGATCGCCGTCTGGCGGATCACACTCGCCGTGTCGTCCCCTTCGACCTCGAACTGCAGCCACGCCCGCCCGGGCAGCCGCATCTCCGCGCGCAGGCGCAGCATGCGATCGCGCTCCAGGGCGTCCACCCGCCAGAAGTCCACGGCGTCACCCGGCCGCAGCCGCGTGGGATGGCGCCGTCCCCGCCGCATCCCCGCCCCCCCCGCGACCAGATCGACCCAGCCCCGCAGGCGCCAGAGCCAGTCTCCGTCGTACCAGCCGGTCGTGCCGCCGATGCACTCGATCGGTCGAAAGGCAGCAGATGGCGCCACGGGCACCACGGACTCGCGCGAGTCCACCAGCCGGGACCCCGCGCGCGCGCCGCCCCAGGGCTGCCCGCCCGACGCCGAGGACAGGGCGTCGGACCAGCGCGTCTCGGCGAACTCGCGATCCTCGCTGGCAAGCGCCCGGCGCACCGCGTCGCGCATTCCGCGCGGACGAATCTCCGGAAAGAGCTCGGCGGCGAGCGGCGTGGTGACGACGGTCTCGTTGCGCAGGCCGTCGATGAGCTTGCGGCCCACGTTCGCGTACACAGGGGTCACGAGGCCCAGCCAGCGGCTGGAGAGCCATGGGGTCAGCACGGGCACCGGAATGAACAGCCGCCTGAGCCCACGCTGTGCGGCGTACTCGCGCATGAGATCCTGGTACGACACCTGGTCGGCGCCCCCGATCTCGACGACCGTGCCCTCGCCGTCGTAGGCTATGGGAAGCGTGGGCGCCGCGACGAGATAGGCGATCACGTCCTCGATGGCGATCGGCTGCGTGCGCTGAGCCACCCAGCGTGGCGTGATGAGCACCGGGAGGCGCTCCACGAGTGCGCGCACGAGCTCGAACGAAAGGCTCCCCGATCCGATGATGACCGATGCGCGGAACTCGATCGTCGGGACGCCGCTATCGCGGAGCAACCGGCCGACCTCCTGGCGGCTGGCCAGATGCCGCGAGAGCTCACCCTCGTGTCCCAGGCCGCCAAGGTAGACGAGCCGGCGAACGCCCGCGGCGCGCGCAGCACTGGCGAAGTTGAGCGCACCCTTGCTCTCCTCCTCCTCGAAGCCGCGGCGCGAGCCCATCGCGTGGACGAGGTAGTAGGCCGTGTCCACGCCCTCGAGCGCATGGGCGAGGGAGCCCGGGTCCAGGACGTCGCCTCCAGCGACCTCGATGCCCGGCGCGAGGTGCGCGCGCAGTTCCTCGGGCCGCCGCGCCATGCACCGGATCCGCTCGCCACGGTCGTGCAGTGCGAGGACCAACCGGCCACCCACGTAACCGCTCACGCCGGTCACGAGCAGAAGGCGACGGCCGTCAGGGGCTGTGAGCGGCTTCCGCACGGCCCGGACTGCCTCGTCCGTGATTCCCACTCCGTTCAACCCTCTCCTTCTGTTTCGCCCCGCACCCTCGTCACCGCGGTGACCGCCGCGGGCACACCGAAACGCTGCAAGGTTCCGGCCCGTTCATCGATTCGCTCCGACGGACGAGCGTTCGAAAAACCTGACGCGGCGTTCCCCGATGGCGCTCAGGCAGTCAGCGTTGGCCGTGCCTCAACCGCCGGCGTGGCGCACGCGCCCTGGAGGGGAGCAAGGCGCGGCTCGGCGCCCAGCCAGTACAGCCCGTTCGCCATGATGCAATACCCCGTCGCCGCGAACCAGACCATGGCCACGCCGACGAATCCCGTGAAGGAGAGCCACCACGGACTGTGCACCATCGAGAGCACCGAGGCGATCGAGATGTTGATCCCCACGGCCATGTAGATGCGGCGCTCGAGATACCAGCGATCGGTCTGCATGAAGTAGAATCGGCCGCTGCGCTCCGGACAGCCCAGCGCCGCCTCGAAGCCGAAGCGATGGAGGATGTTTCCGACGACGCAGAAGCCGGTGAGTGAGACGATGACCGAGCTGATCCCCGTCGCGATGATCGCCGACGCCCACAACGGATGAATCAGGACCGCAAGCGTCGTGCTGGCGATCAGGACGAATCCCGCAATCAGCCAGACGGTGCGCTCGATGTACCATCGATTCGTCGGGACGATGTATACGCCGCTCCGGAATGCCATGCTCGTCTCCCGCGTGTGGAAATGATCGCTGTCCGCTCCGATCGCAAACTCGCTCCAAAGCCAGCCGGACTGGTGCGCCTAAAGAGGGTGCTGCACGGACATCCGGCAAGACGTGGAATCCCCGACACCGCGCCGCGACGAATGGTGCCTTCGATTCACACCGTGCGGTCGAGGATCCGGCCGGAGATCTCGTCACAGCGGCGAACACCGGTGAGTGCCATCGTCACTTCCATTTCGCGTCTCAGAATCGCCAGCACCTCGCGCACGCCGGCTTCCCCCCGCGCCGCGAGGGCCCAGACCCACGGCCGTCCGATCATCACGGCGCGTGCGCCGACGGCCAGGGCCTTCACGATGTCCTGACCGCTCCTCACGCCGCCGTCCATCAGCACCTCGACGCGGTGCGCGACGGCGTCGGCCACGCGCGGCAGCATCGCGATCGCCGAGGGGACGCAGTCGAGCTGGCGCCCGCCGTGATTGGAGACGACCACGGCCGTGGCCCCCGCGTCCGCGGCGGCGCAGGCATCCTCGGGCTCCATCACGCCCTTGATCACGAGGGGACCGGCCCACTCCTGGCGCAGCCACTCGATGTCCTTCCACGTCACCGAGGGATCGAACTGCGAGTCGATCCAGGCGCGGAAGTCGTTCACGTTGCGCGCGCTGGCCACGCGATCAGCGAGGTTGCCGAAGACGAGCGGGCGGCCGCCTAACGCCACCTGCCAGACCCACCGCGGATGGCGCGCGATGTCGAGCGACTTCCGGACCCGGCTCAGGCGCGTGAGGCTTCCCGCCATGCCGTTCCGCGTGTCGCGATACCGCGACCCCACGACGGCCAGATCGACCGTGAAGACGAGGCGCTCCACGCCGGCAGCGCGCGCACGCTGCAGCAATTCCCGCACGTAACCGCGGTCGCGCATCATGTACAACTGGAACCAGAAGGGCCGCGTGCTCGCCGCGCGCACCTCTTCGATCGAACAGAGCCCCACCGTGGAGAGGCAGAACGGCACGCCGGCCGCTTCGGCGGCGCGCACCGCCTGCGCTTCGCCGCGGCGCGCCATCATCCCCGCCAGTCCCACGGGCGCCAGAACCAGGGGCATCGCCACTGGCTCGCCCGCGATGCGCGTCGCGGTGTCCACCGCGGAGACGTCCCGCATGACGCGCTGCCTGAGACCCACTCGGTGGAAGTCGGCGCGATTCGCCGCGAGCGTCACCTCGTCGCAGGCGCCACCGTCGATGTAGTCGAACAGGAGGCGCGGCAGGCGCGCCTCCGCGAGGGCGCGGTAGTCCGCGACGGATGCAGGAGCCAGGCGCATCGTACCCACGGCCGATACGATGGCGCCGGGCGCAGACCCCCGGAAGGCAGGAAACCGGGGTCAGAGGCGAATTTCCGTACCCATCAGGTCTCGGTACAACTTCCTGAAATTCACCTCTGACCCCAATTTCCTCCGAAATCCGACTCTGACCCCAATTTCCTCATGCGTCATCGTGCCGTTCTCGCCGCAGCGTCTGCCGGCATCATCCTCGTCCCGATCTGCGCCGGGGCGCAGGCCCCGCGCGCCGCAAAGCAGGCCGCGGTCGCACTCGTCGAGAAGCAGCGACCGGAGCTGATCCGGATGAGCGATCGGATCTGGGCTCTGGCCGAGACCGCCCTGCGCGAGGACAGCTCGGCCGCGGTCCTGGCGGCGTACGCGGAGCGCAACGGCTTCACCGTGCAGCGCGGGGTCGCCGGGATGCCCTCCGCGTTCGTCGCGAGCTACGGCTCCGGGCGACCGATCATCGCGATCCTGGGCGAGTACGACGCGCTCCCCGGTCTCTCGCAGAAGGCCACCGCCACTCGCGAGCACCTGCACGAAGGGGGAGCGGGCCACGGCTGCGGGCACAACCTCTTCGGCGCGGCCAGCCTCGGCGCCGCCGTGGCGGTGAAGGAGATGATCGCGCAGGGCACGCTCAAGGGCACGGTGCGGTTCTACGGCACGCCGGCCGAGGAGTCGATCGGCGGGAAGATCTACATGATCCGCGAAGGCCTCTTCCGCGACGTGGACGTGGCCCTCGTGTGGCATCCCAACGACGAGACGCGCGCCGACGTGATGGGAGCCCAGGCCAACGTGCAATTCTTCGTCGAGTTTCGCGGGCGCACGGCCCACGCGGCCGCCGATCCGTGGAACGCGCGCAGCGCGAGCGACGCCGTGGAGGCGTTCACGCACGGGCTCAACCTGCTGCGCGAGCACGTGCGTCCCACGGTGCGCATGCACTACACCGTGCAGCGCGCCGGAGACGTGCCGAACGTCGTCCCGGACTACGCGCGCGTCCTCACCTGGGTGCGCGACTCGCGGCGCCCGGGCGTGGACACGGTCTTCGCGCGCGTGCAGGAGATCGCGCGGGGCGCGGCGCTCATCGCCGGCGTCGAGCACACGATCACGATCCAGACCGGCTACACCGACATGAACATCCTCGAGCGCGGACTCAAGCTGCTGCAGGACAACCTGACGTGGGTCGGCGCGCCGACCTTCACCACTGAGGAGCAGGCCTTCGCACGCGCGCTCCAGGCGGCCACGGGAAAGGAGCAGGTGGGGATGTCGGCCACGCCGCTGCCCCTCGGGCCGATCTGGGAGAACCCGCCCGGCGGCTCCACGGACGTGGGCGACGTGAGCTGGGTGGTGCCCACGCTCCACTTCTACGGCGCCACAGCGCCCAAGGGGATTCCGTGGCACGCGTGGCCGGTCGTGGCGTCGAGCGGCATGTCGATCGGTCACAAGGGAATGATCGCGGCCGCGAACACGCTGGCCGCGACGGCGGTCGATCTTTTCATGGATACCGCGACCCGCGACGCGATCCGGACGGAGTTCGCCGAGAAGACGAAGGGCGTCACCTACAAGTGGCTGGTGCCTGACGGACCTCCGCCGGTTCCCAGGCGCTAGGTCGGCGACGGCCCGTCGCGCCGCCACCTTCCGCAAGGGCCGCTCGATCGGCAGAACCCAGCGCTAAGGTCGGGCTCGTCAGCGCGCGCGCCCCGGCGCGAGCGCGCGACGAGGTAGAGAAATGCCCGTGGACGCGGGGTCCCTATCTCGTGGGCGGGAATGGGCGCCGCCTCCGCTATACTCCCCCGGGGGCACGGGTCGTGCGCCTCCTGCCATGGTCGGGGCTGCCCGTCCGCGACACCTCAAGGTTCGATCCCCTCGCCCTCGCGCACACTGCCGACTCTGCTTTCGCGCTGGCTCCGAACCCGTCGTCCGACGCAGAGCGCGGACGACCTGCTCGCCGGTCCGATCCGGGGCGAGCTGCTTGGCGCCGAGCATCTCGCCGACCGCGCCCGGGCTCTCGCGCGCGCGCAACAGACCGTGCAGCCGCCACCGGGCCGGCGCCGCGCGCGCCTGCTTGCCCGGCTGGCCTCCACGCGACGCATCCTCGACGGGGCGCACGCGCGCCTCACGGATGCCACCGCCCGCGGCCTCGAGATCGGGCCGGCGGGTGACTGGCTCCTCGACAACTACCACGTCGTGCGCGAGCACATGCGGGAGGTGCACGAGAGCCTGCCGCCGAACTACTACCAGGAACTGCCCGAGCTGACGAACGGCCCGCTGGCCGGCTACCCGCGCGTCTACGAGCTGGCGATCACGCTCATCTCGCACACGGAGGCCCGGATCGATCCCGGGAACGTCGACCTCTTCGTGGGCGCGTTCCAGGAGCGCGTTGCCCTCTCGATCGGTGAGCTCTGGGCGATGCCCGCGATGCTGCGGCTCGGCCTCATCGAGAGCGTCCGTCGCATGGCGCTGCGCACGGTGCAGCGCCTCGGGCAGGTCGAGGCCGCGGACGACTGGGTCGCGCGCATGCTGCGCGACCGCGAGTACGACCCCGGCTCGCTCGGGAAGCGCCTTCGCGAATTCGTGGATGCCACGCCCCCGCTCACTCCGATCTTCGTGTCCCGGTTCCTGCAGCAGCTTCGCGCGGCCGCAGGCCCGTTTCCGCCGCTCGTCTGGCTGGAGCAGTGGCTCACGGAAGAGGGGCTGAGTCCCGAAGAGGCGGAAGCGCGTTCGTCCCAACGGCTGGCGCTCACGAAGCTCGTGATGGCGAACAGCATCACGAGCCTGCGCCACATCGCCATGAGCGACTGGCAGGAGTTCGTGGAGCGCCGGAGCGCGATGGAGCGTGTGTTGCACGGCGATCCCTCGGGTCAGTACGCGCAGATGACCTTCGCCTCGCGCGATGCGTACCGCCATGTCGTGGAGCGCATCGCCAAGCGGTCGCGGACCGCAGAGGAAACGGTCGCCGCGCTTGCCATCACGCTCGCGCGGACCGCCGCGGAAGAGGGCGGCGGTGACTCGCGCCGCGCGCACGTCGGCTACTACCTCGTGGACGACGGTGTGTCCGATCTGGAACGCTCGGTCGGATACCGGCCGGCTGCACGAGAGGCCGTCCATCGATGGATGCTCCGGCATCCGAACGCGGTGCTCGTGGGTGGCATCATCGCATTCACCGTGGCGGCACTCGCCGCCGTGCTGTGGCTGGCCGGTGCGGAGGCGCGAACGGCGTGGCTCGCGGTGGTACTGTTCGCGTTCCTTCCCGCGAACGACATCGCCGTAAACCTCGTGAACCAGCTGGTCACGAGATTCCTGCCGCCGCGCGTGCTTCCCAAGCTCGATCTGAGCGAGCGTGGTGTGCCAGCGGAATACCGCACGGTGGTGGTGGTGCCCACGCTGTTCGACAGTGTGGAAGCGGTCGAGGAAACGCTGGGGAATCTGGAGACCCAGTTCCTCGCCAACCGCGACCGGCACGTGCACTTCGCGGTCCTGAGCGACTTCACCGATGCCCCTGCGGAGACGCTCGACACCGACGCCGCGATCCTGGCCGCGGCCGAGGAGCGCGTGCGCGAGCTCAACGCGCGCTACGCGCCCGAGGGGAACGACGCGTTCTACCTCTTCCATCGCCCGCGGCGGTGGAACGCGCGCCAGGGTGTCTGGATGGGCTGGGAGCGCAAGCGCGGGAAGCTCGCGGAATTCAACCGCTTCCTGCGGGGCGGTATGAACGGCGCGTTCTCGTCGGTCGTCGGCAACGCCGAGGCGATCCGCCGCGCGCGCTATGTGATCACCCTCGACAGCGACACGGTTCTGCCCCCGGGCGCGGCCGCCGCGCTCATCGGCGCACTGGCGCATCCGCTGAATCGCGCAGTCTACGACCCCACGCTTGGCGCGGTGGTTCAGGGACACGGGATCCTGCAGCCTCGCGTCGGCATCTCGCTCGCGAGCGCCCATCGGTCCCGATTTGCCGCCATCCACTCGGGTCATCCGGGTGTCGACCCCTACACCACGGCGGTGTCCGACGTCTATCAGGACCTCTTCGGCGAGGGGAGCTTCACCGGGAAGGGGATCTACGACGTCGACGCCTTCGAGCGCGCCACGCACGGGCGGTTTCCCGAGAACACGCTGCTTTCGCACGATCTGATCGAAGGCAACTACGCGCGGGCCGGTCTTGTCACCGACATCACGGTCTACGACGACTATCCCGCACGGTATCTCAGCTTCTCCCGTCGCAAGCATCGCTGGATCCGCGGCGACTGGCAACTGCTCCAGTGGCTGACCTCGCGCGTGCCCGGTCCCGATGGTCCCGAGCGGAACCGCCTGTCGATGCTCTCGCGCTGGAAGATCCTCGACAACCTGCGCCGGAGCACGGTGGAGATCGCGCAGCTCGTGCTGCTGGTGGCCGGATGGACGGTCCTGCCGGGTTCGCCCCTCCGCTGGACACTCCTGGCGCTCGGTGCCATCGCGGCTCCGTGGGTCATGTCGCTGTTGCTCGCACTGGCACGACCGCCGCGCGACAAGGCCTGGCGTGCGACCTACGAGAGCATCGGGCGGGACGCGGTGACCGGTGCGCAGCAGCTCGCGATGGCCATCGCGTTTCTGCCGCACCAGGCCTGGCTCTCCGCTGATGCCATCGTGCGCACGCTGTGGCGTCTCGTGGTCTCCAAGCGACGGCTGCTCGAGTGGCAGCCAGCCTCGCTGGCCGAGCGAGTCACGAAAGGGGGAGTGGCGCAGGTTTGGCGCGCGATGGCGCCGGCCGTGGTGCTGTCGGCGCTCGTGGCCATGGTGGCGATCGTGGCAGCGGTCGCTCCGGAGCTCCCGTCCTGGCTGGGCGTGCCGACACCGCATGCCGGCCGGGGGTGGCTCGCCATGGCGGTCGTGCTCCCGATTGCGTTGGTCTGGGTGGCCGCGCCCTGGATCGCACACGCGCTCAGCCGTCCCGCGGCGCCGGCCGAGGCCGCGCTCACCGACGCCGGGCGGGAGCAGGCGCTCCGGTACGCCCGCCTGCACTGGAATTACTTCGCGGAGTTCGTCGGCGCCGACACGAACTGGCTGGCTCCCGACAACTTCCAGGAGGAGCCGGCGCCGGTCGTGGCCATGCGCACCTCGCCCACGAACATCGGCCTGCAGCTCCTCTCCACAGTGAGCGCCCAGGATCTGGGCTTCATCAGCCTCGAGGAGATGACGCAGCGGCTGGAGCGGGCCTTCGACACGCTGGACCGGATGGAGCGATACCGCGGGCATTTCTTCAACTGGTACGAGCTTCGCACGCTCGAAGTCCTGGAACCGGCGTACATCTCCACGGTGGACAGCGGCAATCTGGCCGGACACCTGGTTGCCCTGCGGCAGGCCTGTCTCGGCCTGAGCGCCGAGGTGGACGGCGCGCCCGGCCCGCTGGCCGGCAGGCTCGTGGCCCTGTCGGAGCGGGCTCACCGGTTCGCGATGGACATGGACTTCGGGCTCCTGTTCGACCAGACGCGCAAGCTCTTCGCGATCGGCTATCACCTGGACACGAAGGCCCCCGACGACGCGTTCTACGACCTCCTTGCCTCGGAGGCGCGTCTGGCGAGTTTCGTCGCGGTCGCGAAGGATGACGTGGAGGTGGACCACTGGTTCCGACTCGGCCGCACGCTCACCTGGGCCGCCGGCGGCACGGCGCTCGTGTCGTGGAGCGGGAGCATGTTCGAGTATCTCATGCCCGCGCTCGTCCTGCATGCGTTCCCCTTCACGCTGCTGGGCGAGAGCCAGCGTGCCGCGCTGCGCCGGCAGATCGCGTACG
>DATIGO010000165.1:0-14793 GCA_035454665.1 Gemmatimonadaceae bacterium | reverse complement strand
GCTCTTCTTCGCCTTCACCGGGCTGCGGACCAGTGTGGGGCTGATCCACGGCGAGCTGTGGATCTACTGCGGCGTGATCATCGCGGTGGCCGTGCTGGGAAAGGTTGGTGGCTCGGCGATCGCAGCGCACACGAGCGGCATGACCTGGCGCGAGTCGTGGGCGATCGGGACGCTCATGAACACGCGCGGCCTGATGGAGCTCGTGGTGCTGAATGTCGGCCTGGACATCGGCGTGATCTCACCGGCGCTCTTCGCGATGATGGTACTGATGGCGCTCGTAACCACGTTCATGACGTCGCCGCTGCTGGAGCGGATCTATCCAGCGAGACTCTTCGCGCAACCGCTGTCTGCGCGCGACCCGGCGCGACCGTCCGAGCCGGAGGCGGTGGTGACTACCGTCTGAATCGGGTTCCGGTGCGCCTGGTGCGCCAGCTGGATGCTGCGGACATGACCGAGAGCTCTCACGGAGTCACGAGAACTGGCCCGCGGTGCGGCAACACCATGTCGTCCCGCATTCACTGGTGTTGCGGCTCGGGCCCCGGAAAGAGCTCTCACCGTCGAGGGCACACGGCGTGGGGCCGGGCGGTTGGTGGAGGAGAACGCAGCGGGGTGGGGGGAGATCGGGGAGTTGGGGAACGCGGATCGGGCGGAAGAACGCGGATCGGGCGGATCGCTCCGGTGTGGGCTCCCGACTGCGTCGCGGTGGGCGAAGGTGTTGCTGAGAACAGGCAGGTCAACAGCACAAGAGCATGAGAGCAACAGAACAACAGAACAACAGAGCAAAAGAACAACAGAACAACAGAACAACAGAACAACAGAACAACAGAACAGCAGGACAACCGGGAGTGTCCGCACATTGAGGTGGGGACCTCGCTCCCGGCGGCGCGGGCAGGCGACAGGACAACGGAAGCTCGTGATCCGGACCCGGCGTGCTTCAGGTACAGCCGCCGAGGCTTCTCCTCTGGGTCCTTTTTGGCAAAGGCCTTTCCACGAGATCCCCGACGGCGCACCCAGGGCCGCGTGGCGGGAGCTAGGCGTCTCCCGTCCTGACGACGACCACGGTGACGTTGTCGCTTCCGCCGTCGGCCAGCGCTTCGTCCACGAGCCGGCGGGCGATCGTACGGGCGTCGCCCGATCCTTCGAGCACCGAAGCGAGCCGCTCATCGCTCACGTGCTTGTTCAGTCCATCGGTGCAGAGCAGGAGACTGTCGCCCGGCTCCAGATCGATGAGCCCCACCACGGGGGTGAGATCCGTACCGCCGATGGCGCTGGCCAGCGTGGTCGCGGGACCGGGCTTCGTGGCCTGGGCCTCGGTCCACGCACCGGCTGCCAGCATGTACTCACCGAACGTCTGATCTCGGGTGAGTCGCTGGAGCCGCCCGCGGCGGAACACGTACGCGCGGCTGTCCCCCACGTGCACGAGATACGCGCGCGGCCAGACGAGCAGCACCATGGTGAGTGTGGATGCCGGTACCAGCGCGCGCTCGCCGCCGTATTCCTTCATGAGGCGGACGTGAACCGACCGGACCGCATCTTCCAGCCGGGCGAGCAGTTCCTGTTCTCGTGCCGTGTCCAGCCCCTGGTAGCAGCCCGCGGCCTCTCCGAGGTAGTCGAGGAGCTCCGCCACCGTCCACTGGGCCGCTACGTCGCCATCGGGACGACCCCCGACGCCATCGGCCACCGCGAACAGGTGTCCGACCGACGCGCCGAATCGGTTGGCCAGAGCGGCCTCGGGAAGGCTCGACTCGCCGATCGCGAGTGCCTTGCTCACCGTCGCGATGACGAAGTGATCCTCGTTGGAGCTCCGCTTGCGGCCCACATCGGTGACGGCGGCGGAATCCACGGTCACGGGCGACGCAGTCGTGGGTGGCATGATCACGCGCTCCGGGCGCCGAGCGCGGCCTCGGCCAGCCAGTGAAAGGTTGCCTCGACGCCCTCGCCCGTCTTTGCACTCGTGCGAACCCGATGCTGGCCGGCCGCGGCGAGTGCGCTCTCGTCAGCCGGATCGAGCTGCCACTGATCCGCGAGATCGACCTTGTTCAGGGCGACGACCGACGGCACGTCACCCAGAGTGCGCGTCGCGAGCTCGCGCAGTTCGGAGAGCTGGTCGAGGGTTTCCCGGCGCGTCCCGTCGACCACGTAGATCAGACCGTGGGCGCCCCGCAGGTAGCTCGGGTTGATGTCGTGGTGCTGATCCCGTCCTTCCAGGTCCCACAGCAGCAGCGAGACGGTCTGCGAGCCCACGCGGACCTCCTTGCGATCGATCTTCACGCCCACCGTGCTCAGGTACTTCACCGAGAAGAGGGAGTGGACGTACCGCTGAACGAGACAGGTCTTCCCGGTGCCGAAGACGCCGACCATACAGATCTTCTTCTGCAGCATCAGCGCCCCCCGGGCGTGATCGGCCCGATCGAAAGCGAGACCACGAACGACACGCTGCGGTTGACCCGGGCCCGGATTTCCGCGTCGGCGGCCGGTAGCGGCTGGCTGGTCGCGAGCGGCTCGCGGGAAAAGAGCGCGGAGTCGATCCCCAACGATGCGAGCCGTCCGGCGACGGCGTCAACGCGCTGCCGGGCGAGTGACTCGTTCGTTTCGCTGGTTCCGCTCGGGTCCGTGCGGCCAACGATGGCCAGACGGATCACGCCGCCCGCGGCGGCTGCCGCTTCGATGAGCCGGCTGAACCTGGCTGCCACGTCGCGGAGGAGCAGCGTGGCGGACTCGGACAGGTCGAAGGCCCCGGGCGCGAAAAGGATCCTGCTCTCCCCGATCGAGCGCCGCAGCGCATCCAGCGCTTCGGGCCACACGGGCTCCACGGCACCCACGTCCAGCCTCGCCAGGCCGGGTGGGAGAGTGGCCTGCCGGGCGCGGGCAATCCAGTCCAACGGGGCCGTGCCTCGCAGCGCGAGGGTATCGCCTCGCAGCGCAGACTCGAGCGCGGGTGGCGCGCCAAGGAGCAGTCGCGCGCGCGCCACGATCATTCCGGAATCGAGCGCGAGGTACGGCCGCCACTCACCAGAGAGGACGGGCCGTGACAGGCCGGCCGCGGCCAGCACCGTTGCCGGATCGCGCGCCAGGGGATCACGGAGTCCCGCCGCATGCAGCCGCCACCAGCCGCGCGACGCATCGACCACGACGATGCCCGGCTCGGCGCGCAGCAACGCGATCGCGCGGCGGAAGCGAAGCTCCGCGCGGATCCACCAGGCGCCCAGGAGTCCGACCACGAGCAGGAGCGGCAGCGCCCAGCGGAGAATCGCGCGGCGCGGCGGCGTGCGCGAGTGCTCGAACGACAGCTTCGTCTCGAGGCAGTGCGAGAGGAGCGGTCGCGTCGCCTGGAGCGGTGAAGCGTCTCCGGAGAAATCCGCGAGCTGGCTCGCGAACTGGAGGTGAATGGTCTCCAGCGTGTCCTGAATCCTGAGCAACACGTCATCCGGTGCCTGACCGCGGATCACCGCGGCGAGGAGTGCCTGGGGGCCGGCCTCGACGTGCACCGTGTGCTCTCCCACACAGAAGGAGCGCAGCGTGGCGCCTTCGGCCGGCCGGAACGAGTCCCGCACGAAATCCTGAATCGCGGTCAACATTCCCGAGATCAGATCGGCGTCGGGTACGGCGAGCTCCGGGGCGGAGACGTGCGCCAGAAGCAGGCCCGACTCGGCGTGAATGAGGAAGACCTGCTCAACGCGGTAGACCAGGGCGTGCTTGATGACGATCTCGGCGTACGGCACCCCGGTGCGCCAGGCCTCCAGTCGCCATTTGATGCCGCGCAGGGAGAGGCTGTGCTCGACGGCGCGGTTGATCGACCGCACCAGGCCGGCCATGGTCTCGGCGATGGCCTTCCGGATCGCGGGACCGAGGACGGGAAAGATGGCGGTCGCGATCTCCCTGGGGTTTCGTCGGATCGACTCGCGCAGCGCGGTCTCGACCGTGGGGGCGAGCGCGCGACCGAGCTGCGCATCGCGGCTGCCGCGCAGCGCGATCGCATCGGGCAGGTGCTCGGCGAGTGCGTCGGGCGTGAGCTCCAGCGCGTCGAGCCGTTCCGCCAGTTCCGCGAGACGTCGCTGTTCCGGCCCTACGAGCAGCCGGCGCAGCTGCGCGAGCTCCGCCGCGCGTCCCGCCCCGTTGCTCGTGCGCGGGGACGGTTCCGCCGTGTCCCGCAGCTGCTCGGCCACGTTCAGGTCCGCGAGGGACCCTTGGCGGGCGGGCGCGCGGGTCCGGTGAGTCGCGCGGCCATGTCGGTCAGCGCGGCCGACAGCGCCGAGGTATCGAGCTTCTCCGCCCGGAGTGCCGTCGCGGTGCGCTCCAGTTCGCCGGAGAGGCGTTCCGCCGTTCTCGTCAGCTCGCTCGAGAGCGCCGTACTCTGTTTGAGAAGCTGATCGCGCAATTCGGCATCCGCCGTGGCGGCGGCTTCCTCGAGCTTCTGATGCCGGCGCTCCAGGTTCCGGAACGCCTCCTTGATCTCGGCGCCGAGTGCCTTGAGATCATCGGCGCGCTTGGCGCGTTCGGCGGCGAGTCGTTCCGCCTGAGCGGCGAGCTCCTTGCGGATCGCCCCGTCCATGTCGGACACGCGGCGACCGATCTCGTTGCGGAGCGTCGTGTGCTCCTGAAGGATTCGCTCCTCGAGGCCGCGCAGCCGGTTGTCGACGGCGCGCATCTGTCCGCCGAACAGGATATCGCGGACCTGATCCAGACTCTCGGGGGCGGGTTCGGCGGAGCTTCCGTTGTCGCCCTTGTGTTTCTGCGCCGTGTTCTTCGCCATTGTCTCGTCCCTCGATGCCTCGGACCGGAAGGGCGTCGGACGGGGGCCGCCGTCGGGCCTAGGTTCGCTCCGCCCGCAGCATCCGTCAAGGCACGCACGGCGCGGTTCGGTCAGGGAGACGGGTCAGCGGACTGTGCCCTGATTCCCGCGGTCCGGGCTCGGGTGCGTCCGTGAGCGCCATCGCCATTCCAGCCACCGAGTTAGAAAGGACAGACACGGGTGCTTCGGACGCTGCGGAAACGACGGTCAAGGGCAGCAGGTCCGTCGCGGACGGCGGGGACGAGAAAGCGCCCTGAATGCGACGAGGAGCCCGCCGTTCGCCAACGTCCGTTGCCGGTCTTTTCCGTGGCATCCGCCGCACGCGGGTCTGACGCTTCCCACTCGGCGATCAGTACGGTGGCCGGAGAGAACGGACGCACCGGCGCCCTGGAATCGCCATCACGGCACGATCGGTGCACCCGGCGGCCGCAGCTCATAGCCCATCGGCGGCGCGGCGCCTAACAAGTGCCGCACGAAGTAGTCCCACCGGCGCCGGACCATGTACGGCTCGCTGCCGAAGCCGTGGCCGCGGTTGGGCAGCATGAGGAGATCGAAGTCCTTGTTGTGCCGGATCAGCTCGTTCACCACGAGCAGCGTGCCGTAGGGCGGCACATTGGCGTCCATCGTGCCGTGCGCGATCAGGAGCTTTCCCTTGAGGTTCTGCGCCAGGAGCTGATTCGCCTGGTTGTCGTAGTTCGAGGAGCCGTCGGGGCGACTCTCGAGGAGGCCCTGCCACTTCTCGCCCCAGTCGTCGTCGTAGTTGCGGTTGTCGTGGTTGCCGGCCTGTGACACCGCCACCTTGAAGAAGTCGGGATAGCGCAGGATCGCGTCGGTCGACGCGTACCCGCCGCCGGAATGCCCATAGATCCCCGCGCGATCGAGGTCGATCCAGGGGTGTCGCCGCGCGAGCTGCTGCATCCCGCTGACCTGATCCGGCAGTCCGTTGTCCCCCATGTTGCCGTACCACGCGGCGTGAAACGACTTTGAGCGGTACGGTGTCCCGGTGGCGTCGATCTGCACGACGATGAAGCCGAGCTCCGCGATCGCGCGCGTGTCGCCGCGAACGGCGACGAACTGGCGGCTGCCCACGCTCCCCGATTGCGGGCCGGGGTAGATGTAGTTCACGATCGGGTACTTCTTCGTGGAATCGAAGTGCGACGGCCGGTGCATGAGGCCGTACAGGTCGGTGACGCCGTCGCGCGCCTTCACCGTGAAGGGAATCGGCGCGGTCCATCCCATGGCCACGAGACGCGTGATGTCGGCCTTCTCGAGCGGCAGCACCACGCGCCCGTTCGCATCACGGAGCACGCTCACCGGGGGCGCGTCGGGGCGCGCGTAGGCGTCCACGAAGTACCGACCCGAGGGAGAGAGGGAGATCTGGTGGTCCGCGTCCTCGGGCGTGAGCAGCGTGACGTTCGACCCGTCGAGCCCCGCGCGGTAGAGGTGCCGGAAGTACGGATCCCGCCCCGCCTCGCGGCCGAGCGCCGTGAAGACGATCGTGCGCGCGCGCTCGTCCAGCCGCTCGATCTCGAGCACGTTCCAGCTCCCGCTCGTCACCTGGCGCTTGAGCTGTCCGGTGGAGAGATCGTGCAGGGAGAGATGCCCCCAGTCGTCGCGCTGCGAGTACCAGAGGAGTTCGTTGGACGCGAAGAGCGGCCGCCAGTTGGGCGAATCGAATCCGGACTCGAAGAACGTGTCGACCGCCTCGTGCAGGATCTCCCGGACCGCGCCCGTCTCGACGTCGGCCTCGCGCACCCAGGCATGCTGGTGGTCGCGCGAGCTCGACACGAAGACGAGTCGCGAGCCGTCGGCGCTCCATTCGACGTCGGTCCAGCGTCCGCCACAGACGATGTGGTCGCACGTGGTGGAGCGATGAGCATCGGGCGGCATCCGCAGCCTGACGACGCGCGGCGACGGGCCATCCACGTGGATCACCACGCGGTGGATCATCTGGATCACGCTGTCACCGGGGAGCGGGTACTTCCACGCCGAGAGGTTGGGGCGCCCGACCCGCGTGTCCGTGAGGTACATGTTCCCCACCAGGCGCTCGTCCTGCTGATACGTGGCGATCCTCCGCGAATCCGGCGACCAGAGCACGATCGTGCGATCGCTCTTCGTCCAGCCGGCATTGTCGAGCGCGTAGCTGAAGTGCTCGACGCCGTCGGTGGTGAGCTGCGTCTCGCGTCCCGTCTCCAGGTCGCGCAGCCAGAGATTCCAGTCGCGGATGAACGCGGCCCGCTTGCCGTCGGGTGACACGGCCGCGTTGCGGAGCGTGTCGCGGCCGGCCGGCGTGCGGTTCTCACAGCGGTAGCTCTGCACGTCGCACCCGTAGCGCCGCTGCCCGGCCTGGAACAGGATCGACCGGCCGTCCGGAGAGAACGAGAACGTCGTGAAGGGAAGCCTGAACGCCTCGTAGCTGGTGCCCGCGAGCGCGCCAAGCGCCGTCGCGAGGCGCGCATGATCGAACGCGCGGCCGCGCGACCGTCGCGCGGGGTCCACGAGTACGAACTCGAATCCCTCGGCGATGGCGTTGCGATACCAGAAGCGATCGTCGGGCAGCCAGTTCGGCCGCACGGCGCCGCCCAGGACCAGCGGGTTCGCGTTGTAGCCCATGAACTGCTCGGCCCGGCGGTAATCGTCCGCGGTAAGCGAGTCGCGGCGATACGGCGCTGGCGACTGCGCGACGAGTCCCAGAGGCGCCACGACGAGGGCGCAGAGAGCGAGGGCGCGAAACGATCTCATGGGGGAAGGGGAGGGAGAGGCTATGAAGGTACGGGGAGCGGCGCGGAGGGAACAGATTCTGGAGCGGCCTGCATGGGAAGAGCGTTTGGGTCAGACCCATGCCGACTTTCAACGCTCTCTCACCCCTGCGGACACCCGCCCACGCACATACTCCACGAGATCGCCAAAGGTGCGCACGCGCTCGAGGTCTGCCGGCTCGATCTCCAGCTCGAACGCCTCCTCGACCGACATCAGGAACACCGCGAGGTCGAGCGAATCCACACCGAGATCGCGCAGCCGGGTGTCGAGGGCGAGCGGTCGCGCCGGATCGCCCGTGGCCTTGCACACGAGACGCCTCAGCTCGCGCTCCACGCGATGTTCGTTCCCGTTCACTCCATGGTGTCCGTTGGCGCGCGCGGCCGCTCCGAGCAACTCCCCCAGCCGTTCGCGGTACGTCAGCATCTCCGCATAGACGCGCCGATCGACATCCGCGAAGCGGCGCAGCGTATCCGCCACGACCGCGTCTCCCTTGTCGCGGGCATACCGGTCCAGCCGCTCCTTCACCCAGCTCAGGTGTCCGGCCTCCTCGTCGATCATCCGCTGCAGCGTGCGCGCGACCGCGGGATGCGTCCCGCGCCATCGCAGGTGCGCGCGGAAGTGCCTCACGACCCGCTTCTCGAAGACGTTGGTGAGCGCCAGGACCTCGAGGAGACTGAGCGTGGTTCCCACCTCCGCGAGATAGCGGGTCTGGTACGTCTCCGACACCTTTCGCGGCGTGCCGCCCACCTCGAGGATCGTCTGCGTCCAGAGCCAGGCGTGCATCGTCTCCTCGGCGCAGTGCCGGGTGAGGTGCACCCGCAGCTCATCGTCGTCGGTCTTTCGCGCCAGGCGGCCCATGATCAGCCCGCCGGCGAGCTCCGACTCGCGGTAATAGCTCAGGAGCCAGAGCTCGTTGTCACTGATCTGCATGCGCGGCGCCCTCCTCGTGCTCCAGATGCTCCGTCACCGCCAACCCGCAGATCCAGCGGATCTTCCGATTCATCGCCATGATGGCCTCGAAATCGTTCGCTTCGGCGACGGGGACCTCGACCACGTCGCTGCCGTAGTGTCGAAAGTGCCGTGCCGCCTCCAGCACGCGTTCCGTTTCCGATGGGGCACGCGCGAGGCGCTGGCGCAGCACGTCTCCCGCCGCGGCGGCATGACGGAACTCGTCCCGGGACATGTAGCCGAGCAGATCGCGCAGCACCGGCTCGCGCGTGCGGCGCGCGATACGAAGGAAGAAGTACGCGGCGAAGAGCTCGGAACAGGTGAAGTGCGTGAGATGCTCCGGCACGTCCCCCGCGGCGTATACGCGCGACAGGGCGCGCTGGCGCGCGACGACGAGCCCGGCCTCGGCATCGCCCGCGGCCTCGAAGCCCACGCGGTCGAGATAACGCTTGAGCGCCGTGTAGTGCTTGAGCCCCTCGTACAGCTCGAGGCTGAGCACGGCCGTCGCATCCACGTCGTCCCAGAGCAACGGGAGCAGGCGCGCCGCCAGGACCGGCAGATATCCCTCGATCAGTGCCGCGTCGTGCAGCGTCGTGTGGAGCTCGCGCTCAGTCCCCGCCATGGAAAGGTCGATCCCGTCCCACGCGATGCTTCCGTCGAGCGTCCAGGCTCCGGCCTCGGCGGCGGCCAGATGCGACTCGTAGATCATCGCGCGTCGCCTCCGGGCTTGCGGGCCACGATCAGGGTCTGCAGGCCCACGTCGTCCAGCCGTGCCGTGATGTCCCCGAAGCCCGCCGCGACCAGCAGGGGCACGAGCTCATCCGCACCCCGGTACGTCGCGCGCAGCTCCCCGAGCTCGCGCATGAGATAGTCCGCAATGGGATCCGGAAACATGCCCGACGTCACGAACACCCCGCCTTCGCGGAGGACGGCGAAGGCGTGGCGGTAGAAGCGGCCGAGCATGGCGTCCGTCAGGAACTCGCCCAGGCCGGTGGAGCAGATCACGTCGAGGTCCCGCGGCCACACATCGGCGTCGAACACGTCGCCACGCACGAAGTCGAACCGCTCATCCACACCTTCGAGCCGGCGCGACAGCGCCAGCGGCTCGGGATCGACGTCGAGACCGAAATAACGCGTGTGCGCGTGCACCACCGGGAGCGTCGCGCGCAGCGTGACCGATGCCCGGGCGAGCTCGCGCGCGACGCCGCACGGGACCGAGAGCACGTGGAACGGCGTCGTAAGGTCGGCAGCACGCCGCTCCGCGGCGGCGATGATCTCGCGCTGTGCATGCAGAAAACGATTGCGCATCGACCGCGCGCTCCGCATCCGGAGCAGGACGGCGTCCAGCAGAACCCCGATGCCGTACCGGCCGCTCGGCTCGCGGCGGTACACGTGGTCCGCGAACCGGAAGCTGCCGGAGTTGTCGATGCCCTCGCGCGCGAGGTCGCTCGTGCGCATGAGCGCGTACACCGGAAGGAGATGCAGCTTGCCCTCGCGCAGCAGCCGGCGCGGAATGGACGCGGAGGTGCGCGTACGGTTGGGCAGTGCGTGGCTCGGGTGCGTCACGCGGACACCTCGTGCTCCAGGGCCTGTTGTCGGAGCGCGTCGGGCCAGCGGCCGCCCACGATCCCGTGCTGCGTGAGGATCGCGAGTGCCCATCGCTCGAGGCCGAATGCCACGCATCCGCTGTGTGCCACGCTGCCGTCGGCGAGCCGGATGTCGAAGCTCCGGCCGAAGTGGTCGCGATGATGATTGAACGAGGTGACGGCGACGCTGCGGCCGCTTTCGAGCGAGAGGCGCAGCTCGTACTTGAGCGCTCCCGCGAGCTGCAGCGTGCGCCTCGCTTCCGCCAGCGGGCCGAAGAAGGGGTCACTCGCCGGCTCGATCACGCCATCGAGGTCGAGCAAAGCCACGAGCGCCATCGCGCGGTCGAGCAGAGATGCCCGAGCGGACTCCACCTGCTCGAAGGTGCCCAGCACGATGATCTCCCGCATGGTGAAATCGCGGAGGCGCTCGAGTGGTGCGGCGGCTTCCGGCTCGTGACGGAAGCACCGCCCGCGGGCCGTGAGCAAGACCGGCTCCGGGCCCAGCGTCAGCCCGGTGAAGGCGGGATAGCAGTGGTAGCACACCGCTGGGGCCAGCGCCTCACGCGGATCCGCGAGATCGGCGCGCCCCACACCCTCGCCGTCGCGGGCCGCGCGCGTGAGCACCGCGTCGCTGCGCTCCAGATGCCCGGCCATCGTGAGATGTTGCGGGAACGATCGCAGATACCCGGCGCGGCGCAGCACGTCGAGTGGGATGAGAGCCGGGAACTCGTGTCGCGTTGCCCCCAGCTCCCGGGCCCACGCGAGCGCGATCGCGTCGATCCGCTCGATCAGGTCGAGTGGCGGGCCACTCAGCCCCACGAGCCCCGGCGCGGGCTCGGTGAGGTGCCCGGCCTCGCGCAAGCCGGCGATCGGCGCGGCGAAGCGGGTCGCGTCGGTGCGGCGCTCGAAGAGGCGTTCGGTGAGCGGTTCGGCGATCGCACGCGGTGCGGCAAAGGCCAGCACAATGGCGCGGACCGACCGGAAGTTCGCGAGCTTCACCGTGCGATCGGGAATCCGATGTCCCAGCGTGCGCTCGAGAAACGCGATCAGGTCCAGCACGCGAATCGAGTTGAGATACCCGTGCTCGAAGAGCGGCGTCTCCGCGGTCACGCGGCCCGTCGCGCCGTTCGAAAGCAGGCGCTCGTTCACGAAGCGCAGCAGCGCCGCCTCGAGGTCGGCCGGCGTCATGCCGTCGTCCCCCAGTTCGTCTCGACGCAGTAGCGTACGATCTCCGGATAGTAGTCGAGCACCGCCGGCGCGCGGATGCCGAGCGGATCGAGCATGGCCGCCGCGCGGCGGTCATCGAACGTCTTGGGATACGCGAGCTGCCAGGCCATCGCCTGCACGGCGCGAGTGGCGCCGAGCAGCACCTCGTTCCCCGCCTCCTCGACGGAACGGACGAAGAGCTCGTAGGTCCGCGCGTCGGCGAAGGCGGGGCGCTCCACGGTCCGCCTGCGCCAGGCGGGGCGGTGTCTGGTGAAGGCGCTCATGGTGGCGTCGAGCAGGGTGCCCACCGCGGTGGAGCGAGCGTGACCCGCGCAGAGATGATACACGTGGCCGGCCTCGACCCCCTGACCCATGCAGCGTAACAGCGCGTGCGACGCGTCGGCAGCGAAATCGAGCGGAATCAGATCGATCTCCGTCGTGGCCTCGCCCGGCATCATGGGCACGAGTCCCTGGTACAGCAGGCGCAGCGCCTGGTGCAGCGCATTGAATCCCGTCACGGTTCCGGTGCGCGAGTCGCCGATGATGGTGCTGAGGCGGAAGAGCACGATGGGGAGTTGCGATATCGCCCCGCGCACCAGCTCCTCCATCTCGGCCTTCGACTGCTCGTAGCTGTTCACGAACCCCGCGCCGGCGTCGCCGCAATCGCTCTCGGCGAACACCCCGGTACGGCGCCCCGAGACGTACACCGTGCTGAAGCACGCGATCCCCTGGAGCCGCCGACACTCGGCCGCCAGCTCGAGCACCGCTCGCGTCCCTGCCACATTGACCGAGCGCGCCTCCTCGAGCGGAAGCGTAAATCGCGTTGCTGCCGCGCAGTGCACGACGTGTGTCACTTCGCGACGGAGCTCGTCATACGACGCGGGATCGATCCCCAGGCGTGGGCGGGCGAGAAGGTCACCGCGCACCACGCTCGCGCCGGCGTCCGTGATCGTGGCAGTTCGAGCGAGCACCAGAACGCGCGGCGCATCGGGATCCTGGCGGAGCCGCCTCACGAGCTCGCGACCCAGTGTCCCGGTCCCTCCCGTCACGAGAATCGTGCGGCGCATCGCGTCAGTGCTCCAGGATCATGCAGCTCCAGTTCAGCCCGTAGCCGAACGTGAAGAGCATGATCCGGTCACCGGGCTTCACGAGACCCGCATCGGTCGCGTCGCGGAGATTGATGATGTTGTCCGCGGCGATGGTGTGCCCCACGCGCGCGATGTTTCGATCGAAGAGCTTCTCACGCGGCGCGCCGAGGAGACCCAGCAGGATCTCCCAGCTCCGGAGCGAGACGTTATGCGGGAGAATCCAGGCGATGTCATCGATCGTGAGGCCGGCCTGCTCGAGCGTCTCCAGGATCAGGGTGCGGGCGGTGGGGAAGTAGGCCGCGATGATCTCGTGCTCGATCGAGCCGGGCTCCCACAGCGCGCCCTTCGTGATCTGCCGGGCGGCGAGGATGCGGTTGCGCGGTGTGTTCCGCCTGACGAGTGCCGCGCCGGCGCCGTCGGAGATCACGTTGTAGATCTGCTCGCGCGAAGCGCCGGCCGGCAGCCGGTCCGCCCCCACGCACAGCACGGTATCGATCCCCTCCTCGGCCACGATCATCGCGCGTGCCAGGCGGATGGCCGACAGCAGCGAGGCGCACCCCTGCTGGTCCACTCCCGCCACAGCCGCCCGGTCGAGCCCGAGCTCGTGCTGCAGGTACGACGCCGGATAGCGGAAGAGGTCCATCACGTCGCGCACCTCGATGAACGCGCCAGCGCCGGCAGGCTCGCAGCCCATCATGGAGCTCGAGGAAAGACCGCTCGCGAAGAGCACGAGATCGATCGCCGAGGGGTCGATCGCGGCCTCGCAGAGGAGCGTGCGTGCGGCACCGATCGCCAGGTCGACGTGACGCTCTTCGCCGGCCACGTGCACGAGGTCGAACCCGAACCCCGACAGCAGCTCCGGACTGCTCTTCAGCAGGCCTGACGAGTGCAGCTCGGCGAGTGTCTGCGTCGCCGGGGGAAGCCGGTAGGCGATGTGGTCGATGCCCACGCCCGCCGGCCGCTCACCGGCGCGCACTCAGCCCGTCTCCGACAGGGTACGGACCGCGCAGGCGATCACGTGGCCGCGGTGGGCCCGCCAGGCGAGTCGATAGTGCGACCCCGTGGCATTTCCGGCCGGCGCCGGCACCCGCGCACGTCCATCACGCCAGCGGAGCTCGACGTCCAGCGGTGACGCGAAGGTTTCGCCGCGGTCCGCCTTGAAGACCGCCTCCTTCAGCATCCAGAGCGCGAGCGGCGGCGGCATCATCGTGGAATCACCCGTCTTCAGTACCCGCCATTCGCGACGCGTGAGCACGGCGCGGAGTCGCCGCCGCCCGAGCGGCCGCTGGGGCTCCAGGTCCACGCCCACCGAGCCGCAGCGCACCGTGTCCGCGACCGCGGCCAGGCCCACGCCGCCGGCGTGCGCGAGCGACACGTTCAGGCCCAGCTCCCGGTCGCTCGAGCCATCGACGGTGAACGTGGGAGCGCCGGATTCATCATGGGCGATGACGATCGCGTGGAGCGCCGGGGCAGTGCTCCGCCTGCGCATGACGTCGCGAACCGCGAGCTTCGCCGCGCACCGTCCGGCGAGCCAGTCGCGCCGTCGTTCCTCGCTCGGCAGCGCGTGGTACTGCTCGGCCTCGACCTCCGCGAGCACGGCCCGACCGTCGTCCCGGAGTGAGCGCGCGACATAGTCGCACCCGACCAGGCGCAGTGTCGGATGCCGCTCTTGCCGCATGATCGTGAGGCGGACTGGACCGTTGCTAGTCAGCATCAATACAGGAGATACGCGTGAGGCGCAGCGCGGGCTCTGGATCGCGAAACCACTGGCCGATGCCGGCCGGAAAAGGTATGCTCCCGGCGCATCCGCACCGCGTTTCCTGTCGATCCAGCTTCGGAGGAACTGATGTCGCGAGTCGCTCGTTCGGCCGTCATCCGGAATACCCCGTCCCGGATCATGGAGTACATCGCGGACGTGAGCAACCACCCCGCCTTCATCGGACCCCTCAAGTCGGTCGGCCACCTGTCGGGGGATCCCCGTATGCCCGGCACGAAATGGACGTGGACGTTCGTGATGGCGGGCGTCGAGTTCCAGGGGCAGGCGGAGACGGTGTCGTACGATCCGGATCGGTCGTTCACGTACCGCACGACGAGTGGCATCATGAGCACCTTCACGTACAGCTGCGCGCCGGAAAAGGACGGTGCTAAGCTGTCTATGGAAGTCTCCTACGAGGTCCCGCAATCACTCGGTGCGAAGGTGCAGACGGCGGTAGTCGAGAAGCTGAACGACGCGGAGGGGGATCGCGTCGTGCAGAATCTCAAGGCGATTCTCGACGACTGAGTCGATCCGGCCGAGTCATTCGCGCGCGTTGATCCAGTCCGGCGGAAGTTTCGCTCCCGACTGATGGGGCCGCCGTGGCTGGTCTGGGGCGGCATCTGGTTCATGTCATGCCTCGCTGCGATCGCGGTTCTG
>DATIGO010000164.1:0-12522 GCA_035454665.1 Gemmatimonadaceae bacterium | reverse complement strand
CCGCGTTTCCTGTCGATCCAGCTTCGGAGGAACTGATGTCGCGAGTCGCTCGTTCGGCCGTCATCCGGAATACCCCGTCCCGGATCATGGAGTACATCGCGGACGTGAGCAACCACCCCGCCTTCATCGGACCCCTCCAGTCGGTGGGCCACTTGTCGGGGGATCCCCGAATGCCCGGCACGAAATGGACGTGGACGTTCGTGATGGCGGGCGTCGAGTTCCAGGGCCAGGCGGAGACGGTGTCGTACGATCCGGATCGGTCGTTCACGTACCGCACGACGAGTGGCATCATGAGCACCTTCACGTACAGTTGCGCGCCGGAAAAGGAAGGCTGCAAGCTGTCGATGGAGGTCTCCTACGAGGTCCCGCAGTCGCTGGGGGCGAAGGTGCAGACGGCGGTAGTCGAGAAGCTGAACGACGCCGAGGGGGATCGCGTGGTGCAGAATCTCAAGGCGATTCTCGACGATTAGCGCGATCCGGGCGAGTCAGTCGCGCGCGTTGAGCCGCTCCGTCGGACGTTTTGCTCCTGACTGATGGGGGCGCCGTGGCTGGTCTGGGGCGGCATCTGGCTCGTGTCATGCCTCGCTGCGATCGCGGTTCTGCTCGCGCGGCGAGCGCCCACGATCTGGCGCGGCACGTCGCTTCTGCGATTCACGGCCGCGCTGGCGCTGGTGGCAGTGGCCGCGACGATCGTGCGCGGAGGTTCGCGGACGAGCGCGCTCCTCGTCGCGATGGTCGCGCTGCTCCTGGGATCGTGGTGGCTGCGCCATCACGCGCTGGTCTCGGGGCATGATATGGAGGAACTGAGGCGCACAGTGGAAGGCAGTGCGCGTCGCGTGAATCTCAGGCCACAACCGGTCCCTCGCGGCTACCTGCTCGCGCTTCCCGCGGGTGGGTTGCAGGTCACCTTTCGTGCGATCGGGAGGCGATTGTTCCTGGTCACCATGCGCGCCGTGCCCCCGCATCGGAAGGCCGAGCTGTTCGTGCGGCTCTTTGGCAAGCAGTATCGCGGAGTGCTGCCCACCGTCGTGATTCGCGATTAGAAGGGCCCTGGTACCACGTTCGTCGCGTCGTCCCACCGAATTTCAACCAAATGTTACGTGGTGTAACGGTAAGTGACGTGGTGTATTAGTCGGTCGCTCCGAGACCGCAGATGATACCCGCGCCCGGCCGGCAGTGGATATCGCCCTGTTATCAGCCAGCGGCCGGCGGATGGTGCTTGCCGGAAGCGTCGGAGGGCGTTCGAAATGGCGCAACGCATGGGGACAATCGGGACTGCGGACGAGATCGCCTCGCGCCGGGAGCCCGGTTTGTTGTCGAGCGGGGGGGGGGACGAGACCATGACAGGTCTGCGATCCGCGTGGCGTGTTGTCGTCTTCTCGCCGCTCCGCTTGCTCGTCGAGTCGCTCGCGGCTGAACTCCGCCGCGCCGGTTTTGCGGCCGTCAGCGAAGCGGGACAGTCGGTCGACGAAGCCATAGAGGCGTCAGGCGGGCAGCGCGAGCTCCTTCTCGTTTACGACGCGTCGATCAGTGCACGACTGGATGACCTGTCCGCGGTGGTGGCGGCACAGCGTGTCGGGCATCTGGTGGTTCGGGCTGGACGGCTCTGCACGGGATCTGTTGCGGTGCGCGGGCCTTGGACTGCCGGGGCTCTTATCGCGGGACGCCTCGCTCGAGCAACTCCTGGCGGCCGTGGATGCGGTGAGTCAGGGCGGGGTCTTCATGTCGCCGCCGCTCCGCGACGCGTTGGTTCGCGCCGCCGGGGGGACGACGACAGGTGGCCGAGGCGGCACGCTCACACCCCGCGAGCATGAAGTGGCGGGCTTGATCGCTGGTGGATTGAGCAACAAGCAGATCGCGAACGCGCTTCAGGCCGCAGAGGGCACGGTCAAGATCCATGTCCGAAACGTCATGTCGAAGCTGGCGGTGAAGCATCGTGGTGACGTAGGAACGACTTTGGATCGCTGGAACATGCCAGCGGCGCGAGCGGGTCAGCACTTCGAGCGCGCAGCTCGTCGTAGCGGGGGCGAAACTCATGAAGGCAACGGGAGTAGTCCGTCCCTCGGAAGGGAATAGTCCACGTGCGTTATTGCGCGTAAGGCCTTCGCGTTGGATAGTGCGTCGACGGAATGAAACCCCCGTTGCCGTTTCTGTGCTCGGGGCCCGTTTCGACACACGTTCCTGCACTTGACCGGCGTAGGAGTCCGAGAATTCCCAGAGGAGACTACGATGTCGCTCCGCCGAATCGCCGTTAGCGGTCTTCTGACCACTGGTCTCGGAGTTGCAGCGTTGACCAACCCGCCGAACGCCGTCGCGCAGGGTGGGGAGTGCTGGTATTGGTGCATGGACCAGTGCTGGTCACCTCAGAAATTTGCCGAGCTGTGTGCCTTCGTGAGCTGCACTGGACCGTATGTGTGCATCCAGGGCAGTTCACTGTGTGATGATCGGGACAGACAGGTTTGCGGCGGCAACATTGAATAGTGCCCGGGCCCCCGTGTGGGGGTAATGAGCCGGTTTGCTGCTCAGGGAGCGGGCATGCGCTCCCTCTTTGAAGTGAGGTCAGGTGGGCATGCGACAGCGTCTTGAGCTGGCCCTCTCGATAGCCGTTACGCTCTCGTCAACCGTGATAGCGGGTGCGGTGGTGCATCGGACGTGGTTTGCCAGTGCGAATGCGGAGCGTGCACGCACGCCAGGGGCGCCCCCTGTACGCGTGGATGCATGGGAGGAGCTCATCAACGTCGGCATCCAGAGTGGCCCGGAGTCTGCACCAATTACGATTCTTGAGTTCGGCGACTTCGAGTGTCCGTCATGTCGCCGATTTGAGACGTCACTTGAGGAGTTGGAGATGGAGTTTCCCGGACAAATCTCCACCGTCTTCGTACACTTCCCACTACCGAATCATCGATTCGCGAGCGCGGCCGCGCGCGCCGCGGAGTGCGCACACGACCAGGGCCGGTTCGTCGGCATCCGCCGTGCCATGTTCCGGAAGCAGGACTCACTCGGATTGAAGTCGTGGCGGAGCTTGGCCGAGGAGGCCGGCATCCCCGATCCGACTGCTTTCGAGTCTTGCCTGAAGGAGACAGACCCGATTCGGCGTGTGGAGCAGGGATTGGAGTGGGGCGAGAAGTTGAGGATTGTGGGAACGCCTACGATCATTATCAACGGGTGGATGTACATTTATCCTCCGGCGCGGGCAGAGCTGCGCGATGTGGCCGCACGCCTTATCGCGGGCAACGACCCTTTTAGGCGGAACTAGGCGTGGAGTCGCGCGGTCGGGACTAGACCGAGTCAGGGTAAGGATGAAATCGCGGATGGAGGCCTAGTGACGGGCTAGCGCGGCCGGCCATCAGCACAGGAGGCTTGTTGGTGCTCTCGCGGTGGACGATGAGATAGGTGTCGAGGTCTCCGGGAGTTTTTAGCGCCGGCGTCAGTGAGCAACGCGACATACTCGTGCTGCTAGTGACGCCCCACCACACGAAGACCGGCGCGCTCTGCGAATCGAGCGCCAAGGAGCGTGGTCAAGCGACATGTCTAGGGGGGCCGCAAGATTCGTCAATGCACTGCGACGGCCGCACACCAGGTCGCCTGCCCTCGAGGGCCAGGACCTCGCTCCTCTCGTCGATGCACAGAACGAGTACGATGTCCGTTGCATGAAGATAGGGACCGACGATGCCGCGTATCTTCGCCGCTCCGAAGGAATCGGCCCAGAGTTTGAAACCTGACTTGGTGCGACGCGGCTGCCCGTCGAGGTTGGATGAAAGTCGCGGCGCGGAGGGCCCTTGCTGATGCTGGTTGTTGCAGTGCGCCGCGCGCGTCCCGTACATCGCGGCACGGTAATAGTGGGAAGCGGTCTACGTGTGACGAGGTAGTGCTCGTGAAGCAGCCGCTGTCGATGTCCCCTGGCCAAGTAAGTCCTTTTCGATCCCGCTCGCGCGCTCTTGCCGGGAGTGCCGCGCTGGCCGTGACGGCGCTGTCGTCCGCCGATACGGCTGGAGCACAGGCGGTCGGCAAGGTTGTGTTGACGACAGCAGCCGATAGTCTTTCGCGGCGATTCTCCGCAATCTCTAATATCTACGAACTCCCCAGTGGGCGCGTGATCCTAATTGACTCTCGCGAGCGGATAATTGCTGCTGGAGACTTCAGGGACGGGGTGGCGACGCAGCTGGGCCGACACGGTTCGGGACCGGGAGAGTACCTACTTCCGTCACGCGTATTCCGATTGCCAGGCGACTCGGCTGCCGTGCTGGATCGCGCGCACTCGCGCGTAGTCCTCGTGAGTCCCGTGGGGACTATCGTCGGAACGCGTACCGCGATCCTGGCAGGGCCGGACCCGAGTGCGCGGCCTATTTCGCGACCTCCACTGGCGTTCGTGGACAGCGCTGGGTTTCTGTACGGTCAGGCTCCACCAATCGATCGATCGCAGCGCCCACCTCGACTTACAGACTCCGCCGCAGTCGAAAGGTGGGGCGGCGCCGGCGATCGGAGCGACACGATAGGCTTGGTTGGCCTCGACAGCGACCCATCACGTGCTGTGCTTGCGGTCGCCGGCGGTGTCGTCGTGTCTCGCCCAACGTCCCCGAATCCTTACCCGGCGGTCGACCAGTGGACTGTATGCTGGGATGGGCGCGTCGCGATTGTCCGTGTCCAGCCTTACCGCGTGGAGTACCAGCTGCCGTCTGGTGACCGAGTAACCGGACCCCCAGTCGCGTACTCTCCCGTACGGGTCACCAACGAGCTAAAGGAACTTTGGCGAAGGGAGCGACGGCAACCGCGCTCCGCGATCGTTCACGCTGACGCCGCATCGCCGCCCCAGGTTATCGAAGTCAACGAACCGGTCCGGGAGCCCGCATCCTGGCCTGAGTTCCTGCCACCGTTCTTGAGGGATGCGGTCTCCTGCTCGCTCAAAGGCGTGATTTGGGTGAAGAGGGCCACCGCCGCGAATCAGCGCCCACTCTTCGACGTCTTCGACGCGAGAGGTACCTTGGCTACGCAGGTTCAGTTGCCTCCACGGTCGCGAGTAGTGGGCTTCGGCCGGTCTCATCTTTACCTCGCACGCGTCAACGAGGACGGAGAGGAGATCTTGTTGAGATATGCCCTGCGTGGGGTGACGCGCTAGCGTCACCCCACGCACGCCGCTCCCGCGACGGTGGGCGCACTCACGAAACGAGCCCTCCGGAAAACCCGGGGCTGTTCAGTCTTCCTGCGACGCTGCACCTCGAGCTGGGTCGTGGCTCAACCTTCCTCGTTCACGGCAGCGATCGGCGCCGCGTTCGCCGCGCGCCGGGCCGGAAGCATCGCCGCCGCCACGCCAGTGAGCGTGAGCAGCACGATGACACTCGCATAGGTCGCCACGTCCTGCTCCGAAACGCCCTCGAGTAGACTGGAGAGCCGTTTCGCGGCCCCCAGCGCCGCTGGCACTCCCAGCACGAGTCCGACGGCCACCAGCCTCAGGCCGTGTCCCACGACCAGCCGCAACACCTGCCCCCGCTGCGCGCCTAACGCCATCCGGATCCCAAGCTCGTGGCGCCGCCGCCCCACCACGTACGAAACCACCGCGTACACCCCGGTCACCGCCAGCACCAGCGCGATCGCGCCGAACAGCGCGAGCGCCGTCACCACCAGACGGCGCGGCGCGAGCGAGCGGTCCAGCGCCCGACGCATCGTCTGCACCTGGTACACCGGCAGCTCGGGATCCAGCTCGGCCACCACGCGGCGCATCCCCGCGAAGAGCACCTCGGGATCGCCACTCGTGCGCGCCACGAAGCGCATCGACGACGTCCCGCCCCAGCTCCGCAGCGACGTGTAGATGCCGGGGCGTGGCGGCTCGTGCAGGCCGTAGTGCCGCTCGTCGCGCGTCACTCCGAGGACCGTGAACCACTGATTCGTCGTGTCACCGCGGAATTTCACGCGACGACCGACGGGGTTCGCCTCGCCGGGCCAGAACCGCCGCGCGAAGCCCTCATTGACCACGATCGGCCGGTAACCCACCGTGTCACCTTCCGCATCGGTGTAGAACCGGCCGTGCACGAGCGGCGTCCCCACGCTGCGGAAATAGTCGCCGGTGGCCACGCGAACGAGAGTGACGGGATCAGGCTCGTCCCGCCGCGGTGGAGCCCCGCCCTCTGCTTCCAGGAAGGAGCCCCAGTGACACGTGAGCGGGGGACACGTGATCGCCGCGGCACTCTCGACCCCGGGTATGGCACGCAACCGCTCGAGGACCCTGTTGTACAGCGCCGCCTGCGCGGGTCCATCCGGATAGCGCGCCTCCGGGAGCACGACCCCGAAGCTCGCGATGCCATCGAGCTGGAACCCCGGGCTCACGTCGAGCAGCCGGTCGTACCCGCGCACCAGGAGCCCCCCCGCAACGAGCAGCACCGCCGCCAGCATCACCTCGACGATCACGAGCGCATCCAGCATGCGCCGCTGCGGCACGGATCCGGACGTGCGCGCGCCTGACGAGAGGGCGCTGCGCAGATCCACGCGCCGTGCCTGAAGGGACGGAAAAAGCCCGAACAGCACCGCGGTCCCCAGCACGACACTCACGCCGAACAGCGCGGCGCGCACGGTGCCGTCCAGTCGAACCCACAGCGGCAGCACGCCTTCGGCCGAGGCCACGAGGGCGCGGACGCCCCAGACGCCCAGGACCGTGCCGGCTACCCCAGCGATCGCGGCGAGGACGAGGCTTTCCGTCAGGAGTTGCCGCGTGAGTCGCCGGCCGCTCGCCCCGATCGCCATCCGGATACCCATCTCCCGCTGGCGGAAGACTGCCCTCGCGAGCATGGCGCTCGCCACGTTGGCGCACGCCACCAGCAGCACCAGCACCACGGCCGCGCCGAGCGCGCCGCCCATCACCCGGAAGTCCGCCACGAAGCGATCGCGCAGCGGGATGACGAAGGGCGTGACGACGCGTCCGGTGTCCCGTTCGGCGAAGATGCTGGCGTGCGCCTGGAGAAGATCCTGTTCCGCCTGCGCGAGCGTGACCCCCGGCTTGAGCCTCGCCACGCCATCGTAGGCGTACGATTGCCACGCCTGCGCGGGATCGCCACCGGCCGGAAGCCACAACGCCACCTCGCCGGGAAACGTCGCCTGAGGCGGCAGCACTCCGATGATCTCGTGCGGCTCGCTGTTCACGCGGAAGCTGCGCCCGATGACGTCGCGCGCTCCGCCGAACCGCGTCTGCCAGAGGCCGTATCCGATCACGACCACTTCAGGCGGGTTGGGACGGTCTTCCTCTGCCGTGAAGGTCCGCCCGAGCACGGGCCTGACGCCCAGTGTGGCCGCGAAGTCGTGCGTCACGAACGCCCCACGAACGCGTTCCGCCGTGACGCCATCCGAAATGTTCACGTTCGTCGGCTGGACCAGCGCCATGGCTTCGAACGAGGTCGTGTGCTCACGCCAGACGTGGAAGTCCGGGTAGTTGATGCCGACGTACTCCAGATTCCATCGCGGCGCCCGCTCGTTCACGTGCACGAGCCGCTCGGGAGAGGGAAACGGAAAGGGCCGGAAGAAGAGGCCGTCGAGGAGCGTGAAGACCGCGCCATTGGCCGCCACGGCGAGCGTCAGCGTGAGCAGAATCAGTGCGGTGGCGCCCTTCTGGCGTGTGAACGTGCGCAGCGCAAAGCGGACGTCCGCAAGAACGGTCTGCATGGTACGCTCCCTCGGGCGGCGATGTCGCCGGCGGCGCAGATGCTCGCGCGGCGCGCAGCGGATCAGATCCCAGATGGCGATGAGGCAGGTGATCAGGGCCGGGCCGGGGCCGCGGGCCCGCGCGGCGGCGAGCTCCCCCTCGAACAGCTCGGCCATCTCCGCACCGTGCGCCCGGTACAGGTCGGACGGGAGGAGCCGGAGGAGTAGCCGGTACAGCCGGAGCGCGGACCGGTTCATGTCGACGTTCCCGAATGGGCCAGCCGGCGCTGTGCCACCCGAACGGTCTCGCCCATGCGCACGACCTCGGCCGCCAGCGCCCGCCGCCCGTTAGGCGTGATGCGGAACCACTTCTTCCGCGCGCTCGCGTCGTCGGCGTCGGCGGGCGGGGCCTCGAGCGCGCGGATCCACCCCTGCTCGCGCAGTTCCTCGAGGGAGCCGTACAGCATCACGGGCCACAGGCGGAACTCCCCCTCGGTGAGCTCCAGCACGTCGCGCATGATGCCGAGTCCGTGGCGGTCGCGCTCGGCCAGCGACAGGAGGATGTAGAACCAGGGTCGGCGCATGGAGCCTGATGGCACGCTGTCGATACGTATCGATACTATACCAATCGATATAATAGCACAAGTCGCGGCCGGCGCACCCCCCGGGCGGCGGCACGGTGGACGGTACAGCGCGGCGGCATCGTATTGCGTAAGTCCTGACGGGCGTGCACCTTGGCCGTACTTCACCCTCCCAGTCCCGGACCGATGCTGCCTCGCTGGAATCCGATCCGCTCCGCGCTACTTCCGCTCCTGCTCCTCGCACCTGCCGCGCACGCGCAGGTCGGCGAGCCGCGCCGCTGGACCGTCGACGACGTCCTGGCCATGAAGTCCGTGAGCGACGTGGCCATCAGCCCCGACGGCAAGCGGGTGGCGTACGTCGTCACCGCGCTCGACCGCGAGCAGAACGTGGCCAACTCCGACATCTGGGTGGTGTCGACCGAAGGCGGAGAACCGCTGCAGCTCACGCAGGCGCCGCGGGTGGATCGCGCGCCGCAGTGGTCCGCCGACGGGAGCTGGATCGCCTTCCTGTCCGATCGCGGCGAGCCGCGCCGAACGCAGCTCTACGGCATCGATCCCTCCGGGGGCGAGGCGTGGCCGATCACGAAGCACCAGGCGGCAGTGAGCAGCTTCCGCATCGCCCCCAACGGCTCGGCCGTGCTCTTCCTGGCCACCGCGCCGGCGCCAGGCGCCGACCAGGAGCTCGAGAAGGAGCGCGGGAAGCCCACCGTACGTGATTCGGCGTACGCGAGCGACTGGACGCGGCTCTGGAGCGTGACGCTCTCCGGGCGCACGGCGCAGGATGCCCGTCCCGCGTCGCCCGACGGGCTGCACGTGACCGCGGTGGTGTGGGCACCCGACTCGCGGATGCTGGCGTTCACGGCGCAGAGCGCCCCCACGCTGCGTGCCGGACCCAGCGGCGCCGTCTATGTGCAGAGCGAGCCCGGCGCCGAATCGCGACGGATCACGACGATGCCGGGGAACGAACGCGTGGTGGCGTGGCCTAACGACGTCGGACTCATCGTGGCCGCGTCGGGCGAGGCGCAGGGGACGGCGAACGAGCGGCTCTGGCTCGTCCCGATCCCGGCGGGTGATCCCGTCTCACTCACCGAGGCGCTGGACGAGGACGCTGGCTTCGTGGCCGCCACGCCACGGGAGCTGTGGGTCGAGGCGAACGTGGGCACGCAGAACGCGCTCTTTCGCATTCCCCTCGCGCAAGGCAGGGCGTCGGGGCCGCCGCAGCGCGTCTCGCCCGAGGGGCGCTACGCCTCCGGCTTCTCCGCTTCCACCACAGGCGGCATGGTGGCCTTCCTCGCGGAGTCAGGGAACGAACCCCCCGACGTGCACGTCTCCCCCGTCGCCTCCTTCGCCGCGAAGCGCCTGACGACGGTGAACCCGCAGGCCGCCGCGTTCGCGTACGGCGAGCAGCGCGTGGTGACGTGGAAGTCGGCCGCCGACAGCGAATCGGTGGAAGGGATCCTCACGCTCCCCGCGGGCTACCAGCGGGGGACGCGCGTGCCGCTGCTCCTCGTGATCCATGGAGGTCCGGCCGGCGTCTCGGCGGCGAGACACCCGCCGATCCGCGGCGCCTATCCGATCCAGGTCTTCACGAGCCTCGGCTATGCCGTGCTGCAGCCCAACTATCGCGGGTCCACGGGATACGGGGCGCGGTTCCGCGGGCTGAACAAGGGCGACATCATGGGGAAGGACTGGATCGACGTGAACTCCGGCGTCGATGCGATGATCCGCACCGGGATCGCCGACTCCACGAAGATGGGGATCATGGGGTGGAGCTTCGGCGGCTTCCACACCTTCTGGGGGATCACGCAGACGCCGCGATTCGCGGCGGCCAGCGCCGGGGCGGGAGCGAACGACCTCACGTCGTTCTACTCGCAGACCGACATCTCCGAGTACCTCGGCATGCTCCAGGGAGCGGCTCCCTGGGACAATCCCGACCACTACCTGCAGCGTTCGGCGTATCGCAAGGTGAAGGACGTCGCGACGCCGCTTCTGATTCAGGTGGGCGAGTCGGACCGGCGCGTGTCGCCCGAGCAGAGCATCCAGTTCTACGAGGCGATGAAGGGCGTGGGGAAGGCGCCGGTGAAGCTCGTGACCTATCCCGGGCAGGGGCACGGTGTCACGGACCCACGGCTGATCCGCGACCTCATGCGCCGCAACGTGGAGTGGTTCACGTACTGGGTGCCGGTGACGGGGAACAAGCCCCCGGTGCGGGTGGCGGGAGGGCCGGGCCAGGACTGATCAGTGACGAGTGACGGGGTGGAGCAAGGGATCTCTCGAAGAAGTCGCTCAGGCCGGGGCGGCGACGGCCGCAACGAGGGCTTCCACGGCCGCGGGGTCCAACTCCTCGCGGCCGTTGTCGTCGGTCGGCGGAGGTTTCTCGATGACCACGGAGAGCCGCCGGAACTGCATCCCGTCGTCGACGCGGCGCGTCGGTCGCGCGTGAACCTCCCGGACGCCGGTCCACCGGACGAGGTCCGCCACGTGAGCCGCGCGCACGCCGCCGCCGGCCATCACCGCGAGCCGGTCGCCGGCCTGCCTGACGAGTGACGCGAGGCGCTCGATCCCGAGGAGGGCCGTGGACGCGGCCCCGGACGTCAGCACCCGGTCCACGCCGAGGGCGAGGAGCGCGTCGAGCGCCTCGTCGAGGTCGCGGGTGAGGTCGAAGGCGCGATGGAAGGTGAAGGGAAGCGGGCGCGCCGCCTCCAGCAGGGAGCGCACCGTCGGCGCATCGATCGAGCCGTCGGCGCGCAGCGCGCCGCTCACGATCCCGGCCGCGCCCGCCTCGCGCAGCGTGGCCGCCTCGCGCCGCATGACGTCGAGCTCGTCGGCGTCGTAGCGGAAGTCACCCGCGCGCGGCCGCACCATGGCGAAGACGGGAATCTCGACGCGCTCGCGCACGGCCTCGAGCAGCGCCGTGGTCGGGGTCGTGCCTCCCGTGGCCGGATGCGCGCAGAGCTCGAGCCGACCGGCACCGGCCTGCGCGGCCGCCACGGCCGAGCGCACCGAGTCGACACAGATCTCGATCAGCAGGCCGTTCGGGAACGGCGGTGAGGATGCGGGCACGGCCGGAGGGGGTGGTGTGCGTCGTCTCGCCGTTCCAACCTAGCGGCGCGCGAATCCCGGGCAAACGGGCCTTTCGGGTTACGTCGGGGAGCCCCGCAGGCGGCGTGTCTCGACAGAGGGCGCCAGCACGTTCCGATCGCGGGCGGCGCCACGACATCTCCGGGAGTGTGCCATGCCGTGGTGTTGGATCAGGCCGTCCCTGCGGTCCGTACGGTCCCTGCGCCTGCAGCGGTTCGCGATGCGAACCGTGCTGCTGCCCGGCCTGCTGCTGGTCCCCAGCAGTTGCGACGACCCCGAGTCTCCGCGGCCGCTCAGCGAGTACCCGTTCGCGCTGGCCACCCGGAGCTGCGGCCCGGCCGACGGTCCCGCGATGGCGATCTACCTCACGCCGACGGAAGCGACCGACCTGCCGGTCGTCCCGTACTTCCAGTTCTACCTCATGCGGAGTCCCGCCGAGCTCGAGGGGCGGACCTGGGTCTGGCCCTCCGCGGACGAGACGGTGGCGGCGTGGGAGTGCACCGTGACGGGTGGCGCGTGCGCGGAGTCGCCGGCCGGCGCGATCGCGTTAGGCCGCTTCGCCGTGGACAGCGCCATCGCCGTCGTGGTGGACCTGCGGCGCCAGAACGGGGAGCGCGTGCGGGCGCACGCTACGGCGCGCTGGCTCGGCCGCGAGGTCATCTGCGGCTGACGGCGCGCGCCCGCCGCCTGACGCCGTCCCCTCAGACGAGCGTGAGGTTCACACGCTCGAGCGCCTGCAGCATCGCCAGCGCCACGAAGGCCACGATCAGGCCGAAGCCGAGGATCAGCATGGGCTCCAGCCGCTGCGCCAGCGCCCGCAGCGAACGCTGCGCCTCGGTGTCGTATGCCTCCGCGACGCGCATGCACATCTGCACGAGACGGCCGCTTTCCTCACCCGTGGTCAGGAGCTCCACGGCGAGCGGGGGCAGCGCGCCGGAGAGGGCGTCCGAGAGCCGGCCGCCGCGCGCGACGGCCGTGGCGGCGTCGTCGAGGCTCGCGCCTAACGCCTCGTTGTGCACGACCCCCCGCGCCGCCCGCAGCGCGTCGGCCGCACTGGCCCCGCTGGCCAGGAGCAGCCCGAACGCCCGCGCGAAGGTCGCCGTGGCCAGTCCGGCCTCGGCCGTGCCCACCAGCGGCAGCCGCAGCCGCCACGCATGCCACCAGCGGCGGGTCCGCGCGATGCCCATCCAGAGGCGGCGCACGCCCAGGCCGATGAGCAGGAGCGGGACCCAGA
>DATIGO010000163.1:0-21248 GCA_035454665.1 Gemmatimonadaceae bacterium | reverse complement strand
CGCCCGCGCGAGGACAAGCGGATAGACCGTACGACCGTCATCAAAATGGTGATGGCGCCACCGTCAGGGAGCGCGTTGACCGCATTCGCGACGAGGTTCTCCAGGACAGAGACGAACTGCTCCTCGTCGATCGATACGGTGGGCGTATCCGTCGGGAGCCTGAGGCGGAGCTCGATATCGAGCGGGAGCGTGGGGCGCATCGCGGCGACCTGCGCCTCGAGGAAGCCGCACAGCGACACCGGGAGGCGCACCGGATCATCCACCCTGACGAACTTCATGAAGTTTGTGGTCATACGCCGGAGATGCTGGATGCGATCCTCGATCCGCCGGCTGTAGGCATCCAGCGACTCGGCGCTGTCGGGCGCGCGCTCGCGGTATTCCCGGCGCATGCGCTGCAGTGTGAGGAGCATGCTGGTGAGCGGGTTCTTGAGGTCGTGCGCGATCCGCTGCGCCATGAGTGCCCACGCCAGGGCCTCACCACCCGCCGTCTCTTCGTCTTCCAGGGCGACGCGGATGAGCCAGTCGGGTTCGCGACGACCCGTAGCCACGGGCTCCGCGGTGAGGACGACCGCTCGATCGCGCTCCACCAGCGTCAGCACCGCTCGTGCCTCACGATGGTGCAGGCTGCCGGTGCCCCGTAGCTCCCGGCAGAAGCGCTCCAGCGCGGGCAACCTGGTGAGGAGCTGTCTGGCGGGTTGCACACGGATGGCGTCACGGTCGAGGCCCGCCCACAGTCGGAGCGTCTCGTTCATCCATTCCACGCGGCCGCGACGCGTGAGAAGAAGAAACCCCTCAGGCGAGCCATCGAGCACGGCCGTCTGCACCGCACGAAGGCGATGCTGCCGGGCACGCGCCCGCCCGAGTCCGAGCGCCAGAATGGGAATCAACGCGATCGCGCCCGTCGCCATGGTCGCGGGGCCGTAGCGGTACGCGAGGTACATCCGATTCCGGATTGGTCGCAGCAGCAGGGAGGTTCCCTGTCGTGTCCGTACCACGAGCTGCGGTGGATCCATGGGGTCCGCCTGGTAAACACGCACGATACCCTCGGGAAAGCCATCGAGCGAATCGCTGGATCCAGCGGCGAGGATCCTCCCCGCCGCGGACAGCAGCTCAGCGCGCGGACGCACCCGGAAGAGATCGTGCAACCCGTCGTGATCGAGGTCCGGCACCGCCGCGATCAACCCGGCTTCCGTGAGGAGTCGGCTCCGGGCGATCTCGTTGAAGTCCCGATCCAGCAGGAGCAGTTCCCCGCCCGTGCCGGCGAGCGCGAACTCGGATCCGGGCGTGTGCCGGAAGTTGCCAGACGTGACCCATTGCAGGTGCGGCGGGAGCGGGCGATGACGGAGCACGCGCCACGTCCCCGCCTCCAGGAGCTCCACGGTGCTCCCTTCTCCAGGAATCCTCGAGATCGCGAACGTGGTGAACGCCTCGCGCCCCTCATCGGATCGCGAGCGAAAGAGGTACAGGCTCACACCGGCGCCGAAATTCCGCCTGAACGTCACACGGGGACTCCCGCGCAGCGACACCACTATCAAGTGCGCGCTCGCATCATCGAACCCGCCCGCCACCGCGCCGTTGTTGGTGGTTGCAGTGGCCAGAACCACGTCGGGAGTTCCGTTGCCGTCGAAGTCACCGAAGTGCGCGCGCTGGATGTTGGCGCCGACGAGCAAATGGCCGAGCGGGGCCCCGTCGGGGATCGCGTGCACGAACACGCCCCGCGGCGCGCGGGCGTAACCCGTCGAGATGACCGTCACCAGCTCGCGCCGTTGATCCCCGTCGATGTCGACCGCGAAAGCCCCGACGAACGCGGGATCCCAGGAAATGGTCCCCTCGGGTTCCGCACGCGGCGCGCCGGCCGTGACGAAATAGGCGAACCGTTTGCGACCCGCCCGGTCGGCAATCGTGATGAAGAGTGAATCTGCGCGCACGGACGGCACGAGGATCTCCCGTTCGCCGTCGCCGTCGACATCCAGCACCTGCGGCGTCAGCAACCTCGCACTGAAGTTGATCTGATCCAGGATGCGGCCGTCGGCTCGGCGGATCATCAGCGCCTCGAGCTCCGGTCGCGCGGGATGCGCCGTGGGACGATAGGAGTTGATGAGCTCATCGCGTCCATCCCCGTCGAGGTCCGCCGGCAGCGCGTTCCCGTCGACTCGCGTCGTCTCGAAGCGGTAGGGGAGCGTGCGTGGATCGATCTCACTGGCCGGAGCGCATGCCAACAGCGCCGCAGCAAGGGCTGCGCCGATTCGCGCGCCGGCGCCGGCGCTCACCCGTGGACAGCCGGCGAGATGGAGATCGTGCATGAAACGGCTCGGCGTCGATGGCCGGAACACCACATTGGAGCGTACGGCGCCTTGTGGCAAGCATCGCGGTGCTCCAAACCGCGACTCGCTCCAGCGGCGTGAGTCGCCGCCAGACCACCAGCAGCGAGACTCGCGTTGCCTATCGGCAACGTCCGGAATGCGTCGTTCGCGGCACTGGCGCCATTTCTCCGCTGGAACGTGCGATCCGACAACGGTAACGACGAAGGCTCGAACCTTGCCGAGGCCGCCGGCGAGCCCCGACGCCGCACCGCGCTAACCTTTGAACGAGGGACCTTTCCCATGGAGATCCGACGCCACTTCGGCACGCTCGTATCCCGAGCCCTGCTGCGCGCGTGGCTCGTGGCCAGCGCCACACTCTCCGCCTGCGGCGACGGCGGCACGTCGCCCACCCCGTCCGCCCTCGTCGGCACATGGACGCTGGTATCGGTCGATGGGATTCAGGCGCCCGCAGGCACGCTCATGTGGACGATCACGGGCACGACGATCGCGTCCAACGCGGACAACGGTGACTGCATCGAGGCAGGAACCTACACCGTCGACGGCAACAGGATCACGACGCAGATCGTGAGCGTTTCGGGGGGAGGATGCGGTGGCGAGGTCGGTGACGTGTTCACCTTCACGTACAGCGTCGCGGGCGACACGCTGACGGTGGTAGTGACCGACCCCGACCTGGGATCGGCGACCCTGATCTTCAGGAGAGGGTGATGCGCGCACTCACAGTTCCCCGGGGGACGCGGGCAACCCTGTGCGGTGCGATCCTCGCGTTGGCCACACTCGGTTGCGGCGGAGGAGACGATCCAGCGGGACCAGAGCCCGGCGTGGCCACAGTCACGGTTACTCCCTCCCCGATCCAGCTCACCGCCGTGGGCGCGACGGCTCAGCTCACCGCGACGGCACGATCCGCCGAGGGCGACATCCTCGCCGGACGAAGCTTCGTCTGGTCCTCGTCGAATACGTCGGTCGCCACCGTGAATGAGAGCGGCGTCGTCAGCGCCGTAGCGAATGGCAGCGCCTCGATTTCCGCCAGCACGTCCGGCGTCGTGGGAAATGCCTCGGTTGAGGTTTCGATCCCTGGTTCGCCGGTACTCGTCAGCGCCGGGTTCGATCACACGTGCGCCGTGAACGCCGAGGGCGTGGCGTACTGCTGGGGACGAAACACCCTCGGCCAGCTCGGCGATGGAACGACCACGTCCCGATCGCTGCCCACCGCGGTACAGGGAAACCTGAGATTCCGCACCATCTCCGCTGGTCAGAATCTCACCTGCGGCGTGACCATCGCAGGCGAGGGGTACTGCTGGGGGAGCAGCGACCGCGGTCAGGTGGGCGATGGCGGTCTCGGGAATCGCACCGCTCCGTCCCGAGTGGTCGGTGTCCCCACGTTCAGTTCCATACAAGCGGGCCGGGCGCATTCGTGCGGCCTGGCCACCACCGGGATCGTGTACTGCTGGGGGTGGGGCAGTAACGGCGAGTCAGGATCGGGGGCGCTGGTCGCCACGCAAGTCGCGCCCGATTCGGTTCACGGTGGCCGACGATTCACCGCGCTGGCCGGCGCCGCGCATACCATCTGTGCCATCGCCACTACGGGTGAACCATACTGCTGGGGAAGGAACAATACCGGCCAGGTTGGCGATGGTACCACGACCTGCACCAGTCTGAGCGCGTCGTGCTTCGATGAGCGCGCGCTGCCCACGCGCGTCGTCACCGGTGATTCGTTCGCCGGGATCGGGGCGAACGCGCGGATCGTGAACGGATTCGGCGGAGGTACGTCCTGTGGCGTTGCGACGTCGAGCGAGGGGTACTGCTGGGGCCAGAACACCAATGGCCAGATCGGCGACGGCAGCACGGGGGTCCGTCTCGTACCCACACTCGTCTCGGGCAATCACTCCTGGCGCTCGATCGCCGTCGGCTCGGCGACCACGTGTGGCGTCACCACGGCCGGCGTCGGACTCTGCTGGGGATTCAACGGCACGGGCTCCGTCGGCGACGGTACGACGGTTCACCGACTCATCCCCACTGCGGTGACCGGGGGGCTCACGCTCTCGACCATCAGCGTCGGCTACGACCACGCGTGCGCGGTCACGTCGATCGGAGACGTGTACTGTTGGGGGGCGAACCCCAACGGCGAGCTGGGCGACGGCACGACCTCGGGTCGAGCGGTGCCGGGTCGCGTTGACGTTCCGAGTTGACAGCGCTCCAAGACGGCGCGGGCGAGTCAGCCATTATCCATGGGATGGACCGGTGGCTGCTGGCCGCGGTGTTGGCCCCGTTGACCCCGGCCCGTCAATGGGGAGGATCGGCCTGACCGACGACTCCGGCGAGCTCTCCGCCGCGAGCTTGCGCTGGGCGAGGCAATGGCATAGATAGTCTATGCCCTAGGGTACCTATACCCCATGACCCCGCCGAAACGCGACCTCCTCCCCGGCACGCTCGACATGCTGGTCCTCAAGACGCTCACGGTGCAGCCCATGCACGGCTACGCCCTGGCGCGCCACATCCAGCAGGCCTCGCGCAACGTACTCTTCATTGAAGAAGGCTCCCTCTACCCCGCACTCCAGCGCATGCGCCAGAAGGGGTGGATCAAGGCCGAGTGGAAGCAGACCCCCAACAACCAGCGCGCGCGCTACTACACCATCACGGCAGCGGGGCAGAAACAGCTCGGTGAACAGGAGTCGGCGTTCGCGGAGCTCATGACGGCGATCGGTCGAGTCATGCGACCGGCGTGAGGCGCACCACTCATGCGTGAGCTGCTCACCCGCATCGCCGACTGGATCCGCCGCGGCCGACTCGACGCCGAGTTCCAGGAGGAGCTGCGATTCCACCAGTCGCAGCTCGAGCGCGATGCCCGCGCGGAAGGGCGCGACATCGAAGCCGCACGGTACACGGCGCGACGGCGGCTCGGCAGCGCAGCCCGTGTGACGGAGGAGATGCGCGACCGCTGGTCCCTCCCGTGGCTGGAGCACCTCCAGCAGGATGTGCGGTTCGCCGTGCGTGGCTTGCGGCGCTCTCCCGGCTTCACGCTCGCCGCGGTGCTCACGCTCAGTCTCGGGATCGGCGCGAACGCCACGATGTTCGACATCGTGGACCGTCTGCTCCTGCGGCCCCCGGCGCACGTGACGGAACCGGAGCGCGTCATGACGCCCGTGTACCTGCGTACGCGCGACGGCGAGACGAGCACACAGGAGACGCTCTCCTTTCCGCTCTTCATGGACATCCGGGCGTCGGGCGCGTTCGTGCAGGTAGCCGCGTACTCACCCCTTGCCCTCACCAGGGGGCGCGGTACCGAGGCGGAGCTGCTCCGTGGCGTGCGGGTGAGCGCAGGCTTCTTCTCCACGCTCGGCGTGCGCCCGGCACTCGGCCGGTTCTTTCTCGCCGACGAGGACGGCAACCCCACCGCCCCTGCCGTGGCGGTCGTGTCGTTCGGCTTCTGGCAGCGCGCGCTGCAGGGAAACGCCACAGCCATCGGCCGCACCCTCGAGCTTGGCGGTGTTCCCTACCAGGTGGTCGGGGTGGCGCCGGCCGGATTCACGGGACTCTCGAGCCGTCCGGTGGACGTGTGGATTCCCTTCACGGCCGGTATCAGCGCCGCCGAATACGCCGAATGGACGACCGGACGCAACGATTTCTGGCTCTTCGTGGTGGGGCGCCTGGCAGACGGTACCTCGCGGGCGCAGGCGGCCGCTCGCGCGACGGCCGGCCTGAGGGCCGGTGCCGAGCGCGCAGGGGCATGGACCCCGCGATACGCGGCGCTCGATCCCGCCATCGGACTCGTCTCGGTGCTCCCGCGTGAGGCCAACGCGGGCAACGCGACCGCGCGCGTCGCGCTGCTGCTCGCCGTCGTGTCGGTGCTGGTCCTCCTGATTGCCTGCGCCAACGTCGCGAACCTCCAGCTCGCACGCGGCGTCGCGCGCCGCCGCGAGGCGGCCGTCCGCCTCGCGCTGGGCGTCAGGCGCGGCCGACTGCTCGGGCAGTTCCTCACGGAGAGCGTCCTGCTCTCGGTCGCCGGCGGGATCGCGGCGCTCATCGTGGCGCGCTTCGGCACCACGATCCTCCGGGGCGTGCTCTTTCCGAACGCCGCCTGGGCCGACGAGGCGATCGTGAATCCGCGCGTGCTGCTCTATCTGGTCGCAGCCGTGATCGTCGCGGGCCTGCTGAGCGGCGTCGTGCCGGCGATCCAGTCATCGGCACCGACGCTCACCAGCGCGCTCAAGGAGGGCGCGCGCAGCGGGCGAGCCCACCAGAGCCGCACGCGCCGGGCGCTGCTTCTCGGGCAGACATCGCTCTCGGTCGTGCTGCTGGTCGCGGCCGGTCTCTTCACGCGCAGCCTCGCTCGCATCGAGTCCGTTCCTCTCGGCTTCGAACCGGATCGCGTGCTGTTCGCGAGCGTCGTGGCGGAGGGCCAGGGGCTTCAACGGGGCGAGCGGCTGGCGCTGTACGATCAGTTGCACGAAGCGGCCAGGACGCTGCCCGGGATCGAGAGCGCGGCGCTCGCCACGTCGGTCCCGTTTCACTCGTCCTGGGCCACCCGGGTCAGCATTCCCGGCCGGGATTCGCTCCCCACGCCGCGTGACGCCGGGAACTACTTCACGGCGGCCACGGCCGATTACCTCGACGTGATGGGGATCCGCGTGCTCCGCGGCCGCGGCATCACCGAACAGGATCACGCCGGGTCCCCACGCGTCGTGGTCGTGAACGAGACCATTGCGCGCATGTGGTGGCCGGGTGAGGACGCGATCGGGAAGTGCATGCGGATCGGCGGCGACACCATGCCGTGCGCGGAAGTCGTCGGCATCGTGGCCAATATGCGTCGCCAGGAGATCGTGGAGGACGAGATGCTGCAGTTCATCCTCCCGATCGGTCAGGCACCGGACTGGCTCGGCGACCGGTTGCTCGTGTTGCGGCCTCGGGGATCATCGCCGGATGCGGCCGAGCGAGTCCGCCAGCAGCTCCAGGCCGCGGCGCCCCACCTTCCCTATGTGCGCGTGCGTCCCCTGCAGGAGCTCGTGAGCCCGCAGGCGCACGCGTGGCGGCTGGGCACGACGGTGTTCTCCGCGTTCGGCATCCTCGCGCTGCTCGTGGCGGCGGTGGGACTCTACAGCCTTCTCGCGTACGACGTCACGCAGCGTATGCACGAGCTCGGGGTTCGCCGCGCCCTCGGTGCGGGCGCGGGAGACCTCACACGGCTCGTACTGGGGCAGAGTCTGCGGATCACGGCCGTCGGTGGCGTGATCGGTGTGCTCATCGTGCTGGCCGTCGGCCCCCGGATTCAGAGCCTGCTCTTCCGGACGTCGCCGCGCGACGCGACGATACTCGGCACGGCACTGGTGGTGCTCGCGGTGGTCGGCGTCCTGGCGGCGCTGCTCCCGACCTGGCGCGCCACGCGCGTGAATCCCGTTACGGCCCTCCGCGCCGAATGAGCTCGCAGCGCATGGCTGACAAGCTGGAGGCCCTCCGTCTATTGTTCTCTCGGTTGTGCTTCGTGAACAGGAACTGAGAAAACAGAAGACGGAGAGCGCTCAGCGCTACCGCTGGCAGCCTTCGAGCGTTTCACCACCCATCCCATGCCTGCCCACCGACCCATCGCTCCCGCCGACGCCCCGGTACCCGTCGGACCCTATTCGCCCGCCATGGGGTTCGAGCGCCTCGTCTTCGTCTCCGGCCAGGCGGGCCGGGATCCCGCGACGAACCGGCTGCCTGACGACATCGACGCCCAGACGGAGCAGTGCCTGAGGAACATCCAGGGCATCCTCCGTGCGGCGGGATCCGATCTCCAGCACGTGCTTCGCTGCGGAGTCTTTCTCATCGACATGGCGGAGTTCCCGAGAATGAACGCCGTGTACGCGCGAATCTTCGGTGATCACCGTCCCGCGCGGACCACGGTGCAGGCGGCCGCGCTGCCGGGAGAGGGGCTCCGTGTCGAGATCGATTGCATCGCGTACGTGCCGTAGCGTGACGGGCAGTATTCCAGGCGTGACGGAGCGCCTGGGGGTCGCGGAAGAGATCGTGCGTCTGGTCCCATGGATCGTGCGCATGGTCACAGAGCCGCTTGCCGGCGCGCGATAGGTATGACCATTCTGCAGCCATCCGTCGCGCGGAGGTTCTGGTGAGAACGAAGCGGTCGTCCCTCGTGGTGCTTTCCGCGGTTGCCCTGGTCGCCTGCAGCGACGGCACGTCGCCGACTCCAACCCAGGACGACCAGACGCTGGAGGAGGTCCTCACCGAGCTGAACACGGTCGGCACATACGCGGGCGCGGGGCTCGCCCCCGCCGGGGTGGCGACGAGCAGCATGCCTGCGCCGGGCGCGGGGGCATGCCCGTTCGACGCGGGGTCGACGTACTTCGTCTGCGCCCCGGTCACCGTCAACGGCCTGACCATCGACCGGCGCTACCAGCTGCTCGATGATGACGGCGCACCGCTGTCGTCGTTCGATCCCGCAACCGTGTCTGGTATCCGCAACGTCGTGGACGTGGCGGGGACGACCAGTGGCGGACAGGGCGGCCCTCCGGCGATCACCATCGATCTGCACGACGACCAGACCCTGACGGGGCTGCGCACCGCGACGCGCGTGGTGAACGGTTCGGGGACCACCGATCTGACCTTCACGAACAACGGCGAGGTCATGACGTTCACGACCACGCGGACGGTCAGCAACCTGGTGCTTCCAACCGTGCCGGGCCCCGGCGCGTATCCAACCTCCGGCAGCATCACCACGACGGGCACTTCGGCGTTGATGACCTACACGAGCACGATGACCTTCAACGGCACGTCCACCGTGACGATCGTGAACACCATCAACGGCCAGTCGCAGACCTGCACGTACAACCTGCAGACTCCGGCTACGCCCCCCGTCTGCGCCTGACGCATGCGGCTGATCCGCCGGGGTCTCCTGGCCACGTTATGCGCCGGCGCCGCCGCTGGCGCACAACCTGCCGATGACCTGGTGCGCGTGCGCAGCACGCGTGACTTCACGCAGACCGTGCGCGGGCTCGACTCGGCGCTCGCCGCGCGCAACCTCACCGTCTTTACGCGCGTGGATCACGCGGCGAATGCGCGCGGCGTGAACCTGGAGCTTCGTCCCACGACGCTCTTCGTCTTCGGGAATCCCCAGGTCGGGACCCGGCTCATGCAGTGCGCGCAGACGAGCGGGATCGATCTCCCGCTCAAGGCGCTCGTATGGGAGGACTCGACGCGCGCGGTCTGGGTGGGGTATGTGGCCCCCGCACGGCTCGCGGAGCGGCACGCCCTGGGGGAGTGTCGCGAGGTGCTGGATCGGATCGACGCGGTGCTTTCCGCCCTCGCGGCCGCGGCGGCAGGGACGGGGCGCGGGTAGAATCTGACTCGGACCGCCCTGTGGCCACCCGGACCGACGTTCGGCGGATCGCGCTCTCCCTTCCCGACGTGGTGTCGGCCAGTGGGGGCTTGAAGTTCGCCGTCCTCAACAAGGGCAAGGCGAAGCCCTTCGTCTGGGTCTGGCAGGAGCGTGTGGAACCGAAGAAGCCCCGCGTGCCGAATCCCACCGTGATTGCCGTGCGCGTGGCGAACAATGCGCAGAAGGACCTGATGATCGCGGCCGAGCCGGTGAAGTTCTTCACCGAACCGCACTACAACGGCTTCCCGGCCGTGCTCGTGCGCCTCGAGGCGGTGAAGGTGGCGGAGGTCAGGGTGCTCATCGAGGAGGCCTGGCGGTGCCAGGCGCCGGCGGCGCTCGTGAGGTCCGCCGCTCGCCGGGGGACGGGTCGAAGGGGCGCCTGACGCCGCGCGCCGCGCTGCCCCGGGGGTAACCGATCCGCCCGGCGGGGTGCACGCCGGCACCCGATGCCAGTACTGGCATCGGGTGTGTCTTCGGGAGAAGGCCCGCTGGCATGGATACCAGGGGATCCCAAGGCGGCCGGTCCGAGAGCACGTCGGGATCCCGTCGGATTCGTCGTTATTCCTTGTGAGCGCCCGAGCAGTCCGCGAGCGCGTGTCCGTGACACGAGGATCGATCCGTACGCTCGACAGATCCCGGATGGCCGTCCCATGAGTCCCACGCCCCGTTGGTTCCGCCGGGCGATGTGCGCGTCGCTCGCCACCGCGCTGCTCTCGTGCGGTGACACCACCGAGCCCAGCGGCTTCGGCCGCATCCAGGTCTTTGTGGTCACGTCGGGAGACGATCTCGATCCTGACGGTTATGTCGTCACCGTGGACGCGCTCGAGCAGGTTCCCATCGGGGCCACCGGCACGACCCTCCTCACGAGCGTCCCGTCTGGACGTCGCGAGGTCGGCCTGGAGAACGTCGCGGAGAACTGCGAGGTCCTGGGGGCACACCCCGCGATCGTGACGGTCGCACGGGATCGGTCGCTGACGGTGCACCTGAGCGTGCGGTGCCGCGCGACCGGCGTGCAGGTGACCGTAAGCCAGATCGGCTTCGACCCGGATGGCGACGGGTTCACGCTGCTCGTGAACGGTGCGCCGGTCAAGACGCTCCATCCGGGCGTGGCGGTGACGCACGGTGGTCTCGAGCCAGGCTCCCACACCGTGTCGATCAGCGGCGTGGCCGCGAACTGCACGGTCGAGGAGCCGCAGCTTCAGACCGTGACCGTGACGCGTGGCGCGGCGACGATGGTGCACTTCACCGTGACGTGTCAGGCGACGACCGGCACGGTCAGGGTCACCGTGGAGACCCTGGGCGAGGACTTCGATCCCGACGGCTACGTCCTGCACCTCGAAGGCGGGCATTCCGCGGTAACGACGCCAAACGGCGTGGCCCACTTCGCCCGGGTCGCGCCGGGGTCACGGACGGTCCGGATCGACGGTGTGGTGAGCACGTGTCAGGTGCTTGGCGACAGCGAGCAGACGGTGGACGTCGTGGTGGGGGCGACGGCGGAGCTCACGTTCCGCCTTTCCTGCACGCGTACCGAGGTGATCGCGTTCACGCGGGGCTACAACGGAGAAGGCAGGGTCATGATCGTCCATGCGAACGGGGCGGGTCCGGTGACGCTCGCGCACGGGGTGGATGCCGTCTGGTCACCCGATGGCCGCCACATCGCGTTCCGGCACGTCGAGTGCGATCCGTGGGGCTACTACTACTACTATTCGCTCTGCTACGTCGCTGGGCTCCGCACGGCGTCCCTTCCTGACTGGTCGTTGGTGGAGGTGACCAACGGTCCCGACGGGCCAGCGGACTGGAGCCCGGACGGTGCGCTGCTGGTCTTTGCGCGAGCCGAGCACAACGGGTCGCGTCTGCACACCGTTCGCGTGGACGGAGGCGGCCTCGCGCCGCTCCGCATCGACGATTTCGGCGAGGAGGTGCTGGATCCGGTCTGGTCACCCGATGGCAGGCGCATCGCCTTCGCGTGCCGGAACGCCAGCAACTGGGACGTGTGCGTGGTCAACGTCGACGGTTCGGGGTTCCGGCGCCTAACGAACGATGCCGCCGGCGACTTCAACCCGGCGTGGAGTCCCGACGGCAGCCAGATCGCCTTCACGACGGATGGCCCGCGCATCGCCGTGATCGCCGCGGACGGCACGGGCCGTCGTGACGTCACGGGCGGCCAGGACCCCTCGTGGTCACCGGACGGGACCCGGCTCGTCTTCGTGGGGATCGGCGCGGGTATCAGTCCCCTCGATCCGGGTCTCTACCTCGTCAACGTCGACGGTTCCGGACTCGTCAGGCTCACGGCCGACGCATCCGATCGGTCGCCCTCGTGGCGGCGGTAGTCCACGCCGCGGGAGATCTCACGCCCCTCCGAGCGCTCGCCTCAGTATTTCGCCGACTCTGGCATGTCCTCGGTCAATCGCGAAGTCGAGCGCGGTCCGTCCTTCTCCGTCCTCGAGTCCTGGTTGTGCGCCCGCCTCGAGGAGCAGCGTCACCATCGCCGCGTCACCCGGCGCCTCTCCGCGCGAGTTCGCAGTCGAGCCCGCGTCAGTGCCGGTCCGCCCCGAGGCGCTCCCGCAGCGCCTCGCGCCAGTTCATCACCACCACGAGCCGCCGCGGCGCGCGCGCGGTGAGCGTGTCGGACGCGGTGGCGTCGGCGAGGAAGAGCAGGCGCCTGCCGTCGGGGTGCAGATCGGCCAGGATCCCCCGCGCATTTTCTGCGATCACCCGGCGATTCGTGACGCGCAACGTCTCGCCGCTTCCATCGACCGCCGCCGCCATGAGCCGGCCGCCCTGATGGTAGTACAGGGTCCGGCTGTCGCGCGACCACAGCGGGAAGCTGCTCTGTGGAATCCCCGTATCGTCGTCGGAGACCTGCACGCGATTGGCCAGTCCGGGCCAGCGCCTCACGTCGACATGAGACGGCCCGCCTTCGTTGCTCACGTAGGCGATCCAGCGCCCGTCGGGCGACACCCGCGGGGTCCGCTCGACCCAGTCGGCGCGCAGCAGCGCCTCGGACGTGTCCGTGCCCGGGCGGAGCAGGTGAATGTTCTCGCCATCGCTCCCCTGGGTGTGAACGAGCACCGTGCCGTCGGCGAGCCACTGCGACGGATAGTCGTTCTCCGGTGACCCGCCGAAGCGCTCGACCGGTGTCTGCCCCGAGGTGCCGGTCACGAAGACGTCGAGATCCGCCTTCCCATCGACGGCGCCGCTGAAGACGATCCGCTCCCCGTCCGGAGACCAGGCAGGGTTGTGGTGCCGCGCGCCGCTGCGCGTGAGCTGCGTGTGCGTGCCCAGATCGAGGTCGTAGATCCAGACGTGATCGTTCCGGATGTAGGCGAGCCGCCGGCCGTCGGGCGAGATCTTGGCGTCCCAGTGATCCGAGGGGGGAAGCGGGATCCGCTCGCTTCCGCCGTCGATGCCTGACAGTTGCAGCGCGTAGGTCGCGCCCGTGCCGCCGCCGGTGGTGCGCCCGGCGACGTACACGAGCGTGCCGGTGGGTGACAGGCTGTAGCGAGACACGGGGTACGCCTCGGCCAGGCTGTCGAGCACGGGGACGGGTGATCCCGTCGCCCGCATGGCGTCCGGATCGAACGCGACGGCGAAGAGGGAGCCCTCGTTGCGACCGAAGAGGACATGGCCCGTGGGCGACCACTCGGGCTGCATGCCTCCCGGCGCGATCGTGGTCGTATCGCGCGTGCCGAGATCGAACGCCATCACCGAAGGGTTGGTAAAGGCACCGCTGTACATCCCCATCAGCAACCGGTTGCGTCCCGGGATCTTCGAATAGATGTACGGAACGGTGATGAGGGGGCCGAGCAGCGTATCCGGCGATCCACCGTTCTCCGGGACGCGCACGACGGCCCAGTTTCCGCCCGCGCCGCTGGTGAAGTAGATCCACCCGTCGTCACCCCAGTGCGGGCTCAGGAGCTGCGCCGGATGGGAGAGGATCGTGATCGGATTCCCGCCACGCGATGGTGTGCGCCGGAGCAGAGTGTTGCTGCCCGCGCGCTGGGGATAAACGATCGCTTCGCCGTCGGGGGAGAAGTCCGGGAGGTCGGAGAGCGCCTCGTCGCCGGCGGGGCGCGTCGGCTCGAGGCTCCCTGGTGGCCGCGCGAAGAGTCGGCCCCGTGACACCCAGGCGAGCCAGCCGTGCGGTCCCGCGACGGGGAACAGCGCCGCGGGAACCGAGTCGGCGAGCTGGAAGGCGATCACGCCCTCGTTCTCCACCGCGGGCGCCGGCCGGCGCATCGCGAGCCACGCCACCACCGCGGCCAGGAGCAGGGTGCTCGCCGCCAGCACCCTGCTTCGCGAGTCCCACCCCCGCCCGGCGTGCGCGGGAACCACCGGTGCCGCGGCGGCGGCCATCGTGGTACGGGTGAACCGGAAGGTCGGATCCTCGAGCGCCTGGCGGAACTCCCGAGCGGTCTCGAAGCGATCGGCGGGGAGCTTCTCGACCGCCCTGCTCACCGCGCCCGCCACGTGCAGCGGTACGGTGGCGCGCAGGTCCGAGATGTCCCGGGGCTGCTCGGTGAGGATGCGCATCAGGATCGCGGCCGCGTTCGGCCCCGTGTGCGGCGGCTCGCCGGCCAGCATCTCGTACAGCACGCAGCCTAACGAATACACGTCGCTGCGGGCACTGAGATCCCGCTCGGCGCTCGCCTGCTCGGGGCTCATGTAGTGCGGCGTCCCCAGCGAGAGCCCCGTCTCGGTGAGCCGCCCGCCCCCCGCGGCGCTGATGGCGAGCGCGATGCCGAAGTCGGCCACGAGGGGCCGCCCGTCATGCAGCAGGATGTTCGCCGGCTTGATGTCCCGATGGATCACGCCGTGCCGGTGCGCGTAGTCCAGCGCGTCGGCCACGTCGCGCGTGATCCGCACGGCCTCTTCCACCGGAAGCTGCTTCTCGCGATCGAGGCGGTCACGCAGCGACTCCCCGTCGATGAAGGGCATTACGTAGTACAGATATGTGTCGGCCTCGCCCGAGTCGAACAGCGGCAGGATGTGCGGATGCTGCAGGTTCGCCGTGGTCTTGATCTCGGTCAGGAACCGCTCGGCGCCCAGCACGGCGGCCAGCTCGGGCTTCAGGACCTTGATCGCGACCTTGCGCGAGTGCTTGAGGTCTTCGGCGAGGTACACCGTCGCCATGCCGCCGGCGCCGAGGGGGCGCTCGATGCGGTAGTGGTGCGCGAGCGCGCTCGCGAGCCGCGGCGGGACCTCGGTCGGGGAAACGGCGGTCATGGGGAAAGTATGTGCCGCCGGCGCGCGCGTGGTAAGGTCGCGGCCCGGCACTCATCGGCTGCAGCGTGCGGCGATCCGCAGCCTCGTGCGCGGTGCACGTCCTCGATCCGTCGCTGATCCGCTCGCCGGGACACGAACGTGCTGGTGTATGCCGCGGATACCAGTGCGCCCGAACACCAACGATGTCGCGCGCTGCTGGAGCGATGGCGTGAGGCAGCGCCGCACGGTTCCTCACCCGGGGAATCTCTTACGAGTTCTTCCGCCGTTTTCCGTTCCTCGAGGCCATTGATCCATTGACCGCCGAGCCGCAGGCGGACACGCCCGAGGGCGACACTCCCCACCGCCTCGCCGTTGAGGGGAAGCTGCGCCTCACGTCGGAACGTACGTGAAGTATCACCACCGCGTCCCGATCGTGCGGCGCGTCACATTGCCGCACCACCGCGCCGGAAACGCGTGGACGCGCCGAGGCGTCCTCTCGGGTGAGCCGCGGGGCCGGGGGCGCGACTGCAGTGCCGGCCGCCGCGTCGCCAATGCCACAGTGTCGACCGGAGGTCTTCCGTGAGAACCCCCATCGCGCGCCTGGCTGCACTCGTCTCCTTCGCACTCGCCGCCTGCAGCGGCGGCGACGGCCCTGTGGCGCCTGACGTGCCCGAAGTGCCGGAGGTGCCGGAAGTGCCCGGCCTGCCCGGCGGCCAGACCGTATCGCTCGATGAAGTCCTCAATCAGTTGAACACCGTCGGCTTCTACGCGGGCGCCGGCCTGGTGGGGCTGGGTGTCGCTCCCGCGCCCGACGCCTCGATGCCGAGCGCCACCGCCTGCCCGTACGACGCGACGACGACGTACTTCGTCTGCCCCACGCAAACTGCGGACGGCCTGACGATCAATACGCGCTATCAGCTCCTCACCAGCGGCGGCGTCCCGATGGCCGCGTTCAATTCGGCGACGGTGTCGAGCCTCCGCTACGTCGTGGACGTGGAGGGCGCGATCGACGTCGGCGACGGCACGTCGATCAGCATCGACTCGCACGACGAGCAGACGCTGAGCGGGCTCCAGACCACGACGCGCGTGGTGAACGGCACCGGGACGACGGATCTGAGCATGACGGCAGACGGGCAGACGTTCGCGGTCGCGACCACTCGCGCGATCAACAACCTCGTGCTTCCGTACGAGCCGGGTCCCAACGCCTATCCGGCGTCCGGGTCCATCACCACGACCGCGACGGCGGACCAGGTATCGTTCACGAGCACGATCACGTTCCACGGCACGTCCACAGTCACGATCGTGTCCACCCTGAACGGATCGACGCAGTCGTGCACGTTCAACCTGGCGACTCCGGAAACGCCGCCGGTCTGCAGCTAGGAAGGACGTCATCCGCGCGTCGGGGCTGCCTCCGCCGTAGCCGCGGGGGCGGCCAGGGACCCATTGCCGAAGTCGCCAGGCGCCGCACCGCGGCCGACGACGAACGCCGGCGCTGCTATCGCATCACGCCCTTCGGCACCGTGGATGCGATGTGCGCGCTCCGGTCGGATCAGCGCATCGACCGCCCAAGAGCCCGGAGGGGTGACGATTCAGCGGCGCACGCCCGCGCTGCGCAGCTCACCCCACACCCGAGGATCCTCCATGCCAAGCAGCCACACCGAGTACCCCCGCAAGCCATGGCTCCGCACCAGCTCCAGCTTCTCCATGAACGCCCGCGCATCCTCGATCCACGCGTGCCGAAACACCCCGCGTGACTCCCACATCGCGTACGACGCCTTCTGCACGTCATCCCACTTCGGCGTCACCCCCGCGCTGTCCAGGATCCACATGACGTCCACGTACGAGATGTCGCTTCCCCGCAGCCGTGAGCCGTTTCTGTCGTCGTAGGCCGGATACCACCAGTCGGAGTAGCCCGCGAGCCCCAGCGAGATCTTGCCGGGCGGCACCCCCAGCGACAGCACATACTCGAGACACGCCTTCATCCATGGATATCCGGCCACCGGTCCGGGCGGCGAGCCGCCGGTGTGCTGCGCGTACGTCATGTACGAGATGAAGTCCACCGTATCGGCCAGCGCCTTGTAGTCGAATCCGGCGCGCCAGTTCTCGTGGATCCAGCGGTCGTAGCTGTTGGTGCCCGGAGCCTCACCCGTGCGCGGCACCACGGCCACTGACAGCTGACACCCGGCGCGATGCACCGAGTCCACCGCCTCACGCGTGAACGAGGTGAACGCGTCCCGGTCGCTCACGTGAAAGTTCTCGAAGTCGAACTGGATGCCGTCGAACTTGTTGTCGCGGCAGAGGGCGGCGAGCGAACGCAACGCCTGGGCCCGCGCGCCCGGCTCGTTGAGCACCCGGTGGATGGTCGGCTGGTCGAACCCGGGGTTCATCACCAGCGGCATCAGCTTCACGCCCCTGGCCCGCGCGGTCTCGGTGATCCGCGGGTCCACCCGGCCGCGAATCCGGCCGGTGGAATCCATCTGGAAGACCTGCGGCGCCACAATCGAGATCTGGTCGGCGTGGGCGAGGAACGCCTGAATGCTCTCCTCGCCGCGCACGTACCAGATCGCCTCGAGCTGCTGGGCAAAGGCGTGCGGTGCGGCGAGGAGCGACACCGCGAGGAGCAGGAGCGAAGCCGGGTACGGGAGGCGCCAGTGCATCGTAGGGCTGGAAGTTGGACGCCACGACCGGCGCGCGCTACCTTGGCGGCCATGGCCACCTCCCGCGCCACGACGCCCCTCCTGCTGGCCCTCATGCTCACGCTCTCCGCGTCCACGGCCGCTCTTTCCCAATCAGTGCGCCTGAACGTCACTCGGCGCGAGCCGGTCCTGAACGGCAAGGCGTTCGGCGCCGCGGGAGCCTACGAGAAGCTCGTCGGCACGGTGGAGTTCGCGGCCGATCCCACGCTCCCGGCCAACGCGGGTGTCGTGGACCTCGCCCTCGCACCGCGGAACGCAGAGGGAAGAGTCGTCTTCAGCGCCGATTTCTACCTCCTCAAGCCGGTGGATCCGTCGAGGGGGAACGGGCGCCTCTTCTATGAAGTGGGGAACCGCGGCGGCAAGGCGATGCTGGTCACGTTCCAGAGCGCGTCGGGCTCCCCCGATCCCACCACCGAGGCGCACTTCGGCGACGGCCGGCTGATGGAGCAGGGCTTCACGCTCCTCTGGATGGGGTGGCAGTGGGACGTGCCCGAAGGCCGCATGCGGATGGAGATGCCGATCCCCACCGACAACGGCCGGCCCATCACGGGCCTCGTGCGCGGGAACTTCATCCCCAACGCGCGCGTCGACACGCAGTCGCTTGCCGACCGCGGACACCGCGGGTATCCGGTAGCCGATTCGCAGAGCGCCGAAAACGTCATGACCGTGCGAGCGAATCGCACGGACTCTCCACGCGTCGTGCCGCGCAGCCAGTGGCGCTTCACCGGACCATGGCGCGTGCGCCTCGAAGGCGGGTTCGAGCCAGGGATGATCTACGACGTGGTCTATCGGGCGAAGGATCCGCGCGTCGTTGGAACCGGCTTCGTGGGCACTCGGGACCTGGTGAGCTTCTTCAAGTATGACAGGAGCTCCGCCAATCCGATGCCGACGATTCGTCAGGCGATGGCCTGGGGCGGGTCGCAGAGCGGGCGCTTCCTGCGTCACTTCATCTATCAGGGCTTCAACGCCGACGCCGAGGGAAGGCGTGTCTTCGACGGCGTGATCGACGAGCGCGGCGGGGCGGGGCGCGGCTCCTTCAACCACCGCTTCGCCCAGGCGTCGCGCGACGCGCTGGAGCATTACAACATCCTCTATCCGGTGGACATGTTCCCGTTCACCGACGGACTGGAGGCCGATCCCCTGACGGGGGAGCGCGACGGCCTGATGGCGCGTGCCGAGCAAACCGGGACGGCGCCCCGAATCTTCCACGTCCTCTCGAGCTCCGAGTACTTCAATCGCGCCGGTTCGCTCATTCACACGGATCCCGCGAGCGAGCGGGATGCCGAGTTGCCGCCTGACGTTCGCATCTACCTGATCTCGTCGAGCCCGCACATCATCGCCGGGATGCCGCCCACGTCGAGGCGCTCGGGGACACTCGTGGGGCAGGCGGTGCAGAACCCGCTCGACACGCGCCCCGTGATGCGCGCGCTGTTCCGGGCCATGGACGCCTGGGTGAGCGAGGACGTCGCGCCGCCGCCGAGCCGGTATCCGCGCATCGCCGACGGCACGCTCGTGCCCCGGGAACGTGGCGGGTGGCCGGCGATACCCGGCTACACCTTCCCACCGCCGCAGCTCGTGGCGTACCGCCTGGACTTCGGTCCCAACTGGTCGCGTGGCATCGTGGAGAACGAGCCGCCCAGGATCGGCGCGCCGTTCGTGGTCCGCGTGCCGGCGGTGGATGCCGACGGCAACGATCGCGCGGGGATCAGGCTCCCCGAGATCGCCGCGCCGCTCGCCACGCACTTCGGCTGGAATTACAGGGACGCCAGCATCGGGGCTCCCGAGCACCTGGCCGGTGAGATCGGCTCGTACCTGCCGTTCCTGCGAACGCGCGCCGAGCGTGAGCGGAGCGGAGACCCGCGCCTGTCGATCGAGGAGCGCTACGCCGACAAGGCGGCGTACATGGCGAAGGTCACCGCGGCGGCAGAGGAGCTGGTGGCGCAGGGCTACCTGCTCGCGCGTGACGTTCCGGCCGTCGTTCGCCGCGCCTCGGCGCATTGGGACTGGGCCACGAGGTGAGACGCGGCCTCGGCCAGGGTCGGCTTGCTGCGGCGCAGCGGGAGGTAGAGGACGCCGTGCGAGCGAAAAACGTGTCCCCGTCAGCAGTGTGACCCGCGGGGCGGCCGTGGGATCACGAGCATGGCCTTGAACCGCGGGTCATCCTCCACGGGCGCGAAGGTGGGACTGCATCGGAGGTGCAGCTGGAAGTGCATGTCACGCGGCGCGCCGTACAGGCCTAACGCCTTCAGTACGCCCTCGATGTCGCCCAGGGCGGCGTGTACCTCGGCCAGGAACACGGCCGTGTGGGCCCTGAGGGGGGCGAAGCTGCCGGCAAGCACCTCCGCAGGCAGCAATTCGGCGCGCGCCAGGTTCGGGTTACCGGCCCGGGCCTTGACCAGCGCGAGGCTGGCGCGTGTATGCACTGCTTCCACATCGTCAGCCAGTCGGACCGCCGCCTCCGCCCGGTTCTGCGCTGCATCAAACCGCCTGCGCTCGATTTCAACGAGCGCCGATGTCTGGTGCGCGAGCACGTATTTCGGATCTACGTGGATGGCGCTGTCGGCCCAGACGGCGGCGCTGTCGTATTGGCCCCGCCAGTAATGGCCCCAGGCGAGGAACGCGAGGCCCTGCGTATATCTCGGGTTGAGCCGGACGCTGCGACGCCAGCCATGCAGGGCCGCGGTGAGGTCACCATTGTCGGCATGCATGATGGCGTACTGGTGCCAGGCCGCGGCATCGGTCGAGTCAAGCGCGAGGGAGCGTTGGACCGAACGGAGCGCCGTCGCGGGGTCCGTCGGATCAATCTGGTGGCTGACGATCGCCTGAGTCGTCCAGGCATCCGCGTTGGACTCGTCCAGCAGGAGGGAACGCTCCACCGCAGTGACAGCGAGTGGCAGCAGGCGCTCGGTCGGCACGTCCGGTACGCGGAAGCCGCGTTGCAGAGCGCGCGCGTACGTCTTGGCGAGCGCGTTCCAGGCGGGCGCGTATGACGAATCGCGACGGATGGCCTCGTTCAGGACCGCGGTGGCTTCGACGGTTCCGGCTGCTGTGCGGCGGTCGTACAACTGCACGCCGCGCCGATACAGCGCGATGACTTCAGGGTCCGTCCGGCGCGACAGCAGCATTGCTCGTGCGCCCAGCGCTGCCAGGACGAGCACGGCGACCGCGGCCAATCCGGCCGCTGGCCTGCGCCAGCTCCTGGCGCTGAACGCGGCGCCTGAAGGCGCCTGCAGGGCGGCGAGGAACGCCTCGATGGTGGGGAACCGGTCCGCCGGCGTGCGCTCCAGCGCGCGCAGCGTGGCGCGCTCCACTGCCGGTGGCACGGTGGAGCGGACGGCCGACAGCGGCCGTGCGGCTTCCGTCAGCCGGCGCGCAATGATCGCCTGCTGATTCGGGCCGGCAAACGGCGGTTCGCCGGCCAGCATCTCGTACAGCATGACCGCGATCCCGTACTGGTCGCTCCGCGCGTCAACCGTCCCGGCCATCGCCTGTTCGGGACTCATGTACGTCGGCGTTCCGATCGCGAGTCCGGTGCTCGTGAGGCGTTCGGCCTCCGTCGCGGCGATCGCCTTGGCAATGCCGAAGTCAACGACGTACACGTGATCCCCGGAGAGAAAGACATTCTCCGGCTTGACGTCGCGATGCACGATGCCCCGG
>DATIGO010000162.1:0-9101 GCA_035454665.1 Gemmatimonadaceae bacterium | reverse complement strand
CAGATCGCCATCGTGGTGGTGCTGCTCACGGCCTCGGGATTGCTGATCCGGTCATTCCTCGCGCTCCAGGCCACCGACGTCGGTTTCCGCCCCGATCATCTGCTCACCGCGGACATCGCCCTGCCCGCCGCGAGTTACCAGCAGCCGGCATCACGCATCGCCTTCTTCGACCGGGTGTTCGAGCGGCTGCGCGCCGATCCGGGCGTCGCTGGAGTCGCGGCCATTCGCGACCTCTTTCTTTCGACCACGCCGAATTCGACCATCTTCACGATCGAGGGGCGCGAGCGTACGACCGACCTCGCCAACGTCGAAGTGCCGCTCGATCCCGTGACCCCGGACTACTTCCAGGTCATGGGCATCCGCCTCGTGGCGGGGCGCTTCTTCACGGCGCTCGACGACAGTGCCACATCGGTCGCCATCATCAACGAGACGATGGCCCGGAAGTTCTGGCCCCAGGGCGACGCACTGGGGAAGCGCTTCAAGTACGGCGACGAAACCAGCGATGCGCCCTGGCTGACGATCGTGGGCATCGTGGGCGACATGCGGCGGACCGGCTTCGACGCGCCCGTGCGGTACGAGACCTTCTACCCGTATGCGTGGGGACCATCGCCGCGCATGCAGCTCGTCATCCGCACGCGCACGGAGCCCACCAACGCGATCCGCGTCCTCCGTGAGGCTGTGCGGGAAGTCGATCCCGAGCAGCCGGTGCACGGTATCACCACGATGGCGTCGCGGCTCGGTGGGTTGATGTCCGCGCGGCGCTTCGCCATGGTGCTGCTCGGCACGTTCGCCGCGCTCGCGCTCGTCCTGGGCGTGGTGGGCGTGTACGGCGTGACATCGTATCTCGTCGCACAGCGGGTGCGTGAGATGGGCGTGCGCATGGCGCTGGGCGCGTCGGGGCAGCAGGTCGTCTCCCTCGTGATGCGCCAGGGGATGCGGGTGGCCGTCGTGGGCCTCATCGGAGGTCTCGTCGGGGCGTTCCTCACCACGCGGTTGCTCGGCGCGCTGCTGTACGGGGTGAGCCCGCGCGACGTGATCACGTTCACCGCGGTGTCGGTCGCGCTGCTGCTCGCCACCCTCATGGCCAACTGGGTCCCGGCGCGCCGCGCCGCGCGGATTGATCCGCTGGTGGCGCTCCGCGCCGAGTGAGTCGCGCCAGCGGAAACGACGCGATCCCGTGGTGAAACGACCCGCCGCGCCCACGAAGCGCGGCGGGTCGCGTCCGTTAACCGAAACATCATCCGGTCTTCACCCGGGCGACATGCGGTCTCCGTCCAGGGACCGCATGTTGGCGCCGCCTCCGGAACGGATCGGGCCCCATGGTGAAGCGCCGGTTTTCCCTCGCCCACGCCGCGTACCTCGCGGCCATCATCGCGGCCATCATCGGGGCCGGCGGCTGCGCCGGAGCACGCTCCGCGGCGCCCCGGACGCCGGTGCCGATCGGCGGGTTCTCTGTCAGCTCGATGCGCTCCGCGTACGGAATCCAGGGGGTGTTGAACGGTGTGCTCGTCCGACGTGGGGATTGGCTCACCGTGACGATCGACTCGGGCGCGGTGCGGACGCAACAGGCGGATCCGGAGCGAATCTGGGATCTGCGTCTGCGCGCCGGCATCGCCACGTGTACGGCCGACGGTCGCTGGGAAGTGACGTCGGAGAGTCGCGCCTTGCGCGTGGCTCCGCTCGTTGGGGTCAGCTCACGGGAGGGCATCCTCGATGCGAGTCTGCGCCCGTTCCGTTCCGGCGCGCGACTCGACCTGGCCATTCCTCCGGAGGCGCGCATCGAGAGGTCCTGGGTGGTGCTCACCTTCGAGTGGCCGTTCGAGAACGAGTTGGCCACGTACAGCCTGGATGTGAACCTTCCGCTCGACGGCGCGGTGAGCGCCCGCGGGGCCCGCGCGCCGGGTGAGACGACTCACCCGGCGATGCGGTTGCGCTGCGCGGCCTCGTAAGGAGGACGCGAGGTTCCGAAGCCCGTGTGGCGGCGGCTATACTTGGCCACATGGACGCTCTCCGGGAACGCACGCTCTGGATCTCGGTGGAGCGGACCCGGAGCGGTGGCCGTGCCTGTCGCGACCTCACGGTGCGCGATTCGTCGGGGACGGCGTTGCTCGTCGCCCGGGCGTTCCCCTGGCAACGCGACATCGTGGTGTGCCGTGCGGATCGGCCGAATGCCGCGTGGCTCGTCGTGCGCCGCCGGCGCTCCTTTCCGCTCACCGGAAAGGTCGACGTGGTCGACGTGGCGAACGCCGCGCGCATCGGAATCCTGAACCGGAGCGGTCGCGTGCGAAACGCGCGTGGCGCGCTCCTGGGTCGGTTCGCCGACGCCCGGAGCGGCAAGCGGCGCGTCGTGGAGTCATTGGTGGAGGGGGTCGGCAACGCGATCGTGGGCGGTGACTCCACCGGATCGATGGCGGCGAGCACCCGCGAGTACACCTACGCGCGCGAGGGCCGTGTCATCGGTCGCCTCACGCGGGGAAGGCCGCCGTTCGCCGTGGCTCCCGCGCGGTCGTCGTCCTCACCGCTCTCCAGGGTTGCGCATCTCCTGCCGGCCCGCCTGCGTGCGGCACTGCTGGATGCGCAGCCGAGCGGATGGGAATTCGTGCGCGAGGAGACGGTGGCGGATGACGATCCTCGCCTTCCGGTTGCGGCCGCACTCTTCGTGGTCGAGCTGAGCCACTGGTAGCCGGTCAGGGTCCCACTTGCACGCGGGCCCCGAGCCCCTATTGTGCCCCACACCTGCCCACTCACCGAGCACCACACATGTACGGACTGATCGGCAAGATGTCGGCCGCGCCCGGCCAGCGTGACGCACTCGTCGCGATTCTGCTGGAGGGGAGCAGCAACATGCCCGGGTGTCTCAGCTATATCGTCGCGGTGGATCCCTCGGACGCCGACGCCATCTGGATCACCGAGGTGTGGGAGAGCAAGGCGAGCCATGAGGCGTCGCTCACGCTCCCAGCCGTGAAGGATGCGATCGCCAGGGGCAGGCCCATGATCGCGAGCTTCGGTGACGGGGTGGTCACGACCCCCGTGGGCGGCCACGGCCTGGTGGCCGCGAAGGGGCGTTCGTAGCGGGCGCTGATTGGGGTGAGAGGGCATCGAGCCCGCGTGACCCCTCACCCGTGCGTGCCCTGCAGCGTCGTGCCGCCATTCGCGAAGGTCCACACACAGGCTTGCCTGATCGGGCGCGCAGCGTAGGTTGGGGCGCTGTCGGAAAGGCCTCCCAACCGGCTTCCCCGATCTGAAGCCCGGCAGCGTCGCATTTTCCAACCGGGCGTGCGAGGAACGGATGATCCGCCGCGTCGTCATCGTATTGACTACCATCGCTGCCGCCTGGCCGACCAGGCCAGGCGCGAGTCTCGCGGCCCCGGCGGCCGATCGCGATCCCCGAGGGTTCGCCGCCAGCCCTGCCGACCTGCTCACCCCGCCGACCGTACTGGTAAACCACTCGCGGCTGCCTAACACGGTCGAGGTCACGCTCACCGCCGCCCCGGCGCGCCTCTCGCTCGTGTCCGAGTCGTCGTCCGAGGCCTACGCGTACAACGACCGCGTCCCCGGTCCCACGCTCGAGGTGCGCGAGGGCGACCGCGTCATCGTGCACTTCCAGAACGACCTGCCCGTCCCGACGACGGTCCACTGGCACGGGCTCCACATCCCGTCCACCGCCGACGGCAGCCCGTTCCATCCGGTGGCGCCCGGCGCCAGGCACGACTACGTCTTCACCATCATGCGCGGAACTGCCGGCACCTACTGGTACCACCCCCATCCGCATCATCAGACCGCCTACCAGGTGTCGAAGGGGCTCTACGGCGCCATCATCGTGCGCGCCGCCGACGACCCCCTGCCGGCTTCGCTGCCGGAGAAGTTGATCATCCTCTCCGACAACCGGCTCCTGCCCGACGGCACCATCGACATCCCCGATCCCGGGACGCCGGCCGGCCGCGTGGACTTCGAGAACGGCCGCGAGGGGAACCTCATCTTCGTCAATGGACAGGTGAGGCCGGACATCCCGATCCGGAGCGGCGAGGTGCAGCGCTGGCGCGTGATCAATGCGTCGGGCGCGCGTGTGTACCGCCTCGCCCTGTCGGGGCACACGTTCCTGCACGTGGGGAGCGACGGTGGCCTCTTCGAGCATCCGGTCGAGGTGCGGGAGATGCTGCTCGCGAATGGCGAGCGTGCGGAGCTGCTGGTGCGCGGCACCGGCTCACCCGGAAGCAGCAGCGTGCTCGAGTCGCTGCCTTACGATCGCTACATTCCGCAGACGCGTCCCGCCGACTGGAACCAGGCCCGCCCGCTGCTCACGCTGCGGTACAGCGGCGAGCCGCCGGTGTCCGCGGTGTCGCTCCCTGCCACGCTGCGGGTGGTTCCGCCGCTCGATACGGCGCGGGCCACGGCGACCCGCGTGATGGTGCTGACGCAGGGCATGATCAACGGCAAGATCATGGACATGGCGCGGGTCGACGTGACCTCGTCGATCGGCGCCACGGAGATCTGGCAGGTCGAGAACCTCGTCGGCATGGACCACCCGTTCCATCTGCACGGCTTTCAGTTCCAGGTGCTGGACCGGAACGGCGTGCCGGAGAAGGTCCGCCGCTGGAAGGACACGGTGAACGTGCCGAAGCACGAGACGGTGCGGTTCATCGTCCGCTACGACGACTACGGCGGAAAGTGGATGTTTCATTGCCACATCCTGACGCACGAGGATCACGGGATGATGGGAGTGCTCGAGATCCGGTAGGGAAGGGGTGCGACGCTTCGCGTGACGGACCCGCGCGGGCACTGGTGGCACACGTGGGCACACATACAATCACAGGAGGCACCATGCTGCGCAGGTGGGGCAGTTCACTCCGGCAGCTTGCCTGGCTGCTGCCGATCTTCCTCGTGGCGGCTCTCGCGCGGCCCGATGCGACGGCGTCCGAAGAGCTGGACACCCAGGCGCAGTCGCGTCTCACTCGCGGCCGAATGCTCGTGATCTCCAGCGGCTGTGGCGACTGCCACGGCGGGTTCGACAATCCCGCCGCGCCCGGTTGGCTGCAGGGCATGCGTGACACGGTGCTTCAGCAGTTCATCATTCCGACGCCGATGGGGACCTTCAAGACGCGCCCGCGCAACCTCACGCCCGACAACACCACGGGGCTCGGACGCTTCAGCGAGCGGCAGATCTTCAACGCCCTCCGCTTCGGCCTGCGGCCGGGCGAAACGCCTGACGTCGAGATCACGTCGACCACGCCGGGTCAGGGCAACTTTCCCGCCAACCCCAAGTTCCTGGCGCCGCCCATGCCGTGGCCGGCCTTCCGGCACAAGCCGGATCAGGACCTCCGCGACATCGCCTTCTATCTGAAGAACGGCCTCAAGCCGGTGAGCAATCAGGTGCCCGACAGCGAAGGCCCGCCGGACTTCTGGGTTGGCCTGTACGGTCAGTTCATCGGGCCCGCCACACCGCCCGCGTTCCCGACGACCAACGAAAAGCCGCCGCAATAGCAGGGATCAGTCAGGCGAGGCCGGCGCCGCGTTAGGTGCCGGCCTCGGCGGCTGCGGTGCGGCTGCGACGGAATCCTCCGGATCCTGGCTCCACACGGCTGCGCCCGCGGACCCGCGGGCGCCCGCCCCGGGTACCGGCGGAGAATGCCAGCCGTGAGGGAACACATGGATCCGCTCGTCATTGGCATGGTCGTCGTCGCCATCGCTGTGGTCACGGTGATCCTGTGGCGTACCACGCAGCGGCGTCGCACCGATCAGCTCCGGCGCCAGTACGGCACCGAGTACGACCGAACAGCCCGCCAGCTCGGGCAACGTAAGGCCGAGCACGAGCTGGCGAGTCGCGAGAGACGGGTCGAGAGCCTCGACATCCGGCCGCTGACGCCGGCACAGCGTGCCCGCTTCACCAACGAATGGCGCGCCGTACAGGCGAAGTTCGTGGACGATCCCGAAGGCGCGGTCGCCCAGGGCGAGATCATGGTCGAAGACGTCATGGAGACACGCGGCTATCCGCTGGTGGGGTTCGAACAGCGCATCGCCGACCTCTCCGTGCATCACGCGAGCGTCGTACAGAACTACCGCGCGGCGCGCGAGATCGCGGAGCGGCAGCGGCTGGGGCAGGCCTCCACCGAGGACCTTCGCCGCGCGATGGTCTACTATCGCGAACTGTTCGAGGACCTCGTCGAGGAGCGGCGCACCACGGATCGCGACATCGGTCTGCGCGTCGAACGCGAGGAACGTGTGGAACCCAGCATCGGTCGCCAGGCTCGCCGCCCGGTCGACCGGGAGGTAGAGCCATGAGCCAGGACCGCCCCGCCCCTCGAGAGATCACCACGGCCGAACTGGCCGCCGCGGCCGAACGCGCCAGGGAACCGCAAGCGCCCGACCCCGAGGCCGACCCGCCTCACGCCGGCGATCGTGAGGTCGCCGTTCCACGCGATCCCGCACGGGCGGTCGACCGGTCACCGGACGCCTCGGCCACGCCGCTCTTCCCACGGGACGTGGCCGAGCAGCTCCGCGCGCGCTGGAGCCAGGTACAGACCGGGTTCGTGGATGAACCCCGCCGCGCCGTGGAGGAAGCCGATTCCCTGGTCGCCGATACGATCAAGCGTCTCGCCAACTCGTTCGCCGCCGCACGGGCCGACCTGGAGCGCGAGTGGGACCGTGGCGAGGACGTCTCCACCGAGGATCTCCGTCAGGCGCTGCAGCGCTATCGCGCCTTCTTCGGCAGACTCCTGGAGGTCTGATCACGAAGCACACCTGAAACCGCGCCCGATTCCAGCGTACGGACTCAGCCGGCGAGCGTGTTCAGGACCACCGACCTGCGCGCTGGCAGATCGGTCGAGCGTGCTTGTACCTTCCCTGCACCAGACTCAGGCGGAAGCGGGAGGGACGCGATGAGACGCTCGACGCAACGATGTGTGCTGCTCCTGGCCGCGGCGGTCGCGGCGACACCCCCGTCACGCGCCTCAGCGCAGGATACGGGCGGCCCCTCGTATCCGGCTCGCTGCGGCGTGGGCATTCCGCGCGACGAGCAGGGCGGCTACGTCCCGCTGCCCCGTGGGGACGTCTTCTGCCCGCTCCTTGCCGATCCCAAGGCGGCGCAGTCGTTCGTGAGCTATCTGCGGGAAGGCTCCGACGCCGGCACGCCCGACACCTCCATCCAGATCGCCTCGGTGGGCCTCGGGGACAGCTTCGGCCTGGGACGTTGGGGCGGGTCGCGCCCCGGGGATGGGTCCCAGCTCTCCCTCATGGGCGCGATCTTCGCGCAGTTCGATCTCGGCACGGCGTCGTACGACCTCCTGAACTCCGACTACGTGATCGGCCTCGCGAACACCGTGCGCCGCGGCTGGTTCTCGACGCGGCTCCGGCTGTACCATCAGAGTTCGCACCTGGGCGACGAGCTTCTCCTGCGTGAGGGCGGGGCGGCGCTCGAACGGGAGAATCTCTCGTTCGAGTCACTCGAGTTGCTGCTCTCGGCCGATGGCGGTCTCCTCCGCCTGTACGGCGGCGGCGAGTATCTCTTCCGGCGCGCCCCCGACGACCTGGAGCGCTACGTCGCACGCGGCGGCGCCGAGCTCCGCCCTGCCGGCCGCGTGTTATCGCTGGGTGGACTGGGCGGATTCCGGTTTGTGGCCGCGACGGACCTCAAGGCTTCACAGGAGCAGGACTGGGACCCCAGCGTGAGCGCGCGCGCCGGTTTCGAGTACGACCGCGCGGGCCCCGGCGACACGCAGGCGCGCCGCTGGCGGCTCCTGTTCGAGTACTATCGCGGGCCGTCGCCCTACGGCCAGTTCTTCCGTGAGAACGTGGAGCACATCGGCGTGGGACTGCATTTCGGGTTGTAGCGGCGTCGTCTCCCGGCCCGCCACGCACGGCTCGACGCCAGCCCTCAGCAACCAGCTCCGGCCATCGGCACCTGCTCGCTCCTGTCCACCCTGTTTCCTCCTGGCTCAACGCCAACTCGATGAAGATCGGCCTCGTAGGATTTGCGGGTTCCGGCAAGACGACCGTGTTCAATACGATGACGGGGCTCGACGTCCCCGTGGGCTTTGGCGGAGAGCTCCGCATCGGAACGGTGCGCGTACCCGATGAGCGGATCGACCGGCTCTCGAAGATCTTCTCACCGAAGAAGACCACGTACGCCGAGATCAGCTTCTCCGACATTCCGGGAGAGCACGGCGCGGAGAAGAGGGGGATTTCCACGAAAGCCCTCCAGCAGATCCGCGAGCAGGACGCGCTGTGCCTGGTGCTGCGCGATTTCCCGAATCCCGCCGTCGAAGGGGATCCCGCGCCGCTCGCCGACCTCGAGGCGTTCCATGTCGAGTGCGTGCTGGCCGATCTCGAGATCGTCGAGCGTCGTCTCGACCGGGCGCGCAAGGAGAAGGCGTCCGCGAGCGAGATCGCGGCGTTCGAGCGAATGCGGGCGACGCTTGAGGAAGGGCGTCCCTTGCGATCGATTCCCGCGGGTGGGCTGGATCGGAGCGCGCTTCGGGGCTACGGCTTCCTGACCGATCGGCCGCTCCTCGTCGCGCTGAATCGGGGGGAGGACCGCGCCGCCGAGCCGATGCCGGGGGACCTCGCGGCGCGCATCGAGGAGCTGCACGCGGCGGGTCTCATCCTGTCGGCCAGTGTAGAGGCCGAGATCGCCGCGCTCGCGCCGGAGGAGCAGCGGGCGTTTCTCGAGGATCTGGGCCTCACCGAGTCCGCGCTGGCGCGCTTCATCCGGACCGCGTACGGCCTGCTCGATCTCATCTCGTTCTTCACGGTCGGTGCCGACGAGGTGCGGGCCTGGACGATCAGGCGCGGGACGAAGGCGCGTCAGGCCGCCGGGCGCATCCACTCCGATCTCGAGCGCGGATTCATCCGCGCGGAAGTGACTCCGTACGACGTGTTCATGCAGTACGGCTCTGAATCGGCGGTAAAGGACGCGGGCCGTCTCCAGATCGAGGGAAAGGACTATGTGGTCTCCGACGGGGACATCATGCACGTCCGCTTCAATGTCTAGGTGCCGGTTCGCGGTCCTGGCCGGCGCGCTCCTGGTGCTCGAGGGCGCGCAGGTGGAGGCGCAGGGGACGGCGCTGCGGTGGTATCGCGGCAACACCCACACGCACACGCTGAAT
>DATIGO010000161.1:0-2186 GCA_035454665.1 Gemmatimonadaceae bacterium | reverse complement strand
TAAGCCACTCGGCCACCTGTCCAGGAAACGATCATTGGACGGACCCCCCGACACGCCACGCGCCGGGACATCGCCCGGCGCGTCGGCTCCGTCCTGCGGTCACGGACAGGGTGGGATTCGAACCCACGATACCGTTGCCGGTATACCGGTTTTCGAGACCGGCTCCTTCAGCCACTCGGACACCTGTCCAATAGAACATGGAAGGCTACCCGGGGCGAAAAGCGGAGTCAACGGCGTTCGCTGGCGCTCAACCCTCCCGCAGCGGCGGGCAGATCAGCACCGCCGTCCTCGCCTTCCGCATCACCTTGTCCGCCACGCTGCCGAGCGCAGCGCGCTCGATGGCGCCGGGGGCGCGTGTGGCGAGGGCAATCAGGTCGGCGGACATCCGCGTGGCGTGATCCACGATCGCATCCGCCACGGTGCGCCCGGTCTCCACCTGCGCGTCCACCGCGACGCCATGTGCGTGCAGCGGCGCGGCAATCCCCTCGAGGTATCGCTGGGCCTGCTCGACCTCGGCCTGATCCAGCGCCGGCGGCAATGCGGCCAACTCGTCAGGCGGGCTCGGCGCACCGAGCACCGCGGGCGGCACGAGCGTGAAGGTCGCGACGTGCAGGAGGGTATACGTGGCCTGGGCGCGATCGGTGACCGCGAATGTGGCGTCGAGCACGCGATCGTCAGCATCATTCCCGGCCAGGCCCACCACGACGCGGTGGAAGCCTTCGTGCTCCGCCGCGGCCTCGTCGCCCGCCTGTGGCCGGGGCACCAGAAGGAGGGGGACGTGCGCGCTTCGGATCAGATCCTCCGCCGTGCTGCCGAGCCAGAGCCGTTTCAGCCCACCTCTCGCGTGGGTCGCCATGACGACGAGGTCGACGTCCTGCTCCGCGATCGCCGCGACGAGCGCGTCGGACACGTCACCCTCGAGGAGTGAGGCGTTCGCGGGTGTCGTGCTCCGGCCGCGCTCGCGGCGCAGCACATCGTCCAGGTAGTGGCGGAGCGTCCGCTCCTTCTCCCGCGCCAGAGCGGGATCGGCCATCGGCGCGCCGCTCACGATGACGCCGTCACGTGCGCGTACGGTCACGAGCTCCAGCGCGGCTCGCGCGCGCTCCGCGATGACGCGCGCCGGCCCGAGCGCGGCCTCGGCGAATTCGGTGCCGTCGAGGGGCACCAGGATCCTGCGGATCAGCATCGGTCCTCCGGTGTCGTCGGTCGTGGGCGCACGGGGCGGAACATCATCCTCCTGTTCAATCCTACCTCGCGGCGCGGGCGCCGGGTCCGGAGAATCTCTGGCGATCTCGTCAGGCGGCCCCGCATGCTGCCAGCTCCGACGCGGCCGGCGGACGGCCTAGCGCCGGGCGCCGAAGAACTCCCGCAGCAGCGCGCCGCACTCCTCGGCCATCACGCCCCCCGTGACCTCGGGGCGGTGGTTGAGCTGCGGGTGCCGCAGCAGGTCGCCGACACTGCCCGCCATCCCGGCCTTCTCGTCCCACGCGCCGAAAACGACCCGCGTCAGGCGGGCGAGCACGATGGCTCCCGCGCACATCGCGCAGGGTTCCAGCGACACGAAGAGCGTGCACCCCTCCAGCCGCCACGAGCCGAGCGCCTGCGCCGCGGCGCGAATCGCGATGATCTCGGCGTGTCCTGTGGGATCCTGGTCGCGAACCGTCCGATTGGCGCCACGCGCGATGACGCGGCCATCCCGCACGATCACGGCCCCGACGGGGACATCTCCTGCGGCGGCGGCCTCGCGGGCGAGGATGAGAGCATCCGCCATGAGCGATTCGTCGCGCGACGGCCGTGACGGCTGGCGGGCGGCGAGTGACGCGTCACTCGCCTTCGTGACTCGCGGCTCTTCACTCCTGACTCGGCTGTGACCGCTGGTCTCGGGCCGCCGGCCTTCGGCCTCGCCGTCGTCAGGCACTCACGGCCTCGGCCGGGGCGCCACCCCGCTCGAAGACCAGCTCCGCGCCTCGCACGTCGGCGACGATGTGGTCGATCTGCTCCCTGCCTAACGGGCGGAAGACGATGATGTCGTCCACGCGGTTCAGGAACTCGGGCTTGAAGTGCTGCCGCATCGTGGCCGTTACCTGCGTTTCGACGACGTCCCACGCATCCCCCGTGTGCTCGAGGATGAAGGTCGATCCGATGTTCGAGGTCATGATGATGACCACGTTGCGGAAGTCCACGGT
>DATIGO010000160.1:0-11159 GCA_035454665.1 Gemmatimonadaceae bacterium | reverse complement strand
TGACGACGGAGAACGCTCGAGGTGGGTTGCGAGTCGGTGAGACGGGCACCCACTTTTGCCCGTCGGCCAACGTCCACGAACCCACCCGGAGCCCGCCATGACCGCGCTGCACACCCGCGTGCGCGCCCGCGCCGCCGCCCTGCTCGTCGCGTCGCTGCTGGCCGCCGCTCAGGCCGCGGCCCAGACCCCGTACTTCCCCGGCCCGGGCGACGCCTGGGAGAAGCGCGCCCCCGAACAGGTAGGTCTCGATGCCCAGGCCGTTCGCGACGCGGTCGCGCTGGCCGTGGCCGCCGAGGCCACGTCTCCTCGTGACCTGCTCCAGAATCACCTGCGCGGGTTCGGACAGGAACCGCATGGCGAGGCCGTGGGACCCTTCCGCGAACGCGGCGGCGCGGCGGGGCTGATCGTGCGGAACGGCTTCATCGTGGCCGAGTGGGGCGACCCCGACCGCCCGGACAACACGTTCAGCGTGACGAAGAGCTTCGTCTCCACGACGGTGGGGCTGGCATACGACCGGAAGATGATCCGCGATCTGAAGCATCCGGTCCGGGACTACATGGCGCCGGTCGTGGCGCTCAAAGGCGCGTTAGGGGGCGCGCCACAGGCCACTATCCCGGCCACGATGATGGGGCCCAACGCGAGCATCGCGGGCGCGGCACCGCCGGCGGGCGTGGCCTTCGATGCCTTCGAGATGCTCGAGCCGTTCGCGTCGGAGCACAACCGCAAGATCACGTGGGACCACCTTCTCCGGCAGACGAGCGACTGGCAGGGAACGCTGTGGGGAAAACCCGACTGGGCCGATCGCCCGCGCGGCAACGTCGAGGAGTGGAAGGTGCGGCCGCGCAACGAGCCCGGGACGGTCTACACGTACAATGATGTGCGCGTCAACCTGCTGGCGCTGGCTTCGCTCAATATCTGGCGGCGCCCGCTCCCCCAGGTGCTCAGGGAGTACGTGATGGACCCGATCGGCGCCTCGCACACGTGGCGCTGGTACGGCTACGACAACTCCTGGGTGATCATGGATGGCCAGCTCGTGCAGTCGATGAGCGGCGGCGCGCACTGGGGCGGCGGGATGATCATCAGCGCGCGCGACATGGCACGCTTCGGGTACCTCACGCTGCGCAAGGGAAAGTGGGGCGACCGGCAGATCCTCTCCGAGGAGTGGATCCGGATGGCCACGACGCCCGGCGTGAACCAGGGGTACGGCTTCATGAACTATTTCCTGAACACGAACCGCCGGAGCATGCCGAGCGCGCCGGAGCAGGCCTTCTGGCACCTGGGCGCGGGGAACAACGTGATCTACGTGGATCCGGTGAACGACCTGGTGATCGTGGCACGATGGATCAGGAGTATCCGTGAAGTGGACGGGATGGTGAAGCGCCTGCTGGAGGGGGCGCGGCCGATGCACTGATCCGCCCGGTCGCCCGCCCGTCGCCGTTCTTGACATTTTGATGTCAAGTGTTAGACATTTTGATGTATGCGCACGACCATCCGCCTCGACGACGCCCTGCTCCGCCGCGCCAAGGCCCAGGCGGCGGCCAGCGGCTGCTCGCTGAATGACTTCATTGCCGACGCCGTGCGCGCCGCGCTGGCCCTGCGTGCCACCACGGCGCGCGGGGTCGAGCTCCCCACGTTCCGGGGCGGAACCCTGCTGCCGGGCGTCGATCTCGACGACACCGCCGGGCTGCTCGAGCTGATGGACGGCAGCGAACCCCTGCGCGGCGCGCCAGGCGCTGCGCCGCCAAGGCCGGCCAAGGTCGCCGAGCGGCCCCGCAAACGCCGCCCGTGAGCTCGAGCGCCGGCCACAAGCGGTGATCCTCACCGACGTCAACGTACTGGTGTATGCATTCCGGGAGGCGGCCCCCGGACACGCGGCGTATCGCGACTGGTTGCTTGCCCAGGTCAATGGGCGGGAGGCGTTCGGACTCTCCGAACTGGTACTCAGCAGTGTGCTGCGCGTCCTCACGCATCCGCGTGTCTTCAGTCCCCCCACGCCGATCCCTGCCGCCCTCGCTTTCGTCGAAGCACTGCGAGCCGCCCCCAACGCCGTCCTGATCCACCCCGGCCCCCGTCACTGGGAGATCTTCACGAGCCTCTGCACGGCCGCGCATGCGAAGGGAAACCTCGTGGCCGATGCGTATCTCGCGGCGCTCGCGATCGAGCACGGCTGCCGGTGGATCACCACCGATCGCGATTTCGCCCGATTCCACGGACTGCGCTGGCGGCACCCACTGGCCTGATCGTGCGACGAGGCCAGCGAAGCGCACGCTGGATCTCCCGTCACGACGGCCACCGGGGTAACGTGCAGCATGCGAGGGAGAGCCCCGTGACACCGTACGTCCGACTGCTGCTGTTCGCCAACATCGGCGTGTTCTTTCTGCAGAACACGGCCGGGGACGGCATCACGAGAGCACTGTTCTTCGTCCCGGGGCTCTTCATCGTGCGGCCCTGGACCATCGTCACGTACATGTTCCTGCACGGTGGCCTCATGCATCTGGTCTTCAACATGATCGCGCTCTTCTTCTTCGGCCCGCGCGTCGAGGAGCGGCTGGGATCGAAGCGATTCCTGATCCTGTACTTCCTGAGCGGGATCACGGGCGCGGCCGTGTCGATGGTGCTGTCGCCGGGCGCTGCGCTCGTGGGCGCGTCGGCCGGCGTGTTCGGCGTGATGCTGGCCTTCGCCTATTTCTGGCCCGACGTGCAGATCCTGATCTGGGGCATCATTCCCGTGCCGGCGCGCATTCTCGTCATCATCACGACGGTCCTGGCGCTCTGGAGCGGACTCGGCGGCGTGCGCAGCGGCGTCGCCCACTTCGCGCACCTCGGCGGCTACGCCGGCGCCTTCCTGTACCTCAAGTACCTCGACCGGTCGCGCGGGGCCTTCCGGCAACGCGCCGAGGGCGCGCTCGTCGCGGCGGCGAAGCGCAATCCGCTCCGGCGTGCGACTCCGGGTGAGCGCCCGGTCATCGACATGAAGGCGGTTCACGAGGTGAACCGGGACGAGGTCAACCGGATCCTCGACAAGATCAGCGACCAGGGGATGGACTCGCTGACGGCCCAGGAGCGGCTCTTCCTGTCGAACTTCGCCCCCCCGCAGGATCGCGTCCCACCCAAGACCTGAGAGGGCCTGCAGACCCGCAGGTCCGGAACCCTGAGAGTCCCCAGGCGAGGGTCCCCGGTCGCCTCGGCGTCGGACTGTCCCCGGCCTATAAACCTTAGGTGAGTGGCCGGTGTCTAGGCCTATGAACCTTAGGTGAGATCATGGCCAACACCGACCTCGAGCTTGTCCGCGGCACGTTCGACCTCCTCATCCTCAAGACCCTGAGCTGGGGGCCGATGCACGGCCTCGGCGTCCTGCGCTGGATCGAGGAGGTCACCCAGCACCGCCTCCAGATAGAGGAAGGCGCCCTGTACCCCGCCCTGCACCGGCTCGAGCAGCGCCGGTGGCTCGAATCCGAGTGGGGATTCACCGAGAACAATCGCAAGGCGAAGTACTACCGCCTCACGCCGCTGGGCCGCCGGCAGCTCACCGCGGAGCTGTCGAAGTGGGCCCGCTACACGGAAGCGATGGGGATGGTCATCGCCGCGCAGGGAGCGCCGGCCCGGTGAATGGCCGCGAGCCGCGCCGTTGGCGCCGGATGTTCCGGCTGCCGTTCTCGCGTGCGCGCATCGATGCGGAGCTCCGCGACGAGTTCCGCTTCCATCTCGAGGAGCGCGTGGAGGAGTGGGTGGCGACCGGCATGTCGCGCCGCGAAGCCGAGGCGATGGCCAGGCAGCGGTTCGGGGATTTCGAGGCGTATCGACGCCTCGCCAGACAGATCGACGAGGAGACCATGCGACAGCGCAATCGATTCGAGCTCTTCGAGACCATGACCCGCGAGACCAGGCGCGCCGCGCGCGTGCTGCTGCGGACGCCGGCCTTCTCGGTCATCGCCTTCGCCACATTGGCGCTGGGGATCGGCGCGGCGACCGCGATCTACACGGTCCTGGACGCCGTCGTGCTCCGGCCGCTGCCCTATCCGGCGGCGGGCGAGCTGGTGTCGATCCTGCACCCGGCCACGGTGCCCGGGAGCGGCGAGCGGAAGTGGGGGCTCTCGTCAGGCGGCTATTTCTTCTTCCGCGAGAACAACCAGTCGTTCTCGGACCTCGGGATGTACCGCACCTACAGCATGACGGTGACGAGCGGTGGCGAGGCCGAGATGGCGCGGGTGGGACAGGTGACGGCGCCCGTCTTCAGCGTACTCAGGGCGAGACCGGCGGTGGGACGGCTGATCACGCCAGAGGACGATCGACCCGACAGCACGGCGCGAGTGGTGTTGAGCTACGAGTACTGGCAGCGCCGCTTTGGTCGGGATCCGTCCGTGGTGGGGACGCTGCTCCAGACGGCAGGCGGTGCGTACGAGATCATCGGCGTCACGCAGCCGGGGATCACCTTGCCCATGCCGGGGCCGTTCGCGACGTCCGCGAACCTGGCGGGCTTCGGCGTGGATCTGTGGCTTCCGCTGAAGCTGGATCCGGCCGGCCCGCACTGGAACAACCACCCGCACGTGGGCCTCGCGCGGCTCACGCCGGGCGCGACAGTGGAGGCGGCCCAGCGCGAGATCCTCGCGCTCACACAACGCCTGCCGGAGGTCGTGCCTAACGCATATTCGGCCGGGTTCATGGACCAGTACAACTTCCGCGGCGAGGTGGCGCCGCTCAAGGACGCCGTCCTCGGCCCCACGATCCCCAGGGCGCTCTGGATGCTCTTCGGCGCGGTGCTGCTGGTGCTCGCGATCGCCGCCGCCAACGTGGCGAATCTCTTCATGGTCCGCATGGACTCCCGGCGGCGGGAGGCGGCCGTGCGGACAGCCCTGGGCGCGTCCCGATCACAGCTCGCGGCACACTATCTGGCCGAGAGCCTGCTGCTGTGCATGGCGGCGGCGCTGGCCGGAGTGCTGCTGGCGCGGGTGGGGCTCACCGCCCTGCTGGCGATCGCGCCCACCAGCATTCCACGGCTGGCTTCGGTCACGATGAGCTGGCAGTCACTGGTCTTCGCGGTCGGAATGGCCGCCGTCGCGGGACTCGTGTTCGGCGCCATGCCGCTCGGGCGATATCGGGTGGACGCGAGAGCGCTGCGCGAGGAGGGGCGCGGGGTCACGGCGTCGCGCGCGCAGCGTACGGTTCGCAGCGGCCTGGTGGTGGGGCAGATGGCGCTGGCGCTCGTGCTGCTGGCGGCGGCCGGGCTCATGCTGCGCAGCTTCTCACAGTTGCGTGGCGTGAGGCCAGGGATCGACACGAGTGACGTGCTCGTCTTCGACCTCTCGCTTCCCTTCGTGGAATACGACACGCGCCAGGCGGCGTGGACCTTTCATCGGGAAGTACAGCGGCGGCTCTCCGCGCTGCCGGGTGTGGTGAGCGTGGGCATGTCGAGCGGCGTGCCGCTCGAGGACTACGGGACCGGATGCGCGGTGGTGTGGCGGGAGGATCCGCCCTTCGCACGTGGCGAGCAGGTGCCATGCGTCGCGGGGGCATCTACGCTTCCCGGCTTCTTCGAGGCGCTGCGGATCCCCGTCCGGGGTCGCGTTCCGACGTGGGACGACGTCGACGGCGCGAGCCAGGCCGTGGTGATCACGCAGGCGCTGGCCGACCGGCTCTGGCCGGGTGCGGACCCGATCGGCAGAGGCATCGGGAACAATGGGTCCGATTCCCGGCTCTGGTATCGCGTCGCTGGAGTGGTGCCGGAGATTCGCGCCGAGGCCCTGGACCTGCCGCCGACCGAGGCGGTGTTCTACCCGGCCACCTCATTACAGCCGCCGCAGCGCAGCGGTGCGCTCAATGATCAGGCGTACTTCGTGCGCACCGCCGGGGTGGCGCCGGAGACGCTGATCCCGGCGGTGCGGCGGGTCGTTGCCGGCATGAATCCGCGCGTGCCGGTGATCAGTCCACGATCCATGGAGCAGGTGGTCGAGCGCTCGATGTCACGAACCTCGTTCGTGATGATTCTGTTAGGCATCGCCGCGAGCGTGGCGCTCCTGTTGAGCGCGGTGGGGACGTATGGCGTGATCTCGTACCTCGTGACGCAGCGCCGCTCGGAGATCGGCGTCCGGATCGCGCTTGGTGCACCGGTCACGCAGGTCGCGCGTCTCGTCATGCTGCAGTCGGTGCGGCTGGCCGTGCTGGGCGTGGCAATCGGCCTGTTCGGTGCCTATTCCGCGAACCGGCTGCTGCAGTCCCTGCTATTCAACGTGAGTCCGATGGATCCCGTCGTGCTCAGCGCGGTGGCGGCGGCGCTGCTGTTGATTGCAGCGATCGCGAGCTTCGCACCAGCGCGGCGGGCGGCAAGAACCGATCCGGTGGAGGCGCTTCGCAGCAGCTGATCGTGGTCAACAGACAGGGCATTCCGCACAGGCGCGGAGGGACAGCCGCGCAGGGTGTGTGGCCGGGCACGCGGGGCACGAACACGCAGCAGGGCGTGGGGGAGAGCGGCGCCTTTGTGACGCGGATGATGCGGATGGGGGCGGGTGCACGCGGATCGCCCGGGGAGGGACCAGAGGGCCGTCATGGCCGCGGAGCGCCACAGGAGTGGGGACTGCAGCGGAACCAGTGTTGTTTGTTCTCAGAACACGGGCCGCTGCTGTTGATCCGCGTTGGTTCATCCGCATCCATCCGCCAGATCCGCGTCGCACAGACGTACCCCTGGCCAACCCGGCCACACCAAAGACCCGGTCGTCCACCGGCCGCCGATACGCGTCCTCTCCGCGGCTGTTGCTCTGCGTCTCTGCGTCCCTGCGGTGCGTGCTCTTTCTGTTGAACGCCGCACCATACGCAGCTCACTTCGCCAGCGGATCGGGCCGGAGCTGGAACTTCATGACTTTGCTCGTCGTTCCCTTGCCGCCCTCCATGTGGAATGGCGCTCTGGTACTGATCGTCGCCCAGAGGCCGCGGCCCTTCCAGCCGGCGCTGGGGTCATCGATCCGGCCGTCCAGCCACTTCGTGTAGAATCCCATCGGATAGGGCACGCGCATCACCACCCACTGGCCATCCTGGAGCGCGAGCAGGCCTTCGGAGGCGTTGCCGGTGTTGATCGGGATGTTCTGGCCCAGTCCGAAGGTGTCGAACTGGTCCACCCACGTGTAGTAGCTCGCCTCGGCGCTGCCGGGGGTCGCCACGCCTTTCATCTGTGGCAGCGGTTCGGTGAAGAAGCTCCACCCCTCGGGGCAGTGCTTCCCGGTCGCGGCAGGGCCATTGAGGGGTCCACGGCACTTGCGGCGATCGAAGCTCGCGAGATGACCACTGGCCAGCGCGACCCATGCGACCCCGTTCCGGTCGATGTCGAAGCCGCGCGGCGAGAAGACGCCCTGCACCGCAGCGCGCGGGTTGCCGTAGGGCACCTCGTAGATCTCGGCGAGCGCGGTCGCCGGCGGGTTGGAGCCCGGCACGAGCCGGATCACCGACCCGGGGAAGCCTAACGACGATCCCCAGATCGAGCCGTCGGGCGCCGGCGCCACGCCGTAGAAACCGGCCGAGATCCGCTTGTCCTTCGCGGGATCGACCGGATCGTCGGGCCCCACGTAGTCATCGCGCCGCCCGTTGCCGTTGGTATCGAGAATGAGCGCCGTCCATCCCTGCGATGTCGCCTCGTCGCCGGTCTCGAGGAACCGTTTCGTGTCGAGCCATCCCACGACCTGCCCGCCGCCGCTGGTCCACAGTGTGTGATTGGCGTCCTCGGCGAACATGAGGTGATGGGTGCTGAAGCAGGTGCTGATGTGCGTGAGGCGCTGCGTCTTCGGATCCCACATCGCGAGGTGACGCCCCGCGCGATTCACCGGCGTGAGCCTGGCCGAGGGATGATCCGAGCCCGCGCGGCAGAATGCGGGGTTGTCGGGCGGCCGCACGGTGGAGGTGAGCCAGAGGCGCCCCTCGTGATCGAGCATCGGATTGTGGACGTTGTTCTTGCTCGTCCAGAGTGGCTCGTTTCCCCAGTACGGGGACGGCTGCGGCATCGACGGCGCCGAGGCGGGCTGTGTGGCCGGATCGCGCACCGTGAGCGGGATCCGGCTCGCGACGTGGCGGACGGGATCGAGGACCGGCACGTAGTCGGCGCTGGCCTCGAGCGCTCCGTAGAGCGGCCCGTTCGCGTTCACGCGCGGATTACGCCGGTCGGTCGAGACCACATCGTGCAGATACGCCCGGGGATCGGCCCAATCCCACTGCGTGATCACGACGTTCCGCTCGATCCCGCGGGGCCGCGGCGGAGCCGGGGGCAGCTCGCCGTTGGCGATGCGCTGGGTCCAGTCGGCGAACATCGCGACCGCGCGCTGCCGGCCGAGCTGGTCGAGCCCGTTGCTCATGCCGGCGCCTGCCTGTCCCGACAACACACGGCGGGTCCAGGCCTCGGCGTGCGACGCGAACTGCCCCAGTGCCGCCGGGATCTCGCGCGTGGCCCTGGTGCCAAGCTGGTGACACGCCGTGCAGTTTCCCGACTTGACCCGGCGCAACCAATCAGCCTGCGCCGCGATGTTGGGCGAGATACCGTTCCCCTGGGGCCCGGTGCCGGGAAAGTCACTCGCAGGAGGCACCTCGAGCAGCGAGAACCAGTAGCCGGCCGGATAGTACTCGGCCGCGGCCTTCGCGTTCGGTGCCGGCACCGCGGTGAGATGCACCGCGCGACCGGGGGTGGATCGCGACTTCGGCGAATCCACGAGGCCGTAGCCACGGACCCACACCGAATAGTTCGCGCGCGGCAGATCGGGGATGAGATACCGCCCGCGGTCGTCCGTCACCACGATGCGCACGAACTTCGTGGGCAGGTCGGTGGTTTCCGCGATCACCCAGACGCCCGCCTCGGGTCCCCCCGGTCCGGAGACGACGCCACCGATGTCATCCGCGTCGATCGGAACCGACTGCGCCTGCAGTTGCCGCCGTGGCTCGTGGCTCGTGACTCGCGAATCGAGCAGGGTGATCGACGACGCGGTCACGCCGATGCCCAGGGCACCGAGGACGGCGATTCTCGTGGGAGTCATGAAGCGAGTCCTCCGGCGTGTGCGGCGGCGCCGTTGGCCGGTGAGCCACAACCCAGGCGATACACAAGGAGGCGGTAGCGCTTGTACCGCTCGAACGTGGCACCGCAGCGATGGCCGCAGAAGTACTTGTAGTGGAGCTTCTCGATCCGGCGGCGGAAGAGCCGGAGCGCGAGACGCGTGGTCACGGGATAGTTGCTCTCGAGAAAGCGATGGAGCGTGAGCGCCGCCGGCCTGGCGCGCTGCATCAGAAAATCGTTCACGAGATCCAGATTGGGGCTCACGCGCGAGGTGAGGTCCTCGTCCTTCAGGAGCTCGAAGGCGGTGTCCCTCATGCGCTCGTAGAACTCGCGCAGGACGTGGCCACCGGAGATGCTGCGATCCCCGGGGCCGGCGTCGCCGTGCGCATCGGACTTGAAGACGTCGGCGATGAGCAGCATACCGCCGGGCTTCAGAATGCGATGCACGATCGGCAGGGACGCCGTCATCGGAATGTACTGGAAGCTCTCACTGAAAAGCGCCACGTCGTAGGCACCGGCATGCTCATCCGCGGGGAAGGCTTCGAACCTGCACTCGAAGATCCGCGGCTGGTAGGCGTCACAGGGACGGAGCTTCTCGCGAACGAGCGCGCCGAGCGCGCGGGCGGGAATCACGCCGTCCACCGCGTAGCCGCGATCCAGGAGCTGCCGCATCAGATGCCCCGTCCCACAGCCGATGTCGAGGATCCGCACCCGCCCGTCCGCCGGCGGCAGCTGCGCGATCAGATGATCGGAGTACCGCTGCTGCGCGCGCCGCAGGTTGCCGAAGGTGAGCTCGAGGCCGTTGTCCCACAGCCCGTAGTGCAGGTCTTCGACGCTACCGAGCTGCCGGGCCAGGACCAGGCCGAGCTCTCGGGTGTGCATGCGCTCCACGCGTGGCCTCGCGGTAAGAGGTGACCAGCAACCGTCTGCCGTGCGATGAAGAGTTGCGCCCGCGGTGCAGCATGCCCGGCCGGGTTCCAGACCTCCTCCCGGGCCTTCGGCGCACTAGTGTCACCCGGGGAACGCGGGGGCGCAAGGCGCCGGGGACCCCGGTCTACGGGCGCACCACGACGGGTTGTGTCCACGCCCGCCGGCCGCTGGAATCCGTCACGCGTGCCCGCACATATCCTTCACGGCCCGTGATACGGTATTGCGCGCGCGTGCCGGGCACCGCGGCGAGCACCGCACCGCCGTGGCCGATGAACTCGGTCAGATAGCGACGATCACCGGCTGCAGCGATCTCGATCCGGATCTCGCGCGGGCCTGCCTGGAGGTCCCGCAGCGTGATGCCGGTGGAGCTGTAGAAGTCGCCCCGCGCGAGGGCGCGCAGAATCGCGTCGCTCGTGAGCGTATCGGCACGGACCATGACCCAGCCACGGCCCGGCCGCGCCATGTCCGGGTTCTCCGCGTCCTGTGGGCGGAAGTGGTGGCTGTCATCGTCGGCCACGCCGAAGAGCAGCCTGCCGCGACCGAGCAGCGAGTCCCAGAGGGCCTCCGTGGAGGGCATCGAAACACCGGCGCTGTCGGCGCCGCCGTGATTGTACACGGTGGGATGGCCGTTCCAGAGCTCGAAGAGGGTGGAGTCCGGGAGCGCGAGCATCTGGTCCATCGGGACCGACCAGCGGAAGTTCGGATGGTTCACCTGCGGCACGCCGCCCGCGGCGCGGATCGCGGGCAGGTTGGTCGCATATGTCGCGGCGATCGTGGTGCCGGTGGCGATGTTCCGGTCGCCCGTGGGACGGACGACGCGCGTGACGCCTAACGCATTCAGGTGCGCCTGGCGCAGACGCTCCGGGTGGGTAGAGTCGGCCACGCGCTGCGTGACCTCCTGGCCGGAGATCACGAGGAAACGCCCCGCCGCGCCGAAGAGCGCGTTGAGCGGGCCCACGTCGGTAATGAACTCGTGGTCCGTGATCACGACGAAGTGGTAGCCGCGCTCGCGGTACCATCGCACCACGCCGTCGGGCGGGGTGTCGCCGTCGGAGTTGAGCGTGTGGGTGTGCGTGTTGCCGCGGTACCACCGGAGCGCTGGTCCCTGCGCGCCCGCCCCCGCACCCGTGAGAAGCACGAGCGCCGCGACCAGGACCGCGAAGCGGCTCCTACACATTGAAGCGCACGTGCATGATGTCTCCGTCAG
>DATIGO010000159.1:0-6876 GCA_035454665.1 Gemmatimonadaceae bacterium | reverse complement strand
TGCCCCGCGCGACCGAGGGCGCCCCGCACGATGGGCGCCAGACCGGCTTGCGCGGTGGCGCGCTCGGTGGGCGACAGGCGTACGGCCGGCGCGCGCGGCGGACGCGAGCCCCGGCGCGCATCGCGCCACTCTTCGGCGGCGGACACGCCCGCGATCATGCGCTCGTAGCTCTCCTGCGCCGTCTCGCCCCATGTGAAGATCCCGTGCTGGCCGAGGATCAGGCCCTGCAGCCCCGGCCGGTCGCCGCCCAGCTCCACGACGCGGCGTGCGAGCACGAAGCCCGGCATCACGTACGGCACGAAGAGAAAGCGCTCACCCCACACTTCCGCGGCGATCTCGCCGGCGCGCGGCTGGTCCTGCAGCGCGAGCACCGCGTCGGCGTGCGTGTGATCCACGAACTTCCCCGGCAGGAGGGCGTGCAAAAGCGCCTCGACCGACGGCGTGGGACTCGCGGGATCCAGCATCTGTGAGCGCAGAGCGCTCACCATGTCCTCGTCGCTCAGTGATTCCAGGCGGCAGAGCCGGCGGAGCGGCGCGAGGCGGCACGCGGGGAATCCCTCCGGGCCGATGCGACCGAGGTCGCCGCCGCTCCCCTTCACGAACAGCACGTCGACCGGCTCGCCCGAGCGTTCGTGGCGCACGGTCTTCACCGAGGTGTTACCGCCGCCGTGGAGCACCAGAGCGGGATCGCTGCCAAGCAGGCGCGACGTGTAGACGCGGAGCGCGAGGTCCTCTCCCCATCGTGAGCCGAGCTGCGCCACGAGGTGCGCCGCCTCGGCGGCGGCGTAGCGGGAGCGCATTCAACAACCGCGGGATGAGACGAAACGGAGGTGAGGCATGGCGACAAGCTATCCGCCGCCTCATGAGCCGACCAGCGCGGGACGCGGAGCCGTGGCCCAGCGGACACCGCCACGTGGTATTTTCAGCGCATGACCACTCACACGTCACCCGTGCGCGCGACGCCGCTCGACGTCGACACCTTCCGCGCGGCAGGCCATCGCCTCGTCGATCGGCTGGCCGACCTGCTCGCCGACATCGACCATCGTGCCCTCTTCCCCCCGCGCGTCGAGCCGGCGGAGCTCCACGCGCTCTTCGACGAGCCCGTGCCTGACGAGGGTCGCCCGCTGGACGGCCTGATCGACGACCTCGAGCAGAGGCTCCTCCCGTACTGCACGCACGTGAATCATCCGGGGTATTTCGGCCTCATCACGCCGAGCCCCCTGCCGGCCGGTGTGCTGGCCGACTTCGTCGCGTCGGCGCTGAACCAGAATCCGGGCGCGTGGTCGATCGGCCCGGCGGCCGTGGCGATGGAGCAGCGCGTGATCCGTTGGCTCACGGATCTCGTGGGGTACGACGCCACGGCGGGCGGCCACCTGACGAGCGGCGGGATGATGGCCAACTTCACCGCCCTCAAGCTGGCCCGCGACTGGGCGAGTGGCGACCGCACGCAGTATGAGGGCGTCCGGGAGCGCGCTACGGTCTACACCTCCGACGAGCGGCACATCTCGGTGGACAAGTCGGTCGACTGTGCGGGTATCGGCCGCGACAATCTCCGGGTGATCGCGTCGGACGAGGACTATCGGCTGGACCTGGCGGCGCTGGAGCGCGCGATCGCGCAGGATCGGCGGACCGGTGCGCGGCCCGCGTGCCTCGTGGCCATGGGTGGCAGCACCAATAACGGCGCGGTCGACGACCTGCCGGCATTGCGGGCGATCGCCGACCGGGAGCGCATGTGGCTCCACGTGGACGCGGCCTACGGCGGCGGCCTCCTCCTCTCGGACGCCCACCGGGCCGCGCTGCGCGGGATCGAGCTCGCCGACTCGGTCACGATCGACCCGCACAAGTGGTTCTTCGCCCCGCTCGACGCGGGGGCGATTCTCGTGAGGGACGCGAGCCGCCTCACGCGATCCTTCGGCCTCCAGCCGGCCTACCTGACGGACCAGCTCGATCCCATGCAGGAGCGCTTCAACTTCTACGTGCACAGTTTCGAGCAGTCGCGGCGCTTTCGCGGGCTCAAGGTCTGGATGGGGCTCAGGCACACGGGTGCGGCGCAGGTCGCGGCGTGGATCGACGCGAACGTGGCGCACGCGCGCCGGCTGTACGAGCTGGCCTCGGCGCACCCGGACTTCCTGCCGGCCACGTGGCCCACGATGTCGGCGATCTGCATCCGGTATGCGCCCGCAGGCCACCCACCCGACGCGCTCGACGCACTCCATCCGGTCGTGGCCCGGCGAATCGAGGCCGGCGGCGACTACTGGATCTCGACGACGGAGCTCAAGGGGCGGACGTGGTTTCGCATCTGTCCGGTGAACTTCCGCACGCGTCCGGAGCACATCGAGGGGCTGTTCGAGACACTCGTGCGAGAGTGCCGGCTGGCTACGGATGCTCCGCCTCGACGTGCACCCGCTCCCGCCGGATGAGGAAGATCCCGCTCGCGATGATCACCGCGGCACCCACCCAGGTGACTGGCGCCGGCAGCGTGCGCCAGATCGACCAGTCGAGCGCCACGCCCCAGATCAGGGCCGTGTACTCGAGGGGCGCGACGAACGATGCCTCGCCACGTCGGAACGCCTCGGTGATCGCCCACTGACCTAACGACCCTATCAGGCCTACGCCTGCGATGACCGGCCAGTGGGACGGATCGATGGGTCGCCACGCGGGCGACGCGAGCGCCGTCGCACCGACCGAGATCAGCAGCATGAGCCAGAAGACCATGCTCGGCGTGGTGTCGGTGCGGCCGAGGACGCGCACGATGATGGCCGAGAGCGCGTAGCCGACGGCGCAGGCGAAGATCGCGAACCCCGACAGCGTCAGGGCACCCGAGCCGGTCGGGCGCAGCACGATGAGCATGCCCCCGAACCCCAGGGCGATCGCCATCCACCGTTGCGCGCCCACGCGCTCCCCCAGGATCAGCGCCGCGAACACGGTGATCAGCAGCGGCGCGACGAAGAAGATCGCGTAGGCCTCCGAGAGCGGGAGGTGCCGCAGGCCGAAGGTGAAGGTCGCCAGCATCATGATGCCCAGCGCCGCGCGCAGCAGGTGCAACCCGAATCGCACGCGGCGGAGCTGACCGAAGCCCCCCTGTAGCGCCACCCACGCCACGGCGATGGGAAGCGTGGAGAGCCCGCGGATCGCGGTCACCTGCATCGCCGGGTAGTGCGGGGAGAGCGTCTTGAGGCACGCGTCCATGAGCGCGAGCGCGCCCACGGCGACGAGCATCACGATCGCGCCCCGGACATTGTCGTGTTTCGATGCCGGCATGCGGTGGGTGAGAGCCGGCGTGAAAGCTAGCGCGATCGCGGGCGGCGGGCCGCGAGGGCGGGAAGTATGTCCGATCGTTCAATGCGGGGACCCGGTCTCCCGCTACGGTTCGCCGATGCGTCGCCTCTTCACCTGGCCCCTGCATTTCCCCGGCAACGACCTCGCGGCTGGAAATGGGCGCACGGTCTCCCACGGTCCGGGGAGCGATTGCACTGGCGAGGAGCGATCCCATATTTGCGAGCCATGAAGATCCTGCCGCGCAAGAGAATCGAATGGATGTGGACACCGCTGTACCCGACCTCGGCGGACACGGTCGGCGGCGAATGGATGGGATTCTCGTTCTTCGTATCGAAGCGGGATGGCACGTGGATCGTCCGGCATGACATGCGACTGCGTGCCGTCAGTCTGACCCTGCCGGTCGACGCGGAAGCCTCATGACGGCTTCCGTGGGCCAGACGGCCAGCCGCTCGCTGACGCTGACGAAGGAGCACGTGCGGACCTTCGCGGAGCTGACGGGGGACTACAATCCCCTGCACTTCGACGCCGACTTCGCGGCGGCCACGCGCTTTGGCGGGCTCGTCGTGCAGGGCGGGCTGACCACGGGACTCCTGCACGCCCTTGTCGCCATGGACCTCCCGGGACCGGGTTCGGTCTTCCTCAGCCAGCAATGGAAGTTCACGGCCCCGGTGTACATCGGAGACACGATCACGGCGGAGGCGGAGGCCATCAGCGTGCACCCCACCAAGCCGGTGACGCAGCTTCGCGTGCGGGTGACCCGCCAGACGGGTGAAGTCGTCCTGGAGGGAGAAGCATGGTGTTACACGCTTCGTCCCCAGGCGCCGGATCCGGCGGAATGATTCGCGTGCGCATCCGGTCCCTCCTGCTCATCCTGCCGCTGATCGCGCCCGCAACGGCGCGGGCCGACAGCGACGGCTATTTCTGCACGGGCCGCGGCTACATCGCATGGGAAACACGTTTCGACACGCTGCCTGCCGGGCATCGATTGCATGTCGTCCGGTTCTCGCGCGCGGGCGGCCTCGTGCGATCGGAACCGATCCCGCTGGAGGATTTCCAGGTTCACGCCATGAGCTGCCGGGAGACCTCCGTCGAACTGACAGGTTGGACGACACGGTACACCGTCGACCTCCTCAACCCGGCGCAACCCGTGGTAACCGCGCGGGCAGGCGCTCCAGGTTCCGCAGACGAGCCACAGCGGAACCTGGGTCACTGGTCTCGGGAAGGAGTCACCGACCTGGAGAGTGATGGCGCTGCGGACGAGTTCCAGCTCGTGATCAGCAGGGTGTCGCGGCGCGTGACCGGCGGCATCGAGCACTACACGGTGACCCAGATCATCCGTCGGGATCTCCGGCCGGGAGATCCGCGCATCCTCGAGGCGATCAAGGTGTTCGAGGGGGTCCTCCGCGAGACGGTGAACTGACGCGGTGCCGTCGTCTGCGCCCGTCACCATCGTGAACGTGGGCTATCGCTCGACGAACTTCTGGGTCGTGAGCGCGGGGCGGTCGCGACTGCTGGTCGACCTCGGGTGGCCCGGCCTGGTCGCGCCGCTGCTCGCGAACCTCGAACGGATGGACATCCCCCTCAGCGAGATCACGCACGGTCTGGCGACGCATTACCACATCGATCATGCGGGCGCGGCGCAGGACCTCAAGCAACGCGGGATGCGCCTCATCGTGACCGAGGAGCAGGTTCACGCGATTCCGCTGATGAAGCGCTGGACCAAACCCGCGGACCACTACACTGAAATCACTACGCACGACAACGTCGTGATTTCCATCGGAGAGAGCCGCGACCTCCTGTCCAAGCTCGGCATCGCTGGGGAGATCCTCCATACGCCCGGGCACTCGGATGACAGCGTGACCCTCGTGCTCGACAACGGCGCCGCCTTCACGGGTGACCTCACCGCCGAGTGGATGGTCGCGGAGGAGGATCCCGACGTGGTGGCCCGGAGCTGGCAGTTGCTCCGGGACAAGGGCGTGACGACCATCTACGGGGGACATGGGCCGGTGCGGCCCATCCCGCCAGCCCTGGCACGGTAGCAGCCGATGGAGATCATCGCGAGCCAGGTCGACATCACGACGCTCGAGGTCGATGCGATCGTGAACGCGGCGAATCCGGAGCTCGTCCCCGGGGGCGGTGTGTGTGGTGCGATTCATCGCGCGGCGGGACCGGCACTCGCCCGCGCGTGCTCGGCATTGCAGCGCTGCCCGCCGGGCGACGCGCGGATCACCCCCGGCTTCGCTCTTCCGGCGCGATACGTGATTCACGCCGTCGGCCCCGTCTGGCAGGGCGGGGCGGCTGGCGAGGCCGAGCTGCTGGCGAGCGCCTATCGCGCGTCGCTGCGCCTGGCGAGCGAGAACGGATGCCGGGCCATCGCCTTTCCAGCGATCAGTACGGGGATCTATGGCTATCCACTGCAGGCGGCGACGGACATCGCCGTGCGGACCGTGCGCGCGTTCGCGGCCGGCGCGGGGCCGATCGCGCTCGCGCACTTCGCGTGCTTCCATCCGGACGTGCTGGAGGCGTATCGCAACGCCGGCGTGACGCTTCCATGAGGGGCGTCGTTCATCGTCCCGCCGGTTGCGACGGCCGTCCAGTCAGTCGGTACCTCTCCGTGAGCATCATGCCGTCGCCGGCACCATGACCGCGCGTCGCGTTCGCCTCACCATCTCCCAGACGCGCGACACGGCGACCGACTTCGCCGACGACTGGGACGCGCTCGTGGCGCACGTGCGGGCCGAGCGGAGCGCCCTCGTCCTGCTCCCCGAGATGGCGTTCGCCCCCTGGTTCGCCGCGTCGGACCGATTCGACCGCCGGACGTGGGAGGCCGCGGTCGCGAGCCACGAGCGGTGGATCGCGCGTCTCGCCGAGCTGGCGCCCGCCGCCGTGGTCTCCACGCGTCCGATCGCGCGGCATGGGCGTCGCTGCAACGAGGCGTTCGTCTGGGACACTGCACGCGGCTACCGCGCCGCGCACGTGAAGTATTTCCTCCCCCGGGAGCCGGGATTCCACGAGACGGCGTGGTACGGACCGGGGGACGGGAGCTTCACCCCTGTGGAGTCGGCCGATCTGTCGTTAGGCGTTCTGATCTGCACCGAGATGTGGTCGCTGGGCCACGCCCAGCGGTACGGAAAGGCCGGCGCTCATCTCATCGCGGTGCCCCGCGCCACGAGCCGCGACAGCGGCGAGAAGTGGCGCACGGGCGGCCGGGCCGCGGCGATCGTGTCGGGCGCCTATACCGCGTCGTCGGCCCGGGCGGCGTCGTCCGACGGCCAGGACCTGGGCGGCGGCGGCTGGGTCGCCGCTCCCGACGGCGAGCTCCTCGCAGTCACCACGGACGCCGCGCCGTTCGCGACGGTCGAGATCGACCCCGCCTGCGCCGACGCGGCCAAGGCGACATACCCGCGCTACGCGCTGGAGTAAATCCGACTCCGACCCCCATTACGCGTAATGGGGGTCAGAGTCGGATTATGAGAATCGGATCAAGGCTCAGGTACTGCTGTCCTGACCCGCGGTCGTCCCGACTGTAACGGTGCCGCGCGACGATTGAGCCTCGCCCCAACGTCATCACGAAAGCGTTGGCTCCCCAGCGCCCAC
>DATIGO010000158.1:0-3831 GCA_035454665.1 Gemmatimonadaceae bacterium | reverse complement strand
GGCGCGGCTGCGGGGCCTCGGGCGCTCGCTCCCGATCAGGGGCGTGGCGTCCGGGCAGCGCGCGGCTCCGGGGGATCGGGGTGGACGCGGGAGCGCGCCGCCGCTGGTCGTCGGGCAGCCCGAGCGAGTGCCGACTCGCATTCCGTCCCCGCGAATGCCACGCTCCCAAACGCCACGCCCCCGACGGGAGCGAGTGCTTGGAGGTCCCGCAGCGGCGCCCCGCGTGAGGAGCCGCGCCGACCCCCGAATGGCGCAAGCGCCTACCTCGTCAAGCAGAAGCTGTGGCGACGCCAGCGCGGAGGGGACTACCAACCCGGGAGCCCGTGCCACTGTCGCACTCCATCCCCGACGAGCGAGGACCGATGGACGCGCTGGGTCGAGACCTCCACTTCGCGATTCGCTCCCTTCGACGCCGCCCGGCGTTCGCGGCCCTGTGCATCGCCACACTCGCCATCGGCATAGGCGCCACAACGGCCATCTTCGGGGTCGTCGACCGTGCGCTCCTGCGCCCCCTGCCGTTCCGGGAAGCAGGCGCGCTCCTGCGCGTGCACCGCACTCTCCCGTCCTGGCGCGAGCGTGACGTGCTGCGCGGAATGTGGAATCGTGTGGGGTTCTCGTATCCCGGTTGGCGCGACTGGCAGCGGCAACAGTCCGCCTTTGCTTCCATTGGTGCCTGGAGCAACGGGCAGGCAGTCCTCAGCGGCCCCGAAGGCGCGGAGCAGGTGCGGCTCGTCCGCAGCTCCGCCTCCCTCGCCGGTGTGCTCGGCACCACGCCACTGATCGGCCGGTTCATCGCTCCGGGTGAGGACGTTCCACCAGGAGCGCGGGTTGCGGTACTCGACCACGCGACATGGCAGACACGCTTCGGCGCCACGCCCGACGTGGTCGGTCGACCCGTCGCGCTCGACGGCGACACGTATGAGATCGTGGGCGTGCTCCCGCCCGAGGCGCGCCTCCCGGGCATCGACGGCGCGACGATCTGGATTCCTGGTGGCGGGGCGCCGAGTGACCTTCGACCGGGGGCCACGGAGTGGTACGTCGTCGGGAGACTCGCGGCGGGAACGACCACTCGTCAGGCGGAGGACGAGGTCGCTCGCCTCACGGCCGCGCCGGACGGATCCGGGCAGAGCGGCGCGCGTCTCGTGCGCTGGCATGACGAGGTGACCCGCACCATGCGGCGTCCGCTCCTGCTTCTCCTCGGCGCCTCCGCGATCCTGCTGCTGCTCGCGAGCGTCAACGTCGCCACGCTCTTCGTGGGGGCGGTACTCGGACGCATCGGCGAGTTCGCCACGCGGCGCGCCCTCGGCGCCGGGCGGGGCCACCTGATGCGGCAGCTCCTCGGTGAAGCGCTGATCCTCGCCGCCGTCGGGCTGCTGGTCGGGATCGGCATCGCCGTCGGAGGCACCCGATTGTTGCTGGCTCTTGCTCCAGCGCCGCTCTCGCGACTGGCCGGCACGGCGGTCGACGCCCGCGTCCTGGCCTTCGCAGCCGCGATCGGTGTGATCGCGGCCGTGGCCGCCGCGCTCGGTCCCATGATGGTGCTCAACAGGCTCTCCGTGAGCGCGCTCATGCGCGGCGGGAGCTTCCGGGCCACGATGCGGCACAGTGGCGCGCTTTCGCGCGCGCTCCTGGCCGTGCAGCTCCCACTCAGCCTCGTTCTGCTGGTCGGGGCGGGACTGCTGGGGCGTAGCCTGCACCGCCTGACGAGTATTTCCCCCGGGTTTCCGCCCGCGCGCCTGCTGGTCGTTGGACTGGGTGCCACCGGTCAGCGTTGGGCGAGTCCTGAGTCGCAGCGTGCCCTCTTCGAGGACGTAGCCGGTCGCGTGGGCGCGATCCCGGGCATCGAGCGCGTGGCCATCGGTTCCGCGGTTCCCTTCAGCGGTGGCAACAGCAGCAGCGAAATGGAGGTGGAGGATCCGGGGGTGCCCGGCACGCTGCGATCGCTGAACCTGGGGCGGAGCCACGTGATGCCTGGCTTCAGCGAAACCCTGGGGCTGCGCCTGGTGGCTGGGAGGACGATCGCCGATCGCGACGCCGAAGGCGCACCGCCCGTCGTCGTCGTGAACGAGACCGCAGCGCGTCTGCTGTGGCCGGGTGGCAATCCCCTCGGTCAGCGGATCCGGTTCGACGACACCTGGCACGAGGTGATCGGCGTGGTGGGCGACACGCGCCATCGCACGCTGGCCGACGACAATAGTTCGCGCGTCTATTTCGCCGAGCGGCAGCACCACACGCCGTATCTCATGCTCGTGGCGCGGATCCGCTGCGCGGCGGGAGGCCGCTGTGAGGCAGCGACGTTCGCACCCGCCGTGCGTCGTGCGGTGGCGGAGGTTGCGCCGTCAGTGCCTGTCACGCGTGTGGAGACCATGGAAGGGCTCGTGCGCAACAGCACCGCCGCCGAGCGCTTTCGTTCGACACTGGTCGGCGTCTTCGCCGTGGTCGCGCTGCTCCTCGCCGTAACGGGGGTTTTCGGGGTCGCAGCGCGCGCGGTCCGGCAGGAGCGGCGTGTCATCGCGATCCGTCTGGCGCTCGGTTCCACGCCTGGCCGCGTGGCGCTCACGCATGCGCGTCCAGTCGCCGTCGTCGTGGCGGTCGGGGCGCTGACAGGCGTTGTGGCGTCGTTCGCGGTCGCGCGGCTCCTGGCGCCCCTCCTCTTCGGGATCTCGGCGACCGACCCGCTGACATTCATGCTGGCGAGTGGCAGCCTGGTTTCCCTGGCCCTGGCGGCGTCGTTGCTGCCGATCGCTCGGGCATCGCGAATGAACCTGAGCCACCTGCTGCGTGAGCAGTGAGGTGAGGAGCGTGCCCCAGCAATAGAGGTCCCGCACCCGTCAGCGCGCAGTTGTGCCGGTTGCCCACACAGCGGCGGAACGCTTCACGGCCTTGCGCGCGTTCGTTGACTACCTGCGCAGCACCGGGAGGCGCCGGAAGCGGGCGTCCCGGCGCTGAAGCCTGAAGCGTCCGCCCGCGATGGAAGGGTTCGACGTGCGGGCTTTCGATGCCACACCCGCCGAGCGTAGGTTGTAGAGTGGCGGCGTCCGCAACCTGAACGCCGCTCGCATGCCCGTTACCGCCAGGCTCTCAAAGCAGTTCTACGACCGACTCGGCGAGGAAATCGCCAACGAGCTGGTCGACTGGTTCAACGCCGTGGATGCCACCTACCGAGCCGATCTCCGCGAGCTGAACGAGCTCAATTTCTCCCGGTTCGACGCCAAGCTCGAACAGCGCCTGGCGGAGTTCAATGCTCGGCTCGAGCAACGGTTGGCGGAGTTCGCCGCGCGATTCGAGCAGCGGTTGGCGGAGTTCGCTGCGCACTTCGAGCAACGGTTGGCGGAGTTCGCTGCGCACTTCGAGCAGCGGTTGGCGGAGCAGGAGGCCAGGCTGGATCGGCGCCTGAGCGAGTCGGGTACCTCCGTCGATCGTCGATTCAATGAACTCGACGCACGGGTCAGCGGTCTGGATGTGCGGATCAGCGCTCTGGACGCGAAGATCGACCGGGTCGCCGCGGAGTTGACGGCGCGGATCGAGACCTCGGAAGAGCGGATCAAGGCCGTGCTGGAACAGCGACTCGCGCAACAGACGCGATGGATGTTCGGCGCGTGGGCGGCGCTGCTGATCCCGATCATCGGTCTCTGGTTCCGCTGAAGACCACCGCGGCACGCGGTCAGCGCCGCAACCGGCGAATCGCATCGACGAGCAGCACCAGGCCCACGCCCCCGACGAGGAGCGACAGCCAGAGGCTGGGCTCCTCGCTGCCCGCGGGCGCGCTCAGACCGAGGATCAATCCACTCACTACCCTCACCGGCGCTCCTCGAGAGTTGCCGGTGCAGG
>DATIGO010000157.1:0-4654 GCA_035454665.1 Gemmatimonadaceae bacterium | reverse complement strand
GGCGGGCATCCCCCCTCAGCGCTCGGGCGGGCGCTGGGGACGTACCGCCGCGACCGTGTCCACGATCCGGAACGCGAACGGCTGCTGCACGAGCTGCGAGACGCGCCGGTTGGCCATCATCGCCGGACGGAAACGCATGAGCGGCAGGACGTCGCGCACGGCCCGCACGAAATCGCGATGCGTCGCGGACAGCACCCGGAAGGTCGCCGTGTCGGCGCGTCCGAGCGTGTCCACGACGTATTGCACGACCACCGCGCCCTCGATGCGCCGCCGCAGCATCGACTCGGGATACGTCGGCGCCGCGGCATCGTCGTATCGCACTGCGGCGCTGTCCACCTGGAACTCGAGCTTGATCGAATCTCCCAGCTCGATCGGCGGCTGCTTCTCCAGCGCCTCCTCAGCCGCTTCGATCTGCTGCTCCTCCCCTGCGGCCACCTCGACCTCCAGTCGCGGTTCCTCGGATCGGGACGCCGGCGGCTCGCGGAAGCCCAGCCCCGTTCCCGGCGTGAGCGACGTGAACGTGACCTTCTCCTGCTGCGGGCGCAGCGACACGATCCGGTCCTTGGGGAGGAGGAACTCCACGGGAGTGAAAACCTCGGCGGGCCCGGGGCGTTCCGCCGCCTCGCCGTGCGATGTCACGATCCAACCCCCCACCACCACGAGATGTGCGACGCCGCTGATCGCGAGACCGCGGGTCACGGCCGGCGATCGGAGCAGGCTCTCCTGAAACTCCCGCAGTCGGCGGAAGAGCATCGTGCCACTCCTCGACGCGCCCGCGCATGAGGGGCCAACCCCGGGCGCGCAACGCAGAATCGCAGTATCGCAGTATCGTGCGGATCGGACACGCGATCAAGCGTCGATGGGACGATCGGTCGAATCCGCGCCGTGAGGAGACTGCTTCGACGGCCATGGTGTCGAGCCGCAGCGCCCTGCGCCCTTCACTGACGAGCCGGCTCCTCCTCCGAGCGACCGTCGTCCTGCCCCGGCGCCTTCGCCCGCCCCCGGCGCTCCGGCGCGCGCGGCGCCGTCTCGGCCCGGGTGACCAGTGGAAGCGTCGCGCGCTCCGAGGAACGAGAGCGGTGAGGCCCTCGGATCCGGCGTGCGCGCAGGCCGAGGAAGGCCAGACCGGCCGCCACGAGCATGAGCTTCGCGAGCGCCCGGACGGATGCACCCTCGAAGCTGTCGCGCGCGTCGGGACGCACGGAGCTCCGGAGTTGGAGAGCGTCGAGGATGAACCCCAGGGCCAGCAGCACGAGGACGGCGCTCGCCGTGAAGCAGACCACGACGAGGACGCGCCTCACGCCGTGATGCCCCGCGACGGAGGCGACGACGACGGCGACCGCCGTCCCCAGGAGCGGCGTGGCCAGGTAGCTCGAGAGCACGCCGACCGTCGCAAAGCGCCACTGAACGTTCGCCGGCTGCCCTCCACTGACACTCTGGAGGAGATCGATACCCGGGAGCGCGATGAGGAGGGCGGCGACCACGTACAGCGGAGCCGGGAGGGCTTCGTCCTTGTCCAGACGCTTCACGGGTGTGGGGAACGGGAATGGCCGGCGTGTCGAATTGCGGCGAGGGGCGGCGCCGTCGCGCCTCGGGAGAGAGCGAATCTCATGCCCTGCCGACCACGGGCGAGAGAAACGGGCCGGATGCCTCACACCCAAGGCACCCGGCCCGTTGCAGCGGCGCGGAAGGGGGCGCGCCGCGGAGAATCGACTGGAGCTCGCCGAACCCGACCCCGGATTGCTCCGGCACAATGTGGAGAGCGGGCGGGCTACCACACTGCTTAAGCCGGGCCGGCGTGCTGTGCGTCACCAGAAGCACCGTCCGTGCCGCACTCAGCCGTTTCGCCCAGCGGAGGCTCGCAAAGTGGCGCAAGCGATGAATTCACAGTGGATTGCGATGCCACCTCCAGCGCAGCCTCGGAGCCGGCGACGTTGGCTTGGGCTGCGGTAGTGCCGGGCTCTTCCGTGGCGCAGCCGCTACAACCCGTCGCCGCGCTCCGCGGAACGGCGGATGGCCCCCGCGCCGTCGGCGATTCCAGCCTCGGCGCCGCCCCGCAAAGCGTCCATCGATGACGCCGTGGCGCTAGCCGCCAGAAAGGCGTCGATCCGAGCCTGCTGCGCATCCGCGTCCGCCTCGCCCAGCTCGACGAGGCGTTGCAGGTAGTCCTCCTGGAACATCACGAGGCTCAGGATATCGGGGCTGGCCGTCCGGCGCGTTCCGAGGCCGCGCGTGAGATACCGGAACATGGACGGCAGGCGCGGCTCGAATTCGCGCGCGAGCTTCCCGACGTCGATCGACGGGCGCATGACGAGGATCTCGATCACGCGCATCCCCTCGCGCCCGTCAGGCGGCAGGTCCTCGAGCAGCCGGTTGATCCGCTGCAGGCGCAGAATGTCCTCGTCCACGAGATCCAGGAAGATCGCGTTGTACAGCGTGCTCAGGACCTGCGCGGGCGGCGGATAACCGTCCGTCAGCGGCCGGTCGGCCTCGGCGCGCGTGCGGCTGTACCGGGTGGCGATGGTCAGGATGCGGGTGGCGCCGAGGTGCAGCGCCGGGGAGAGCGGCGCCGTGAGGCGTACGCCGCCGTCGCCGAACCACTCGCTGCCGACGCGCACGGCGGGGAAGAGCATGGGGAGCGCGCTCGAGGCGAGGACGTGATCGATCGTGAGCCTGGCCTGCTCGCTCCGCCGCTGCGGGCGCTGCCAGAGTTCGATGCCACGCCCCTGCACCCAAGTCACTGACTGCCCCGTCGTGTAGCTCGTGGCTGAGAGCGCGACCGCGTCGAGGGTACCCCGTTCCAGGTTCTTCGCGATTCCGGGGAAGGTCCCGTCGGCATCGTGCGGGAGCGCGCGCGCCAGGAACGCGCGCAGGGGCGCCGTGTCCACCATGCCGCGCGTGGGCTCCCCGCGATCATGGCCGCCGGAGACCAGGCGGATTCCCCATCGCAGGACGTTCCGGCCGAGCGAGCGGGCCTTGACGTCGTAGACCTGATCCGGGCTGAGCGTGAGCCAGAGTCGTACGAGGTCCGCCGCGGCGGTCGAAAGCAGCCCCGGATGCGCCGCGAGGTAGATGGTGTTGAGCGCACCGGCCGAGATGCCCGTGAGAATCGGGATGCGCAGGTGGGGATGCCGCTTCGCGATGCCCCGGAGGACACCGGCCTGGTAGGCCCCCCGCGCGCCGCCGCCGCCCAGCATGAGCGCGAGCGACTCGGGCCGGTGGGGTTGGCGAGCCCCGGTGGACTCGAGTGGCGCCGCCGTGGGACTGCTCATCGGTGAAAGATCGGTCCGGTCCCCCTCAAGCGCAAAGCCTAACGCGCACCCCGCCCGCGCCGGGCCGGGCTCGGGCGCCTGCCCTCACGGCACCAGCACGGCCGCGCCCTGCAGGCGCCCGGCGCGCAGGTCGCTCAGCGCGACGTTGGCGTCCTCGAGCGGGTACGGGCAGGTCTCGATCCGGATCGGCGTGCGCGCCGCCAGCTCGAGGAAGCGCGTCCCGTCCTCGCGAGTGAGGTTCGCCACCGAGCGGACCACGCGCTCACCCCAGAGCACCTCATAGGGGAACGACGGGATGTCGCTCATGTGGATCCCTGCGCACACGACGGTACCACCGGGACGCGTCGCGCGCAGTGCCGCCGGGACCAGGGCGCCGACCGGCGCGAAGATGATGGCCGCGTGCAGCGATCCGGGCGGCATTTCGTCGGAGCCCCCCGCCCACGTGGCGCCCAGCTCGCGCGCGAACGCCTGGCCCGCGCGGTCGCCCGGACGTGTGAACGCGTGCACGCGGCGTCCGTCGGCGACGGCTACCTGCGCGATGAGGTGTGCGGCCGCGCCGAACCCGTAGAATCCCAGGTCCAGCCCCTCACCCGCCGCGCGATAGGCCCGATAGCCGATCAGCCCTGCGCACAGGAGCGGCGCGGCCGACACGTCGTCGATCCCGTCCGGCAGCGTGTGACAGTACCGCGCGTCGGCCACCGTGTGTTCGGCGTATCCGCCGTCGATGTCGTACCCCGTGAAGCGGGCGCGCGGACAGAGATTTTCCCGGCCGCTCGTGCAGTATTCGCATTCGCGGCAGGTCCCGGCGAGCCAGGGGATGCCGACGCGCTCACCGATGCGCGCGCTTTCCACGCGTGTGCCAGCGGCCACGATCGTCCCCACGATTTCGTGTCCCGGCACGAGCGGCAGCCGGTGCGGTGCCAGCTCGCCATCGACGATGTGCAGATCGGTGCGGCAGACGGCGCAGGCGCGCACGCGCACCACGACCTCCTCGGGTCCGGGGTCGGGCGGGTCGATCGTCGCCGGCGTGAGGGGGGAGCCGGGAGATTCCAGCAGCATGGCGCGCGACGGGCGCACGGCTCCCTCGTCCGGCGCTAGCGCGGCAGGACCGCCGTCGCTTCGATCTCCACGAGCGCCCGCGGGTCGAGCAGGCCCGCCACGACGACCACGCTCATCGCGGGGTAGTGCCGGCCGACGACCTCGCGATACGCCGCGCCGAGGCGGGCGCGCGCCGTCAGATAGGCGTCGCGGTTCGTGATGAACCACGTGAGGCGGACCAGATGCCGTGGCTCACCGCCGCCGGCACGCACCGCGGCGACCACGTTGCGCAGCGCCTGCGCGGCCTGCTCGGCGAAATCATCGGTCTCGATGCGCTGCGTCGC
>DATIGO010000156.1:0-14597 GCA_035454665.1 Gemmatimonadaceae bacterium | reverse complement strand
CGTCCCGCTGGCGCTGGAATACCTGAGCCGGCTCCTGCGCCATCGCGCGATCGTTTTCCTGGTGTCGGACCTGCAGGGGAGCGCGGTGGAGCACCCGCTCAAGCTCCTCGCGCAGCGGCACGACATCGTGGTGGCCCCGGTGGAGGACCCGGCGGAGTGGATCCTCCCCGACATCGGGCTCGCGCGCTTCGTCGACCCGGAGAGCGGGCAGGCGATCGACATCGACACGAGCGACGCCCGCGTGCGCCGGCAGTTCGAGGCCAACGCGGAGGCGGAGCGGCGCGCGCGCCGGTACCTGTTGCGCCGCCTGGGCATCGACGAGGTGAGCATCAACACGCGTGACGGCTACATCGAGCCGCTGCTGCGCTTCTTCCGGGCGCGCGAGCGCCGGGTGCGGCGCCGGTGGTAGCGGCCCTGGCCACGGCGATGCTGCTTCAGGCCGTTACGTTAGGCGGTCGGGTGCAGAGCGGCGTGACGGTCACGCCCGACACGGTCACGGTGGGCGACCCGTTCACGATCGTCGTGCGGATCCGGGCACCGCGGGGCGCGTCGATCGAGTTCCCCCAGACGCCGGACTCGGGCGGTGCCGTGGAGGCGCTCGACCCGGTGCAGGTCGTCCCGTCGACCGACACGGCGGCCGTGGACCAGAGCGCCGTCTACCGCGTCGCGGCCTGGGACGTCGGGACCTTCGCGGTCCGCTTTGCGGATGTCCTCGTGCGCGAGACCATCGGGGTCCGCCGGGTCCCGATCACGGATGTCTCCGTGGTCGTGGCGAGCGTGCTTCCGGCCGACAGCGCGCTGCGCGTCCCGAAACCCGCGCGCGCAGTCTATACGTTCGGGCCGCCATGGTGGGTCTGGCTGCTGCTCGCGCTGGCCGCCGCGGCGATCATCGCGTTGCTCTGGTGGCTCTGGAAGCGGAGGCGTCCTGGCGTTCCCGTGGAGGATCCCTTCGCCGCCGCGCAGCGGGCCTTCATGCGCGTGGACGCGCTGGGCCTCGTGGAGGCGGGGGAACGCGCGCGATATGTGGCGCTCGTCGTCGAGATCGTGCGCGACTACCTCGCGGTCGTGGTGCCGCCGGCCACCATCTCGCTCACGTCGATCGAGTTGCTGGCGGCCCTGCGACATGAGAAGCTCGGTGCCACCCAGCGCCTGGCCTCGTTGCTGGCCGAAGCCGATCTGGTGAAGTTCGCGCGCCGGCCGGTGAGCGCGGAACGCGCGTTCGAGCTGGGCCGGGACGCCCGCCGGATCATCGAGATGGTGCACGCGGCGCAGGCGGCGGCATCAGCCGACACCCTGGAGCGCGCGGCATGATGCGCGTCTTCGACTGGCCCTGGATGACGGCCGTGGCGGTCGTCGCGGGAATCGCGATGGTCGCGGTGGTCCTCATGTCGTTCCGCCGCCGGCTCGAGCGCCTCGCCCGCTTCGGCGCGCGCGACCTCGTCGTCCGCCTCGTTCCGTCGGCCGCGCTCGGCCGGCCCACGTGGCGCGCGGCGCGCCTGGCCGGTGTGATGCTCTTCGCCTTTCTCGCGCTGGCCGGGCCCCGGTGGGGACGCGAGCAGTCGATCGTCCAGGGGGAAGGGATCGACATCGTGCTCGCGCTCGACGCGTCACTCTCCATGCTCGCCACCGACGAGCGTCCCAACCGGCTCGAGCGGATGAAGCAGGAGGTGCGGCGGCTGCGCGCGGATTCGCGCGGCGACCGCTTCGCCCTCCTCGCCTTCGCGGGGCGCAGCTACATCCTCACCCCGCTCACGATCGACGATGGCGCGCTGGAGCTCTTCCTCGACAACCTGGATCCCTCGGTGGTGGGACAGGCCGGGAGCTCGCTCTCGCGCACGATCACGCAGGGGCTGGAGCTCCTGCAGGCCAGCCGCAGCGCGGGCGACCGCGCGCTCGTCGTGATGAGCGACGGCGAGGCCTTCGAGGAGGAACAGGCGATCCTCGAGGCCGCGCGGCGCGCGCAGGACGCGCGCGTCGCCCTCGTGATGGTGGGCTTCGGCACGCAGGAAGGCTCACGCATTCCGATCCGCGAAGGGGATCGCGTCGTCCCCAAACTGGACGAGAATGGGGAGGTCGTCATCACCCGGTACCGTCCCGATCTGCTGCAGGCGGCGGCCACGGCGGCCGGCGGGACCTTCATCGACGCCGGTGAGAGCGACAAGGCCACGCGGATCCGTCAGGCCCTGCAGTCGCTGCAGGGCGTGGGGCGGGCGTTCGACGCCGGACGCACCGCGACGCCGCGGTATCAGCTCTTCCTGCTGCCGGCGGTGCTCCTCCTGCTCCTCGACCTGTGGCGCATCGAGCGCCATGGGCGCCGTGCGGTCGATCCGGCCGCCGCGACCGCGGTGGCGCTGCTGCTCATCGTGAGCGGATGCGCGCCGCCCTGGTCCCTCGCCTCGCGCGCAGCGACGCAGTACAATCTGGGGCGCTACGCGGAATCGGCGCGCACCTATCGCGAGGTCATCGACGCCGGCGACCGGCGCCCGGAGATGCTCTACAACCTCGGCACCGCGTTCGTCTCGGCCGATTCCCTCGACACGGCGCTCGAGCCGCTCGAGCGTGCGGCGAAGGCCGAAGACGCGGAGCTGCAGTATCGTGCGCAGTTCAACCTCGGCCTTGCGCACCTCAAGCGCGGCCTGGCCGGTGTGGAGGGCGCGGACAGCACGCGCCGTGCCCTGGCCGCCGCGATCGAGACGTACAAGCGCGTCCTGCTCGCGCACCCGGGCGATCTCGACGCCAAATGGAACTACGAGCTCGCGCTGCGGAAGCAGCAGTCGGGCGGCGGGGGTGGCGGAGGGGGCGGCGGTGATCAGAACGAGAGCGAACAGTCTCCCGAGCCGCAGCAGCGCGAGCAGCCCGCGGGCGGCCTGGGGCAGCAGCAGGCGGAGCAGCTCCTCAACAGCGCCGCGCGCGACGAGCGCTCCGTGCAGGGCAAGAAGCAGCGGGATTCGCGTCCCGCGACGCCGCCGCGGGGGAAGGACTGGTGAGGCGGCACGCGGTGCTCCTGGTGGCACTCGCCTGCCTGACGAGTGAGGCGGTGGCGCAGGGGGCCGCGGACCCCGGAGGGGCGCGATCCATCGTGAGCCGGGCTCGCGTCGACGCGCGGCAGGACGTGGCGTTTCACGCGATGGTGCTCCCGGAGACGGTCTATGTCGGGGAGCAGGCCACGTACCAGGTGGGCGTCTTCCTCAGCGAGGAGGTGCGCGCCCGGCTGCGGCGGAATCCGCAGTTCCAGCCGCCCGAGGTGCGCTCGACGCTGGCGTTCGACCTGCCGTCGCCGGCGGGGTCCTTCACCCGCACGGTAGGGCCCAAGTCCTACGACGTGCACGTCTTTCAGCGCGCGCTCTTCCCGCTCACGACGGGGACGCATGTGATTCCCTCGTCGCGCCTCGACTACGCGCTGCCGCTCAGCAACTCCTTCTTCGCGCGCGAGGAGAGTCACTCCGCGCGCACCGGTCCCCTTTCGCTCGTGGCGCGCGAGCCACCGGCCGAGGGGCGGCCCGCGGACTATCGCGGCGCCGTGGGACAGCTCTCGGTCTCCTCGAGCCTGGATACGCGCGCGGCGCGGGTCGGCGATCCCCTCACCTTCACGGTGAGCGTCGATGGCGTCGCCAACGTGACCCTCCTGCCGCGGCCGACGTTGCGGATCGCCTGGGCGGAGGTCGTGGAGAGCGGCGAGCGCGTGACGCTGGACAACTCCGCCGTGGTGATTCGTGGCCGGAAGGACTTCGACTGGATCGTCACGCCTCGTCAGGCGGGCGTGCAGCAGCTGCCCGCCGTGCGCTATCCCTACTTCAATCCGCAGACTGAGCGCTACGAGGTCGCGATCACGCGGCCGGAGTCACTGACGGTGCGGCAGGGCGTCACCGTCGCCGCGGAGCGTGCCGTCTCCGACTCCGCGGCGTCCGTGGCGATCCGGCGGATCTACTCCGGCGAGGTGCCGCTGCCGCTGTCCTCGCGCGGCGCCTACTGGTTCGTGCTCGCCGTGGCTCCCGTGCCGGCCCTCGCGCTCGCCCTGACGCGGCGCACGCCACGCCCGCGGGCTGCGACGCCCGCGCAGGTACTGCGGGCCCTCTCCGCCGCTCCGGGTCCCGTCGAGGCGCCGCAGCTCCGACGCCTCTACGCCGCCGCGATCGCCGCGCGCGTGCACGCCACGGCCGCCGCGATGTCGGACCACCGCACACTGGTTCGCACGCTGCGGCACGCCGGGGTCACGGCGGACACCGCGTCGCGTGCGGACGCGCTCCTGTCGGAGCTCGACGCGGTCGTGTTCGGGCGCGTCGGCACCATCGCCGCGGATGCGCCGCGCCGCGCCAGCGAGATCGTGCGCGAGATCGACGCCGAGGCCCGTGCGCCGGATGCGCTCGCCGCGCGCGCGCCCGTGAGCGCGAGAGTGCTCGCGCTGCTGCTGCCGATCGTCGCGGTATCGGCCTGGGCGGCGCGCACGGATCCCGTGGCGGAGGCCGCATTCCGTCAGGGCGTGGCCGCGTACGATCAGCGACAGTTCGTCGAGGCGCGCGATGCTTTCGTCGAGCTCTCCGAGGCACGCCCCCGGTCTGCCGACGCGTGGATGAACCTGGGGAGCGCGTCGTGGCAACTCGCCGACACCGCGGGAGCGGCCATCGGCTGGCAACGCGCGATGCGGCTCGAGCCGATGGCGCGGGACGTCCGGGATCTGCTCGTCCTCACCCCGGGGGCCCGGTCCGGCGCCCTCAGCGCGGTGCCGCCGGTCTCCCTCACGCTGATCGCGCTCGCCGGTGGCGCGCTGTGGTGTCTGGGATGGGGTGTGATCGCCGTCGCGATCAAACGTCGCGCGAACCCGCTGTTCCGCCCCGGCGTTGCCGGCATCGCGGCGGCCGGTCTCGTGGCGCTGGCCGGCGTTCGTCAGACCGAGATCCTCGCCGGGCGCGAGCACGCGGTCGTCGTGAGCCCGTCCCGTCTGCGTCCCATGCCCAGTCTGGGCGCCGAGGCCGGCGCAGAGACCCTCATGGGGGAAGTGACGCGTATACGGGGGCAGCAGGGAGTCTGGACGCTCGTGCAACTCGCCGACGGGCGCCGGGGATGGCTCGAGTCGCAGCGCCTCGAAGTCCTCGGCGTTGAGTAGTCGCGGCGCCGGGGTTACGCTTCCCGGCTCCGCATCCCCGTCACGGTCCCCACACTCCGTGCCACGCATCACCGTCCTGCCGAGCGCCGTCGCCGATCAGATCGCCGCGGGTGAAGTCGTGGAGCGTCCCGCCTCGATCGTGAAGGAGCTCATCGAGAACGCGCTCGACGCGGGGGCCACGACCATCGACGTGGAGCTCGAAGATGGCGGCCGCGCTCTCGTCCGCGTGAGTGATGACGGGTCCGGCATGGACCGCGAGGACGCGGTGCTCGCGCTGGAACGCCACGCCACGTCCAAGATCCGGAGCGCGCAGGACCTCGTCGGGGTTGCGAGCTTCGGGTTCCGGGGCGAGGCACTCCCCGCGATCTGCTCCGTCGCCCGCGTCGAGATCGTGACCGCGGTGTCGGACGGCGCGGCCACGGTGGTGCGCGCGGCCGGCGGACAGATCGAGCGCATCGAGGAGGGCGCCCGCCGCCGCGGCACCACGGTGAGCGTGGGGCACGTCTTCTTCAACACCCCGGCACGGCGCAAGTTCTTGCGTGGGGTGCGCTCCGAACTGCGCGCGGCCAGCGACGCGGTTACGGCCGTGGCGCTCGTCAGGCGCGATCTCCGGCTCCGTCTCACCGCCGACGGCCGCGAGATCCTCATGCTCACGCCGGCGCGTACCCTGCGCGACCGTATCGCGGCCCTGTGGGGAGCGGACTACGCCGCGCGATTCGTGGAGGTGGACGCCGTGCGCGGGCCGGTCCGGGTGAGCGGGGTGGCGGAACGACCGGCCGACGTCGGCACGGCGTCGCGCCGGGTGGCGGTGATCGTGAATGGACGGGCCATCCGTGACACGGGGGTGATTCGCGCCGCCGAAGCGGCCTATCGCACGACGCTCGCCACCGGACTGCGCCCCGCGCTCTTCCTGCAGATCGACATGCCGGGCGACGCGGTGGACGTCAACGTGCACCCGGCAAAGGCCGAGGTCCGCTTTCACGACCGTTGGAACCTGGAGCGCGCCGTGGAGCACGCCGTGCGCCGCGCGCTGGGAGTGCTGGAGAGCGCGGCCGTCTTCGGCAGCGGCGCCCGTGTATGGTCGCCGCCAGTCCCCGCCGCACCCGAGTCGCTTGCCATGCTTCCCGCCTCCGTGGTGCGCCCCTTTTTCGGGGAGAACGCCCCGCCCTCGGGGGCGACGGACGGTAATGGCGGGCGCGACGCGGCCACGTCCGCAGCGCTCCCCGCGCTGGTGCAGCTCCGCCGCACGTACCTGCTCTACGAGCATGACGAGGGCGTCGTCCTGATCGACCAGCATTCCGCGCACGAACGCGTGCTCTACGAGCGCTTCCTGCAGGAGCTCTCCGGCGGGGGAGCGCCGTCGCAGCGCTTGCTGATCCCGGAGACATTGCACCTCTCGCCGGATGATGCCGAGGCGCTCGAGGCGCATCGCGAGGAGCTGACACGACTCGGCTATGAGCTGGAGGCGTTTGGCGGCCATTCGGCCATCGTGCATGCCGTGCCGCTCCCGCATCCGCGATTCGATGCCCTGCGCTGCCTGCGCGAGACGCTCGCGACGCTGAGTGGGGACCGCGCGCCCGCGGCGCACGCGCGCCACGAGCGCCTCGTTGCGACCATGGCGTGCAAAGCCGCCGTCAAGGCTGGGGACGCGCTGTCGCAGGAGGAGATGCACGCGCTCTTGCGCGCGCTGGCATCGACCGAACTGCCGGCGCACGACGTCCACGGACGGACGGGGATCATGCTGCTGGGATGGGATGAGCTCGACCGCCGTTTCGGCCGGCGCTAGCACCCGCGCGGTTCGCGTCCTCTGCGGTCCCACGGCCGCGGGCAAGTCGGCGCTGGCAATGCGCCTCGCGCAGGCGGTCGACGCGGCCATCGTCAGCGCCGACTCGCGTCAGGTGTATCACGGCTTCGACGTCGGCACGGCCAAGCCGACGCCTGACGAGCAGAGGCGCGTGCCGCACTTCGGGATCGACCTCGTTGACCCGCACCGGCGGTACTCGGCCTCGGACTGGGCCGCGGCGGCGCCCTCGTGGCTCACCGCGGCGCGCGAGCGGCAACGCGAGCCGCTGGTGGTTGGGGGAACCGGATTCTACCTGCGGGCGCTCTTCGCCCCCCTCTTCGACGCGCCGCCCCTCGATCCGGATCGGCGCGCGGCGCTCGAAACCTGGCTGTCGACCCGTCCCACCGTGGAACTGCAGCGCTGGTGTCGCATCCTGGATCCCGCTCGGGCCGCGCTGGGACGAACGCAACTGCTGCGGGCCATCGAGACGGCCGTGCTCACGGGCCACCGGATCAGCGAGCTGCACGCGACGCGCGGCCGGGCGCCCGTGCTGACCGCGCGCTATCTTGTGGTCGATCCCGGGCGGGCGCTCGGCGGTGCCATCGTCGAGCGGACCGACGCGATGCTCGCGGCGGGTTGGGTCGAGGAGGTGCGGACCCTGGCCGCTACGGTGGCGCCCGGAGCCCCCGCATGGACCGCGACGGGATACGATGTGCTGCGGCGGGTGATCAGCGGGGAGCTGGACCTCGCGGCGGCGCGCGAGCAGGTGATCGTGGCAACGCGACAGTACGCGAAGCGACAACGAACATGGTTCCGGCACCAGTTGCCGGCCGGCACGCCGCGGCTCGATCCGGGCGCGCCCGACGCGTTCGACCGACTCTTGGCGTGGTGGCAGGGAGGCGAGTAGCGGTGCGCATCGGAATCACCTGTTATCCGACCTACGGCGGCTCGGGGGCGATGGCGACCGAGCTGGGGATCGCGCTCGCACAGCGCGGCCACGAGATCCATTTCATCACGTACAAGCAGCCCTTCCGGCTCCCCTCGTTTCTGCCGGGCGTCTTCTTCCACGAGGTCGACGTCGGCAAGTACCCGCTCTTCGAGTACCCGCCGTACGACCTGGCGCTCGCCGTGCGGATGCACGAGGTGGTGAAGTCGCACAAGCTCGATCTCCTGCACGTGCACTACGCGATCCCGCACGCCACGAGCGCGTGGATCGCGCGCGAGATGTTGCACGAGACGCACGACGACGTGGCGGTGGTGACCACGCTGCACGGCACGGACATCACGATCGTGGGACAGGATCACTCGTTCCACGCGATCACGAAGTTCTCCATCGAGAAGTCGGACCGGATCACGGCGGTGTCGCACTTTCTCCGCGAGGAGACGATCTTCACCTTCGGGTGCACGGGTTGCGACGTGGTGGTGATCCACAACTTCATCGATCCGGAACAGTACGAGCGCTCGCGTCACGAGCCGCTCCTGCGCAAGCAGTACAACGGCCGGAAGATCCTGATCCACATCTCGAACTTCCGCGCGGTGAAGCGCGTGCGGGACGTGGTGCGGATCTTCGCGAAGGTCCGCGAGGAGATTCCCAGTGTACTCGTGATGGTGGGTGACGGGCCCGATCGCGGAGACGCCGAGGAGGAGGCACAGCAGCTCGGCCTCGAGGACGAGGTGCACTTCCCGGGGCGCATCGAGGCGGTGGCGCCGCTCCTCGCCTCGTCGGACCTCTTCCTGCTGCCGAGTGACCGGGAGTCGTTCGGGCTCAGCGCGCTCGAGGCGCTCGCGACCGGGGTGCCGGTCGTGGGGAGCCTGGCGGGCGGCCTGCCGGAGGTCGTGCGCGATGGCGAGACCGGCGCGCTCCTTCGCGTGGGCGACATCGACGCGATGGCGCGGGCGGCCATCGAGATCCTGGGCGACGCGGCCCGCTGGGAAGCGATGAGCCGGTTGGGCGCGTCCGACGCGCGCGAGCGGTTCTCGCGCGACAGGATCGTGCCGCTGTACGAAGCACTCTACGACGATGCGCTGGCGAGCCGTCGCTCGCGGCGGGTGGACGCCAGCATCGTCGGTGCATGACGACTTTTCAGGCGCTCATTCTTGGTCTCGTCCAGGGTCTGTCCGAGTTCCTTCCCATCAGCAGCTCGGCGCATCTCATGCTCACCCCGTGGGTCCTGGGGTGGGGAGATTCGGGGCTCGCGTTCGACGTGGCGCTGCACGTGGGGACCCTGTTCGCCGTCGGATGGTACTTCCGTCGCGAGTGGGTCGCGCTGGTCCGTTCGGGGATCGGTATCGTGCGGCACCGATCCGTGAGGACGCCGGACGAATGGCGGGTGATCTTCCTGATCATCGCGACGATTCCCGCGGCGATCGCCGGGTTCACGGTGCAGGATCTCGCCGAGACGGCCTTCCGGTCGCCCCGGCTCGTGGCGGTGAACCTCATGCTGATGGGCCTGGCCCTGTGGCTCGGAGATCGGCTGTCGCGCCGCGACCGCGCCCTCCCCACGATGCGGGGGCGCGACGCGCTGCTCGTGGGGATCGCACAGGCACTGGCGCTCATCCCGGGTGTTTCGCGCTCGGGATCGACCATCACGGCCTCGCGGTTGCTGGGATTCGACCGCCAGAGCGCGGCCGTCTTCAGCTTCCTCATGAGCTTTCCGGTGACGCTCGCGGCGGCCGTGTTGAAGGCGCCCGAGGCCGTGGTGGCCGGGGAACCGGTGCTCCCGCTCGTCGTCGGGGTGACGGCTGCGGCGATCAGCAGCTGGCTCGCGATCGCGGTACTGCTGCGATTCGTGGCGCGGTACAGCTACGGGATCTTCGCGCTGTATCGCGTGATGCTCGGGGTCGCGGTACTGGCCCTGCTCGCGTACCGTGGCTGAGCTCGCGACCGTGCCGGCGTACGACGGCCTCCCGGGGGCTGCGCTGGCGGAGTTGCTGGCTCTGCCGCGGGTGACGCTGCTCGAAGAGGTCGGCTCGACGATGGACGTGGCGCACGAGCTGGCGAGTGCCGGGGCGCCCGCGGGCACGCTCGTCCTGGCGAACGCGCAGCGGGCGGGGCGGGGACGTGCGGGCCGCCGTTGGTCGGCGGAACCCGGCGCGGGAATCTGGTTCACGCTCATCGAGCGGCCGAACGATCCGAGGGCCGTGGAGGTGCTCTCCCTTCGGGTCGGGCTCCGGGTGGCGCGCGCGCTGGATCGCTTCGCGCCGGTCACCGTGGGGCTCAAGTGGCCGAACGATCTGTATCTCCTGGGTGGAAAGCTGGGTGGGATCCTGGTGGAGACGCGCTGGCGTGACGGCCGGCCCGACTGGGTCGCGATCGGCGTTGGCGTGAATGTACGGCCCCCGCGAGAGATCCGCGGGGCCGCCGCGTTAGGTGGCGGGGCGGCGCGCCCGGAGATACTGGGCGAGCTGATCCCGGCGGTGCGCGCGGCCGCGGCGGGGCGCGGTCCGCTCGCGGAGCGGGAGGTGCGGGAGTTCGGCCGGCGCGACATCGCGGCGGGCCGTGTCTGCCGGCTGCCGCAGCCGGGGCGCGTCGCGGGCATCGCGGACGACGGCGCGATCGTCATCGTGACCGCCACGGGACCCGTGCACTGCCGCGAAGGCTCACTCGTGCTCGAAGGAGATCCGCCGTGATTCTCGTCTGCGACGTGGGCAACACCGAAACGACGATCGGCCTCTTCGACGGGGAGGCGCTGCGCTCGCACTGGCGCGTCGTGACCGACGTGTCGCGCACGCCGGACGAGGTCGCGCTCGTGCTGCGCGGGCTGCTGAGCGCGATCGGCGCGGCGGCGGATGGCATTCACGGCAGTGTGATCGGGTCGGTCGTGCCAGCCATGACCGGAACGCTGAGCGAGGCGTGCGAGTCCCTGTTCGGCACGCCGGCCGTCATCATCGACGCCGGGTCGCCGCTGCCCATCCGGCTCGACGTGCTCGAGCCGCTGACCGTGGGCGCCGACCGCGTCGTGAACACGCTCGCGGCCAGCCGGCTCTTCAAGCGGGATACGATCGTGGTGGACCTGGGAACCGCGACGACCTACGACTGCATTACCGCGGACGGGGTCTTCCTGGGCGGGGTCATAGCGCCCGGCGTGCGGACCTCCGCGGAGACGCTCTTCCGGCGCACGTCGAAGCTGCCGGCCACGGAGCTCGTGGCCCCGGCGCGCGTGATCGGCCGCCGCACCGAGGACTGCATCCGCTCCGGCGTCGTATTCGGTGCCGCAGAGGCCGTGGACGGTATCGTGAGACGGATCAAGGCCGAGTGGCCGACGTCGCAGGTCCCGTTGGTCGTCGCCACCGGCGGCCTGGCCCCGCTGGTGCAGCCGTACTGTACGACGATCGAGCGCGTGGAGCCCCACCTGACGCTGGTGGGGCTTCGCATCGCGTTCGAGCTCCTGGCGTCGTAGGAAATCCGCGCGCTCGCCGTAATGAGGGTCAGAGTCGAATTTCGCGTAATGGGGGTCAGAGTCGGATTTTGGAGTCGGATCCTGCGGCTTCGCACGTCTATCGCCTGACCTTCTCCAGTATGTGCCCCCCCACTTCAAGCCGGTCCATCGTGCCGTTCGGCGCGAGAATGAACTGGACCGTGGACCGGCCGCGCCACCAGTCGTCCCAGCGGACCCGGAACGTGTCGAACTGCCAGTGCTCCAGCGTACCGGCCTGCGCGGGGCTCCGCCGAAGTCGCGGCGTGCCCTCCTCGACGGTGACGACCACCGAGCCGTAGAGCGAGTCGGTGTAGGTGCCCGCGTACTGGTCGATCGGGAGAGACGGCCGGGTCCCCTCGATGCGCTGCGCCTGATTGCGCCGGCTCATGGAATCGGTGCGCGCTGCATCGGCCCGGTACAGCGCCAGCAGCTCGGCGCTCCAGTCGCGCGCGGGGAGACCGAGGAACAGGTCGAACACCTTGTACATGAGCGCGTGTCGCAACTCGGCGTGGTCGGTGTTGCCGAGCATGTAGACTCCAAGGCCCGCTTCGCGAATCAGACCGTTCATCGCGATCATCCCGTTCAGGCTTCCGGTGTGGAAGTCGACCTGCCGTCCCTGGTAATCCTGCTGGAACCACCCCAGGCCATAGGTGCGGAAGTGGGGCCTCGTCAGGCGGACGATGGGCGAGCCCTGGCCGCCTCCTGGCAGAATCGTGTGCGGGCGGAAGAGCTCCGCCCATGTCTGTGGCCGCAGGAGCGGCCGGTCGTTCACGCGGCCGGTGTCCAGGAGGAACTTTACCCAGCGGGACATGTCCGCCACGCTGGACCACGCCGAGCCGGCGGGGCCGATGCCATCGGCCAGCGAGTTGGAGATCACCCGGAGCGTGTCGCCCGCGGGCCAGTGGGGCGCCGCGCGGTTATCCCTCCCCTCCGCGGCCGCGAGCGTGGTCACCGAGCGGCTCATCCCAAGCGGTTCGAAGATGCGGGTGCGCACGAAGTCGTCCCACGACATCCCGCTCGCCGCCTCGACGACCTCGCCGGCCACGGTGTACATCACGTTGTGGTAGCTGTAGCCGGCACGCAGGGAATACGCGGGCTGGATGAAGCGCACGCGCCGGACGACCTCGTCGCGCGAGTTGTCGCCAGCCGTCCACAGGTAGTCGGCGTTAGGTAGCCCGGCGCGGTGCGTGAGCAGGTCGCGCACGGTGACCTCGCGCGTGACGTAGGGATCCGCCATCTGGAAGCCCGGCAGATGCTTCGTGACGGGATCGTCCCACCGGACCTTTCCCTCGTCCACCAGCATCCCGAGCGCCGCCGCCGTGATCGCCTTCGTGGTCGATGCGATGGCGAAGATCGTCTGCGTGTCCACCGGCTCCGGCTTCCCGACTTCGCGCACGCCATACGCCTTGGCGAAGGCGAGGCGCCCGTCATGCACGACCGCGATCGCGAAACCAGCGACGTTCCACTCTTTCACGGCCTTGGCCACGTAGGCGTCCAGTTCACGCGATGGATCCCGCGGGGCCTGAGCCTGGACAGCAGGTGGGGCGGAGAGGAGAAGGGCGAGACCGAGCCGGATGCGCATGAGCGACCTCACGAAATGTCCGCTGCTAACATGCTATCGGGTCAGGAGTTTGGCCACTCCCGCTCTGGTACCGCTTCATGTTTGCCGAGGAAACGGAGGAAATGGGGGTCAGAGTCGCATTTCGCGTAATGGGGGTCAGAGTCGAATTTTGAGAGTCGACCTTCATCGCGCGCGCAGGAAGGAGTCGATCGCCGCCGCCACCTCGGATGGCGCTTCCTCGTGCGGCCAGTGGCCTGCCTCGGCGATTTGCACGATCCGCGCCTCTGGCAGTGCGCGCTTCCAGCGATCGAGTTGATTGGGCCGGAAGGCCGTGTCTTTCATCCCCCATACGATCAGCGTCGGGATCGCGGCGAGCCGCTCGCGGTGCTCCCAGAGCGACGCATAGTGAGCGCTCGAGCCCAGGATCGCCCGGGCCAGCGGCCAGAGGACCTGCACGCGCGACGCAGGATCACGGAACGGCTCGAGGTAGTGCCGATGAATGTGCGGCGTCAACTTGCGCCGGTCGCCATAGGCGGACGGGGTCAGCAGGCGCAGCGACGCGTTCATTCGCTTGTAGAGGAAGCGGCCGAACGCTCCGGAGACCAGCTTCGCGCGCCTCGCCATCTTGGGATCGTCATCGAAGGGCCACATCCACGTGTTCATCAGGACGAGCCGCTCCACGCGGCCATCCAGCGCCATCGGGAGCGCGATGGGCCCACCGTAGTCGTGCACCACGAGGGAGAAACGCGCGAGCCCCAGGCCATCCACGAACTCCCGGAATCGCGCGGCGTGGGCCTCGGGCGTGTAGGAGGCGGCCGCGGGGCGCTCCGACAGGCCGAAGCCCAGGTGATCCGGCGCGATGCATCGGAACGCGTGCGAGACCACGCGGATGATGTGGCGGTACTCGTAGCTCCAGGTCGGCGTCCCGTGCGAAAACACCACGGGCGCGCCCTCCCCTTGATCGATGTAGTGCATCCGCCCCTCACGCAGCGTGGCCCAGTGCGGAGCGAAGGTGTAATCGGTGCGGTCGAGCCAGGCGGGGGGCGGTCCGTCGCGGGTCATCGATCTCTCCTGACGCATCCGGACGATGCGAGTGGGTAGCACGCCGCATCGACCTGTGTGACCATCACTCCAGATCAGCGATCGCGCCCGACCTCGGCGCTGATGTGCGAGAGGACGCGAAGGTGAATGCGATGGATGATGTAATCGCTGAACATGCGCCAGTAGCCGGCGGGCGCCATGTCCAGCTCGTACCACGTGCTCCCTTCGAGGCGCGTCCGACCGTCCGGCAGCGGCACCAGCCGGAACTCCCCGCGTCGCGTCTGCAGATACCCTGTGAGGTGCGGGGGAGACACGTCGTTGTGAAGGGTGAGCTCGCGCAGGGGGACCGGCTGCTCGACGACGGCGAAGCCGAGGCGGCGCCCCGGCTCCCAGGCCGTGATCGGTTCGACGAAGGCGCCGGTATTGAACTCGCAGTACCGGATCGCGCCCACGCCGGTGCCCGCGAGCCGCGCGGAGCGCGGATACGCGATGCCCGAACGGAAGAGCAGGTCCGTCGGCTCGGGGATGGGTTCGAACGCCACCACGTGCGGCCAGACCGCCTCGGGCGGGGCGTCGATCACCACCGCCGACGCCACGTGATGGACGACCGGTGCCGCGCTCCGGGGCTCCGCCACGAGAGAGAGGGGGAAGGCCAGCACGGCGAGCGCCGCCGGTGCGACGGAGCGATCC
>DATIGO010000155.1:0-8575 GCA_035454665.1 Gemmatimonadaceae bacterium | reverse complement strand
CTGGTGGGACGAGTGCCGGCCGTCCGCCCAGCCCCGGACGCGCCGGCGGTGGCGGGCGGCCACGCCATTTCCCGCCATCCGCGGTGCATCCGGCCGCGTGATCTGTGGACGACGCCGGCGGGGGCCGGGATCACGATGTGGGGTTGCCGGCCGAGGGGGTGCCGCAGAACCGCGATGTGGACGGGGGGTGGCAGGGGGTGGATGGGGTCACGCGTGAGCCGTGACAGTGAACGGGACGAGGTCACGCAGATCGTGCGCCGGCCACCGTGCCGGCCCGCCGGCGCAACGCCGCTCGAGCCGTTCTGCGTCTCGTTAGGCATCGCTCGGGGCGAGCGAGACGTCGCACGGGTTACCCGTTTGGCGATCCGCGTCACATCCGTTCACTGACCCGCCAGACATTCCCCGCTCCGGGGTGACGCCGGTCCACGGGACCGCGTCTTCAGCGGACACTGCTGCACTTGCCGTCCTCACATCCTTCGCTCGCTGGCCGGTTCCCCAGGAGTTCGCGCGCCGATGATTCCGTACGAGGCAGTCGCTCCCGATGCCCGCACCGTCGCCGGTCGCGCGCTCATCCTGCACTACGAGATCGAGCGGATCGTCTTCACGTCGATGAGCGGCCTCATGTCGCTCTTCGCGCCCTTCGCCGCGGGCGACGAGATGAAGGAGTTCTCGAGCGGCATGACCGAGCTCGGCGCCGTGACGATCGACCTCCTGAAGAGCCTGGGGCTCTGGCGCGCGCTCACCCCCCGCGAGCGTCGCATCTTCGAGTCGGGCGCGGACGACCTCTCCCCGGAGGATCAGCGGATGGCGCGGCAGGAAGCCGACGCGCTCGTCGCCCTGCTCTGGGCGTTAGGCAGGCTGGCCGATCTGCCGGAGAGCGATGACGAAGCCGAGGGGAGCCTTCTGATGGACGCCATCGGCGCTCGCGAGAACGAGGCGCCGGCGATCGAGGCCTTCCTCGAGGAAGCGACGCTGCGTCCCGAGTGGGAGATCGCCGCGGCGCGCGATGCCCTGGCGGCGCGTCTTCGGACGACGCCCCCGGGGCACGCCGCCGCGGCCACCGTCCTCACCACGCGGCTCAAGGCCCTCGACTGGATCTGCGGGTCGCTGGCCCTGAGCGAGTGGGACAGCGCCGCGCCGACCGAGCTCTGATCCTACCGCCGCCGCCGAGCCCCGGCCCGGCGCGACGCCTTCGACGGACGCCGCTTCGCCGCTGATTTCCTCGCAACGCGCCGTCTGGCCACGCGTCTCTTCACGACCCGCTTTTTCGCGACCCGCCTCTTCGCGACCCGCCTCTTCGCGACCCGCCTCTTCACGACCCGCTTCTTCACGACCCGCCTCTTCACGACCCGCTTCGCGACGCGCTTCTTCGCGGCACGCCGCCGCTTCGCGGTGAGGCTCTTCTTCGCCGCCGCCTTCGGCCTCGCCTTCGCCTTCGCGCGGCCCTTTGCCGTCGTCTTGGCGCCACCGGCGGCCGTGGGCCGCGCCGCGCCCTGCGCCGCCCGGCTCGCGGGCTTCCGCTCCGCCGGCGCCGCGGCGGGAGCGTCCGCATGGTGCACGGCGAATCCCGCGCCCTGAGGATCCGCGAGAATGGCGATCATCCCGCCGGGAATCGGCATCGGACCACGCACCAGGGTCGCGCCACGTTTCGTCGCGATGTCCACCGCCTGCTGAACATTCTTCACGAAGATGTAGCTGAGCCAGAACGGCGGCATCGATCCCATCTCCGGCGGACGATTGAACATCCCGCCGTACATCTTCCCGCCCTTCCCGTACATGAAGTAGGTGAAGCCGTCGCCCATGTCCATCTCGTCGATCTTCTCCCAGCCGAAGAGCCGCTGGTAGAACGCGAAAGCCCTCGTGTAGTCCGTCGCCATCAGCTCGTGCCAGGAGAACTGCCCCGGCACCTGGGAGCCGTCCCACGCCCGCGAGGCGCGGTGTGACCGGTAGATCCCGAAGGTCGCGCCCTGCGGGTCGCGCAGGACCGCGAAGCGGCCGACATCCGGTATCTCACCGGGTTCGACGACGACCGCACCGCCTAACGACCGCGCCAGACGCGCCGTCTCGTCGACGTCGCTCGACTCGATGTAGGGCATCCAGTTGGGTGGAACCCCCTGCTCCTGCTGCTCGGGACCGAGCCTGAAGATGCCCGCGTAGGGAACACCACGGCTCGTCCACATGGTGTAGTCCGCGTCGAACGCCTGCGTGCCCCAGCCGGTGATCGCCGGATAGAACTGCTGCGCGGCGGCGGGGTCGGGCGTGGTGAGCTCGTACCAGACGAATTGACCGTGCATGGATGCCGTGGGTGCGAGGGGAAAGAGCGGAGCCGGCTCGGGACGCTGCCCAGAGAAGAGAGCGCACTTTCGACCCTCCGTCCAGTCGGTCCTCACGCGCCCTTGCCTCGCCTCATCCCACGGTGCCCCCTGGATGGACCGGAACGACCAGGAGGCCCCGCGCCGCCGAACCCGGGAGACATGACGCGAACACGTCATGTGCGGGGGCCCGGTGACCTCTATGATGGCGACCGCTTCGCCCGTAGCGGCTGAGTCCGGAACACGACCCCTCGAGCTATCACGGAGAATCGGGATGAGCCGATATCGGCTGGTTTTCGCGCTCGCGGCATGGGTGCCGGCCGCCTGCGGCAGCGACGCAACGGATCCCGCGCCGGTGGGAACCACGATCACGACGGCGGGTGGGACGGTCACGAGCGCCGACGGACGTGTGACGCTGGTCTTCCCGCCGGGTGCGGTCTCGGCCTCGATAGCAGTCGTCATAACGCCCACTTCCTTGCCCTCGGATCCGCGGCTGATCCCCGGCTCCGCGTACCACTTCGAGCCGAGCGGTGCGCAGTTCAGCAAACCCGTGGAGCTCACCATCAGGCACGGAGCCCTGTCCGCCGCCTTGGCCGACCAGAAAGCGTTCGTGTGGGTCCATAAGTGGGTCGACGGAACGTGGATTCCAGTCGCCGGGAGCGGCCCGGACACGGCCGCGGCGCTGGTCCGTGGCGAGCTCACGAGCTTCAGCAACTACGGCGCCGTGATGAGCGAGATCGCGGCAGACCTGACCGCATTGCAGCTCGCCCTCATCGGGCTCCTCAATGACCCAGTCGCGGAACGTGTCCTCGCGTTCATCGATGGGTTCCAGAGTCTCCTGGCGAAGCAGGCCACTCCACTCTTCCACGCGCTGGCGCAACCCATCATCAACGCGATGTTCTCCACGGCGTGCATCGCCTACAAGAATGCGGTCGATGTCGCCAGCAACACCGTCATCGATGACTATCGCAAGCTGGGTAACCTGCTCAGTCCCGTGGCATCCTGGGAAGCGATGGTCGAGGAGATTCGCGCGGGTGCCTGCCTGCCGCCGCTTTCACTCGGTGATCTCTACACGATCAAGCTTGAGCAGTTCACGAACTTCTATATCGCGCGCCTCAATCAGCCGGATTTCACCACCGATTTTCCGAGCCTGCTGGACGAGGTGGATTTCATCCAGGAGGTGCGCGGCGACGCCGTTCTCCTTGGGGCCGACCTGCTCGATACCCGCCTGGAGAATGAGGCAGAGGTCCCGTTGTTCAACCACTTGCGCGCGAGCGCGTACGCGGCGTGCCGTGCCGCTTCGAAGCATGATTTCCTCGGCCAGCTGCGCCTCGAGTTGGCGGAGGGCGGCGGCGCTTCATTCACGGAGGACGACGTCCTGCAGGACCTTCAGTACTGTGCCACACGACTGGGCTGGCAGCTGACCGAATCGGACGGAACCCAGAAGGGCCAGGGCACACTCGGGGGCGGCAGCTCGCCCGGCTCGGTCTCCCGCACGGCAAGCGCTCAGGGTGTGCGCGGCGGGTCGCTGGTCCTGAGTCAGGATGTCCGCGCCTTCCGGTGTGCCGACGGCGCCTTCGCCGCGGATCAGCTCATCCTGACCGTTGGTGGAGTCGAGCTGCAGCGCCTGAATCCGGGCGCCAATGGCAACTTCTTCGCCGCACCGGTCACGATTCACGGTCAGCAGCTGCTCTCCGCGGCTGGCATCGACCCCGACGCGACTGGCACGCACCGACTCGAGATCGCACGATCGACTTCCACCTGTGCGTCCAACTACGTGCAGTCGACCGAGGGGGCAGTGACGCTCGCGACGATCGATCTGCAGTATCCGGCGGACGAGGAAGCTCTCGACATCGACGGCGTGTGGGCCCTGCATGTCGACGGGATGTGCCACGGGCTCATCAACTTCAAGCAGCAGGGCGCGAGCTTCACGGTGTCTGGCGGCCTCGATGGAATCAACTGTCCGTATAGCACCAGCGGCTCGGGCAGCGGCACGCTGAGCGGTCTCGCGATTTCGGCCGGCATCGCGTTCAACGGCATCGGGCAGGTGAACTTCACCGGGGCGGTTTCCGCGGACGGCAAATCCATGGGCGGCACGTACACCCGGCAGGGCGGTTCCGGGTCATGGACAGCGGTCAGATGAACGGACCTGGCCGCTGACCTCCTCCTTCGCCATGCGCGGCAGCGGCCGTCTACAGCAGATGCTCCCTGAGCGCCTTGGCCACGGCGCCGCTGCGGTTGTTCACGTGGAGCTTCATGTAGATGTTGCGCACGTGACCGTCGATGGTGTGTGGGCTCAGATCGAGATTCGCGGCGATCTGCTGTTTCGTGAGTCCGTCCACGAGGAGTTGGAGAATCTGCCGCTCGCGGTCCGAGAGGCCGTAGTCGGCCGCCGGAGAAGCCATTCGCGCGAACATCTCCAGCACACGCCGCGCAATCTGCGCGTCCATCGCGGCGCCGCCGTCCAACACGCGCTCCACCGCGCTCACGATCTCGGAACCGGGCGTCGACTTGAGAAGGTAGCCCGAGGCCCCTGCGCAGATGGCCTCGAAGATCCGGTCATTGCTCTGGTGCACCGTGAGCATCACGACGGGCACGGAGGGAGTCCGCTGCCGCAGGGCACGCACGCAGTCGATACCGCTCATTCCGGGCAGAGCGATGTCCATCAGGACCAGCTGCGGGATCTCCCCCCGTCCGTCGAACCTGGTGAGCGCGCTCTCGCCATCGGCGAACTCGCGCACGCCGCGGAAGCGACCGCTTCCCCGCAACACCTCACTCACGGTCTCCCGATAGAGGGCGTTGTCTTCCACGAGCCAGAGGAGGGGGGTCATTCGGCGAACGGTACGCCACTGTGCGCCAGGATTCATGACGCGTTCACGTCAGCGGGAGCGACACGCGCGCCGTCGTTCCCCGACCTGGCGCGCTCTCGAGCTCGAACCGCCCCCCTGCGCGCGTGGCGCGTTCACGCACACTTCGAAGCCCGGTCCCCCGCCGGACTTCGTCGGGCATGAAGCCTTCGCCGTCGTCCGCGACCGTCAGTGTGAGCTCGCTGCGGCCGACCTCGATCGTGATCGCGACTTCCCTCGCGCCGGCATGGCGCGAGGCGTTGTGCAGCAGCTCCTTGTACAGAAGCAGCAGCTCGCGGCGCGCCGTCATGGCGAGCCGTGTCGCGAGCGCGCTGCCGGAGGGCGCGTGGAACGTCACGCGCATTCCCTGGAGCAGGATGCCCGCACTGTCGTGCATGTGGTCCACCACGTCGTCGAGCCGGTCGTTGCCCGGATCGATCGCCCACACGATGTCGCGCAGCTCCGCGACCATGCTCCTCGCCGAGGCGCCGATGCGCGCGAGCTGGCCCCGTTCGCGGTCCCCCAGCCTCGTGGAGGCCGCCACCGTATCGGAGAGAAGCGCCAGGCTGCTCAGCCCCGAGCCGACCTCGTCGTGCAGATCGCGCGAAATCCGAAGGCGCAACCGCTCGGTCGCCACGGCGGATCGCAACCGTGCCAGATGCAACGCCCAGAGCGCCACTCCGACGAGCATCACCGCGAGAGCGCGAAACCAGAGTGTCCCCCACACGGGTGGCAGCACGCGGATCCCGATCGCTATCGAAGGAGCGGCGCCCTCGCCGATCTCGCCCACAGCACTCTCGACGCGAAAGACGTATCGTCCCGCGCGCGGCGCGCCGTAGGTCACCCGCGGCTCCGATGTTTCGATCCAGTCGGGATCGAGACCCTCGAGGCGGTAACGGTAGCGCCGGAGCGCGCGCGCGCCGAAGGTGAGGGCGGCGAACTCGATCGTGAAGGCGCCGTCCCGGGGTCCGGTCACCAGCGTTTCGGCACCGGATACGGGGGCCTCGACCGTCCCCGCCGACGTCAGCCTGCTCCAGCGCGTGAATACGAGCGGCGGCGGCAGCGTGCGCGTGACGACATCCTCGGGTCGGAAGCGGGTCATCCCGTCCACCCCGCCGAAGACGAGCTGACCACTGCGACGCCGCAGCGCCGCGCCGCGGTTGAACTCACCGCTCTGCAGTCCCTCCCGCGGGCCGAATCGACGCGAGTCGCCACCGTCGGTGGCATAGCGAACGAGCCCGTGCGACGTGCCAAGCCAGAGATGACCGTCGTAATCCTCTTCGATCGAAAAGACCGTCGTGCCCTCGAGCGCCGGCGGAGATACCCGTTCCAGCGTGTCGCGCCCGGGATCCCATCGCTCCAGGCCTCGATCCGACGCCACCCAGAAGGTCCCGCGAGCATCCCGGTGGAAGTCATAGGCGCCGGAGTTCGTTCCGTCGCGCTCGCGCATGGGGCGCGGCTTCTCCGTCACCACCCCGGCGGAGACTCGGGCGCGCAGCGGTCCGTCGCTCTGCGTGCCGATCCACAGCAGATCAGTCTGCCGATCGAGATGCAGGCCGACGAAGGCGGTGCCACCGAGCGGCCGCGTCGGCGGCCCGAACGTGCCCCTGCGCGTGTCGAAGGTAGCCACGGCCGTGCCATAGTCAGCGATCCAGAGCCGGCCGGCATCGTCCTCCGTGATTCCACCGATGACTCCCGAGCCCCAGGGCGGACGGTAGCAGCGGAAGTATCCGCGGGGCAGCACCGCGCAGAGTCCCCCGTTGGTGCCGACCCAGAGCGCACCGTCGCGATGCTCGTGGATGTCCCAAACCTCGTCGGAAGCGAGGCTCGAGGCATCACCGGGTACGTGTCGAAACGTGCGCGCCGCGCCATCGGGCGCCACGGCGGTGAGACCTCCACCAAGGGTCGCGATCCACAGCGTCCCTCTACGATCCTCGTGCAGCGCCACGACGAAATCGCTCGCCAGCATCAGCTCGGGCGCGGTGCGCCGAGCGAGGTGCTCGAAGAGTGGCCCGCGCAGATCGACGCGGAACACCCCGCGCGTCAGCGAAGGAAGCCAGAGCCCGCCCTCGCGATCCACGGCGAGCTGCTGGAAGAGGGAGGTCGACTCGAAGACGCCCGCCGGGCTCCAGCGTCCCGTGATGCGGTCGCCGGCGTCGAGACGAAGGATGGCGTCTCTTCCAAGCAGGATCTGTCCGCCGCCGTCGGCCGCGACCAGGTCGTTGATGGTGTCACCCCGCAGGGCACCGACAGATCGGAAGACCGAGTCCGCCGGGGCGAGAACGGCCCCGCCACCCACGCCGACGATCCACACACGGCCCCGCTCATCCTCGCGCGCCGCACTCGGAGAATGCACATGAGGCACACGAAAGCGCATGATCTCGCCAGACCGGGGATTCACGCGGATCGCCACCGTCACGCTGCTGTCCGCCCAGAAGGCCCACACGAGCCCCGCGCGCTCCACGATGGAGACCAGGAGGCCCCCCTGGTCCGTCCGATAGACGCTTCGCACGACCGGCGCTCCCGCTGCCCGCTCGATAACGCGGACATCCTCCACGTCGGCGTACCAGACGTTCCCCCCGGAGTCCTCGTGCCAGCCGGTGAGCCGCTCGCGCAGCGGGAACCGCTGCCAGCGGCCGGGCGAGTCCATCGTCAGGAGGGCGGAGGGAGTGGCGACCCACAGGCGACCGGCCCGGTCCAGGTTGAGCCGTCCGGTTTCGCCACTCAGCTCGGCTGGTGCGCCGGTGTCGAGTACCGCGTACGAGACGAACGCGTGGCCGTCGAACCGCTGGAGCCCCCGCTTGGTGGCCAGCCACATGAAGCCCGAGGAGTCCTGGGCGACCGAAGACACCCAGCTCTGCGCCAGTCCGTCCTTGACGGTGAAGTGCTGAACATCTGGCGTCGGTCCCTGGCCGCCTCCCGGCACCGGATGCAGTAACGCCGCAGCGGCGGCTGCGAAGGTCAGGACGTGGGAGCGGGCGGGCGAGAGCGTCATGGGAGTCGTGGCCGCCCGCGTCGGGCCGCGTCGTAGCGGGCTTTACGGATCCTCCACCCTGGCGGCGCCCCGCGCAATAGCGCATTCGCGCCATCCTCGCACGGTGAGGTGCGGTCCCGACACGCACCCGGTTGCCCGCGCCGAACACAGGACCGATCTATCAGCATGTCCGCCTTCGTTCCCCGCTCCTGGCGTGACGGTGCGCCCGATCAGGAGTTCCCGCCCCCCTGGCGCGCCATCGTCACGCGACACGTCCCGTATGCCCGACGCCTCACGCCCGACCAGCGTGCCGTCCTCGAGCGCCACATCCGCGTCTTCCTCGAGAAGAAGTACTTCGAGGGGGCCGGTGGCCTCAGGCTCCACGACGTGCACCGCGTCACCATCGCCGCGCACGCCGCACTCCTCATGCTCGGTGGCAATTC
>DATIGO010000154.1:0-4373 GCA_035454665.1 Gemmatimonadaceae bacterium | reverse complement strand
GGGGCATCGCGGAGGAGTTCGACACCCGGGCGGCCCGGAAGAAGCTCCGGCAGCTGCGGCGCCGCGGCCCCGACCGGACGACGCGCCTGCTCATCGAGGGCGTTCGTGGCGCGTTAGGCGCCGTGCGTGGCGCCGTCCTGCTCGACGTCGGAGGCGGCGTGGGCGCGATCCCCGAGGCGTTGCTGGCAGGTGCCGTGGAGCGGGCGGTGTACGTGGACGCGTCACCGGCCTCTGTCGCCGTCGCGCGGGAGGAAGCCGGCAGGACGGGGCTCGCCGCGCGCATGGAGTTCGTGCAGGGCGATTTCGTGGACCAGGCGGGGGAGATTCCGCCGGCGGACGTCGTCACGCTGGATCGCGTCATCTGCTGCTATCCCGACATGCGCCGGCTCGTCGCGCTGTCGGCCGCCCGAGCGCGCGCCGTGTACGGCGCGGTGTATCCGCGACAGGCATGGTGGACTCGCGCCATGCTCGCGGCTGCGAATGCGTTCCTCCGGGCGAAGCGATCGGATTTCCGTGTCTTCCTGCATCCTCCGGCGGAGATCGATCGGTCGCTGGGGGACGCGGGGTTCGGCCTCCCCGACCGACGCCTCACGCTGTTCTGGATCGTCGCGATCTACCGCCGGGAAACCGGAGCGGACGCCCCACCTGGCTGAGTCTGGCCTTGCTCGCGCGTGAGCGGCTCCGGCACATGGAGGGCGACCACCAGTCTGTTAGGCAACCCTGACGCGAGGCAACCCTGACGGGTCTCGCCGGCCTTCCCTCGTGTGGCGGGGGACGCCACGCCGGATGGCGTGGCGTCGGATCAACGGGCTATGGCCGCACGGCGTAGACCGCCGTCTCCCCCTGCTGCGTGAACGAGATCACCTCGTACTTCTCGTTCCCGATGTCCATCCCGGGTGAGCTCTGCGGCATGCCGGGCGCGGAGAGGCCGCGGATCGCGGGGCGTTCCGTCAGGATCTTCTGCACGAGATCCGCCGGCACGTGCCCCTCGATCACATAGGCACCGACGAGGGCGGTGTGACACGAGAACAGCCGCTCCGGCACACCCTGCTCCCGCTTCACCGAGGGCACGTCCGACGTGTTCTGCTCGGTGACCGTGAAGCCGGCGCGCCGCATGTGATCACCCCACTTGGCACAGCAACCGCAGTTGGGATCCTTGTACATCGTGAGCGCCGGCAGCGACGCCGGTGCCGCTCCCGCCTGGGGAGCGCCCGACGCGTCGGGCGCTCCCTGTGCCACGTCGACGCGCGAGGCCTCGCCGCGGCTGCAGGCCTGCCCGATCAGGAGGAGTGCCGCCCCGCTGGCAGCGGCGCCGAGCCAGTCACGGCGCGAGACCGGCGTCGCTGGGACGCGTGCCGGCGAGAACCTCGAGGACTTCCGCGAATCGTGGATCATCTGAGCGCTCCGGATTCCTTCGCAGTGATGCCGCGCGTAGTGACGCGTGGTGACGCGTGGTGACGCCGCGCGGTGTGATGCCTCGCATTGACGACTATCGCAGTGATGCCTTGCATTAACGACTATCGCACTCCCGGGGACGTGACCAGTCCGGGAACTGCCGCCGCTTCCGGCACGTTGCCAGGCGTGGCGTCCACACCAGCCCGCGCCGCGGCCCGCCACCCGACACGAACCTCGCGTTCGCGCCAGAGGGAGTATACCGCCGGTATCACGAGAAGGGTGAGCATGGTGCTCGTGATCATGCCACCCACCATGGGCGCCGCGATACGCTTCATCACGCTGGCCCCCGCCCCGGCCCCCCAGAGGATCGGGAGGAGCCCGGCCATGATCGCGGCCGTGGTCATGACCTTGGGTCTCACGCGATCCACGGCCCCCGCGATGACGGCCTCATAGAGGTCCCGCAGCGAGGGGACACTCCCGGTCCGTGGCCGGCTCTTCCACGCGAGATCGAGAAAGACCAGCATGACCACGCCGGTTTCGGCGGCGACGCCGGCCAGGGCGATGAAGCCGATGGCCACGGCGACGGACCAGTTGTACCCCAGCGCCCAGAGGAACCAGACCCCGCCCACGAGCGCAAACGGCAGCGAGAGCATCACGATCATCGTCTCCGCCACGCTCCGGAAGTTGAAATAGAGGAGCAGGAAGACGATCGCGAGCGTCGCCGGGATCACGAGCTGCATGCGGGCCTTCGCCCGCTGCATGAACTCGTACTGCCCGCTCCACGCGAGCGTGTAGCCGGGCGGCAGCGCGACCATTTGCGCGACGTGCCGGCGGGCCTCGCGTACGTAGCGACCGAGATCACGGCCGGCCACGTCGACGTACACCCAGGCGGTGGGAACGGCATTCTCGGTGCGAACGACCATCGGGCCCGCGACCTGGCGGATCGCAGCGACCTGGCCTAACGGGATCTGTGCGGCCGGCGCGAAGGGCATCGAGACCATGTCCGCGGAGGCCGTCATCCCTCCCGGGCGCATCGAGCCGCCGCTGGCGCCGGCCGGCGGCAGACCGGTGTTCACCGGGACCAGCACGCCGGCGAGCCGCTCGGGGCTGTCGCGCAGCTCCTGCGGATACCGCACGCGCACCCCGTAGCGTTCACGCCCTTCGATGATCTGCGTGATCGTCATCCCGCCCACGGCGGTGGCGATCACCGCCTGCACCTCTCCGACGTTCAGGCCATAACGCGCCGCGGCCGCGCGATCGATGTCGATGTCGAGGTAGTAACCGGACTCCGCCCGTTCGGCGAAGGCGCTGCGCGTGCCCGGCACCGCCCCCACGGCCGCTTCGACCTCACGCGCGAGCCGCTCGAGCTCGCGCAGGTCCGGCCCGAAGATCTTGATGCCGACCGGGGTGCGAATGCCCGTCGCGAGCATGTCGATGCGTCCCCGGATGGGCATGGTCCACGAGTTCGCGACCCCGGGGAGCCGGACGGCCGAGTCCATCGCGGCCACGAGCCGCTCCCAGGTCATGCCGGGTCTCCACTCGTGCTCGGGCCTGAGCGTGATCGTCGTCTCGATCATGTCCAGCCCGGCGGGATCGGTGGCGGTATTCGCGCGGCCCGCCTTCCCCCAGACGCGCGCGACTTCGGGGAACGACGCCAGGATCCGGTCCTGTTCCCGGAGGAGCTCCCGGGCACGGGCGACGCCAACGCCGGGCAGCGTGGTGGGCATGTAGAGGATCGTTCCCTCGTTGAGCGGCGGCATGAACTCGCTTCCGATGCGGCTGGCCGGAATCCACGTGAGCATGAGCACGGCCGCGCTCGCTGCGATGACGCCGGTGCGATGCCGCAGCACGAAGACGATGGCGGGCCGGTACGCCGAGAGCAGGAACCGGTTGATCGGATTCGCGTGCTCGCGGAGGATGCGGCCGCGTACGAAGAGTCCCATCGCCACCGGGACGAGCGTGACCGAAAGCAGGCTCGCGGCCGCCATCGCGAACGTCTTGGTGAGCGCGAGCGGCGTGAAGAGGCGCCCCTCCTGCCCCTGGAGCGTGAAGACGGGGAGGAAGGACACCGTGATGATGAGAAGCGAGACGAAGAGCGCAGGCCCGACTTCCCGGGACGACTGCACCACGATGGCCCAGCGCTCCCCGGCGGACAGGCCGCGCGTGTCGACCCACCGGGACGCCTGCGCCCCCGGCGCCGGTGCGACGGCCCGCTCGAGGTGCTTGTGCATGTTCTCGAGCATCACGATCGCGGCGTCGATCATCGCACCGATCGCGATGGCGATGCCGCCCAGCGACATGATGTCCGCGCCCACGCCCATCCCCCGCATGGCCATGAAGGCCAGGAGGATACCTAACGGCAACGTGAGGATCGCCACCAGCGCCGACCGCACGTGCGCGAGGAAGACCAGGCAGACCAGCGCGACGATCAGGCTCTCCTCGAGGAGCGTGCCGCGCAGCGTGGCGATCGCACGCGCGATCAGATCGGAGCGGTCGTACACCGTCCGGACGACCACGCCGGGCGGGAGCGCCCCGCGCACGCCGTCGAGCGCTTCCTTCACGCGGCGGATCGTGGCGAGCGCGTTCTCTCCCACCCGCATGATCACGATGCCGCCCACGGCGTCCCCACGTCCGTCGAGATCCGTGACGCCCCGCCGCTCCGCCGGGCCGATGGCCACCCTGCCCAGCTCCGCGACGCGCACCGGCGTGCCCGCGGACGTGGCGCTCACCACCACGTTCTCGATGTCCGCGATCGAGCGGAGGTAACCCAGCCCGCGGACCATGTATTCCCGGTCCGACAGCTCCATCACCATCGCGCCGACGTCGGCGTTCGCGGAGCGGATGGCCTCCGTCACACGCGTGACCGGAATGCCGTACGCCAGCAGCTTGGCCGGATCGAGGTCGATCTGGTACTGCTTCTCGAAGCCGCCGATCGACGCGACCTCCGCCACGCCCGGCACCGCCGTGAGCGCGTAACG
>DATIGO010000153.1:0-4656 GCA_035454665.1 Gemmatimonadaceae bacterium | reverse complement strand
GCCATGAGCTGCGTCGGCGACTCCGTGAACCACCGCTCGCGCAAGGAATCGAACGCGAACGTCACGTTCCCCAGTCCCGAAGCCAGCACGTGCGTCGTCCCGTGCACCAGGGTCCAGCCGCGGCCGGGAACATACTGTGCGCGCCTCGCCGTGGCGATCCACGTCGGATACGCCGGATCGTCGTCGCGCCCCTTCCGCTCGATCTGCATCTGATCGGCCATCGCGCTCATCGTCCGAAGGTGCGACACCTTGTACACGCGCCCGTGCTCCGACGCAAAGGCAAAGTTGTGGCGCTCGGTCCCCGCCGTGTAGCGCACCTCCTGCAACAACTCGTTCCGCCGCCGGTTTCCCATCGGCGCCAGCTCACTCAGCACCAGCGACAGGGCCGCCGCGCCCACCGACGCCGCGTAGATCGGCAGCGTGAGCCGGTGGAAGCTGATCCCCGACGCCTTCGCCGCCGTGATCTCCGAATGCCGCGTGAGCGCGCTGATCGAGAAGACCGCGGCGAACAGCACCGCCGCGGGGAGCACCATGTACATCGACTCGGGGAGCCAGTACAGATAGCTCAACCCGATGTCGCCGCGCGGCAGGTTCCGGCTCAGGTACTTGTCGATGTTGTCCGTGAGATCGAACACCGTGAGCAGGACCGGAAACCCGATCGCCGTCGCGACGAAGATCTTCGTGAACTCCGCCAGGACATAGCGATCCAGCGGCCGGAGGAGGTGGCGCCGCGCCATCAGCGCGTCCCCGGCGCCTGCGGCGCGTGCGGGCCATCCGGCGCGTGCGCGGCGAGCACGGTGGCGGCCGCTTCGCTCTCCGGGGCCGCGTCACCCCTGCTCCCGTCCGAGGCCTCCCGTTCCGGCAGTGCGCCAGACGGACCAGGGTCGGACCGCCGTGGCTCGGGCTGTGGCGTGCGCCGGAAGACCCCGCGCAATACGTCGAGCAGTTCTGCCAGATCACCTCCGCGCGCCGTCGCGCTCTCGCGGCCCATGCGCAGGAGCAGGACTACCCCCGCCCCCGTCAGCAGGATGTTCGCCGCCCACATCGCCCAGAACGGCGTGAGCAGGGCCCGGTCGGCCAGCGCTTCGCCCGCGATGAGCCCCACGTAGTAGATGCCGAAGATGACCAGGCTCGCCCCGATCACGAGCCCGACCCCTCCGCGGGGAAAGCGCAGGGCGATCGGGGCACCCACCAGGACGAACACGAGGCACGCCACCGAGATCGCGAACTTCTTGTGCAGCTCGACTGCGTTCCGGTTTATCTCCCGGAGGTCACTTCCCATCCGCACCCGGCCGCTCTCGATCGTGCCCGTGAGGGCCACGGGCATCTGACGCGTAGCCACGGGGGGCGGCGCCGCCGTGTCCAGGCCGGGCGCCGGAGCTCGCTCCGCGGACGGGGGAACCGCGAACGGGGTGCCCCCGGGAGTGGAGGGAGTGACGGGCCGGCCGCCACCCGTGTCCTGCGAGGGAGGAACCGCCAGCGTCCCGATGGTCGGTGACGTGGTATCGGGGAGCCGGCCGCGCACGGTGTCCAAACGAGGACGGGTGGTGTCCTGCGGTTCCGGCAGCCCCGCGGCGTGCAGTGCCGGGACCAGCGCCAGGCCCTGGCCTCTCATTCCCGACAGGCGCGTCACGAGATCACAGTAGAGGCGGCCGAGTGAGAAGTGCTTCGAGCGCGGCGCGGGAGCCCCGGGACGCTCCGTGGAGAAGCCGGGTGCACCCGGATCCTTCACCTGCGTCGGTATCCCGGTGATCGCCTCACGCGTCGCCCCGAGCAGTGCGTCCTTCAATTCCGCATGCGCGCGCTCGTACTCTTGCTCGTAGCGCGAGATCTCGTTCTGGAGCTCGCAGACCGACATCTCGCGATCTCCCTTGTACGTCTCCTCGCGCGTGACCTCGAGCTGATTGGCCACGCCCTCCACGCGCACGTAATCCTTCACGAAGTCCAGTCGCTGCAGGCGTACGGGCTCGTCGCGCGGGACCTCGAGCATGTAACCGCTGTGCAGGGTGAGCAGCAGGTCGCTGCCGTTGGCGGCGAACGCCATCTCGCCACTGTCCGCGTAGATCGACCGCCGCCGCAGCGGATCGCTGAAGTCGTAGATCGTGACCTCGCGCATCCGGTTGTCCGTGTCCAGATGCCGCGCGCGAAGCACGAACTGGTTCGGGACCACCTCGTTCAGCACCTGCTCGCGCAGGCCGAAGGTCGGCTTCTTCCGCGCGATGTCGGTCTGCAGGGTCCGCAGGCGGTGGTTCGCCGCCGGAAGCACACGATCGTTGAAGGCGATCATCCCGACGGAGAGCACGGCCGCGGAGAGCAGGACGGGGACGAGCAGGCGCACGAGACTCACGCCGGTGGACTTGAGCGCGGTGATCTCGTTCTCCGCGGCCAGCCGACTGAAGGCGTAGAGCGTCGCCACCAGCACGGACATCGGGAGCGTCATCGCGACCGTGAAGGGCAGCGACAGGTAGACGAACTCACCAATGACGCTCATCGGGAGCCCCTTTCCCACGAGGTTCCCGAATTGCTTGGCGACGTAATTGAGCAGAAGGAGTGATGTGAGAGCCGAAAGGGCGAAGGTGAGGGGCCCTACGTGCTCTCGCAGCACGTACTTGTGGATTATCTTCACGCTGGGAATGGCTCGCCGCTCCCCGGAGGAACAGGCGGTTGGCTCCGCCGTAACACCCGGAGCACCGCCGGGCCCCGCCTGGGTCGAGGACCCGAAGGTCACGCCCGCCGGGGTCGGAGACCCGTGGAATATATGGACTTGCCGGTGACTCCGGTCGAGTCGATCCCGGCGCTCGTCGCACGGCTGATACCCGCTCACCCCTTTCTGGTGCGCCTCGCGCGCTCTGCCCGGCTTTCGCTGGGTCCGCTGGCACTCCTCATCTCGGTCACGGCCGGCCACGCACAGGTCGCTCCCCCCGACTCTGCCCGCCGGCCACCGGCCGACACGGCTGCGGCCCGTGCCCAGCGCGACTCCCTCGCCCGCGCCGCCCTCCGTGCCCGGGCCGATTCGATCGCGCGCGGGCTGCGGCGTGGCGACACGGCGGCCCCCTCCGACACCACCCAGGCCGACTCCGCCCTCAACGTCCAACTCCTCGGCCGGCTCGAATTCAAGGGGGAACAGACCCGCAACGACCGCTGTTTCTCGAATCAGCTCTTCAGCGCCACGTTCAGCTGCAACGCGCGCCTGACACCGCAGCTCGACTTCCAGTTCGGCCTCCTCTCAGGCGGGGTGGTGGCCGACCGCGTGCACGTGAACGTCGACTACGACTCGCAGCGGGAGTTCGACGGTTCCAACAACATCTCGATCGCGTACCAGGGGCAGGGTGGCGAGCTGCTCCAGCGCATCGAGATCGGCAACGTTTCGTTCCAGGTCCCGACGTCGCGCTTCATCACGTCGGGGATCCCCGCGGGGAACTACGGTCTCCAGGTCGCGGGGAAGGCCGGTCCACTCAGTTTCGCCGCGATCGCGGCCACGCAGAAGGGCAATGTCGTGAGCGGACAGACCTTCCTGGTCGGGGCCACGACGGCCCAGTCGGTCCGAGGGGAGATCCTCGACTACCGGGTAGAGCCGAGGCGTTTCTTCTTCACGATCGATCCCGAGCTGTTCGGCGCGCGCTACCCGAACATCGATATTCTCGATCCCCGGCTCATGGGGGACCTCGCCGCCTCGTTGCCCGACACGCTGCGTCCCGCGCGGGTCTTTCTCTATCGGCAGATCATCGGCGGGCAGCCCCCGAACCCCAACGGCCCGCGCTTCACGCTGCTGGATGATCCGCTGACGCGGCAGGGAACGCCCTACGAGCTGCTGCGTGAGGGCGTGGACTACTATATCGATCCGTCGATGCTCTGGTTTGCCCTGGTGCGCCCGCTATCGCTCGCCAACGAGCGACTGGTTGCTGCCTGGACCCTGCGCATCGGCGGGCGCGACACGACGATCGCGCGGTTGGGCGGGACGCCGGACCTCGCGTTCACCCTGGGAGAGCAGCAGTTCGCGCATCGGATCTGGGATCCGCAGGTGTCGCCCGGGGATCCGGTCTTCCGCCGGGAGATCCGCTCCGTCTACCGGCTCGGGGGCGACGACGTCCGGCGCGAGACGGTGAACGTGCGCGTCGTGTCGGGGAGCGGGGCGGGGCAGGAGAAGCCCCCCGGACTCAACGTGACCTATCTCGAGCTGTTCGGCCTCGCACAGCGCACCAATCGCGCGGCGTTCGACGCCGAGAATCGACTCTGGCCGCGGCGCAACGATCCCAATTACCAGATCGGCGCACCGACGGGCGCGTCGCCGGCCGCGCTCATCCGCGACGTGTTCATTGTGTACCCCTCGCTGGAGCCCTTTTCCCGTCGCGGGCTCGCGCAGTCGGCCACCGTCGTCTCCAACGACACGATCTATCGGACTCCCGGCGAATACCTCTACTCCTCGCGGCATCCCGGGTCGTTCTACCGGATGCTCGTGGAGTACGAGACGATGGCCAGTGCGGGGCGCGGCGAGATTGCGCTGGCGGCGGTCCAGATCCGTCCCGGGAGCGAGCGCCTGACGATGGACGGCCGGCCCTTGCAGCGCGAGGTCGACTATACCATCGACTACGATCTGGGTCGCGTGCAGCTCCTCACGCTGGACACGCTGAGCGCGCGATCGCGGCGCCTGACGGT
>DATIGO010000152.1:0-4603 GCA_035454665.1 Gemmatimonadaceae bacterium | reverse complement strand
CACGGGGACGTCGTCCTCGCTCATGCCATCGCCCTCGAGCGCGTCGCGTGCGCCGCCCCGCACCGCGCCGAGCTGGGTGATCCGGGCCCGGGCGCGCCGCTCGGTGTAATCCAGCAGCGCGTCGCAGGCCGCCCGCAGGCGTTCCTCCCCCTCACGCGCGCGCAACGCGAGCCACCCCTCACGGCCCGCCGCGCAGGCCGCGCGCTGCGCCATGAGATCGCCGCGCCGCTCGTCCGGCGTGCGCACGTTGGCCAGCACGAAGCCCAGCATCTCCTCGTCGAACCGCTCGCGGCGCGCGATCCGGATGGGCGGTACGATGAGCCCCTCCTGTACCAGCTCGGTCGCGCCACGAGGCATGCTCCCGGGACTCATGCCGCCCACATCGGCGTGATGCGCACGCACGGCGGCAAAACCGACCACACGGTCCCCATCCCCGATGGCCTCGACCATGGTCAGGTCCGGAAGGTGCGAGCCCCCGCGGAAGGGATCATTCAGCAGGAAGACATCGCCCGGCGCCGGCCTGCGCTCCCGCACCGCACGGACGGACTCCGGCATGGCGCCCAGGTGCACGGGGATGTGCGCGGCCTGCGCCACCATGCGTCCATCGGCGTCGAAGAGCGCGGCGGAGGCATCGCGACGCTCACGGATGTTCGGGGAGAGGGCGCCACGCTCGAGCACGGTCCCCATCTCCTCGGCGATCATGGAGACGGCGTGCGACATGACGGTCAGAGCGAGCGGATCGAACATGAGAAGACGACGGGTTGCTGGTGGCTGATTGCTGGAGCTGGTGCTGAGTGTTTTCGGCCGCGGTCATCCCGAGGCGACAGGGGATCTGCGCTCGGTGTGGCTCCGGCCGGCCGAGGGCCCGGACGGCAGAGCCCACCTCTGCTTCCTCATTCCAGCTCCATCATCCACCCCCCGATGGGGAGGGTGCGGGCCGTCCATCCCGGCGCCACCAGGAGGGTCGCATCGGGCAGTGCGATCACCCGGGGCCCGGTGAGGACGGCGTCGAAGGCGCCGCCGTCGTCGATCCCCGCGTCGTCGTTCCAGGCGGTCCGCGGCGCGCGGCCTAACGACACCGGCACCGTGGGCCCGGAACGGACGCACCGCGCGCTGACCATTTCCACGGGAGCGCCGAGGGTGAAGCCGTAGCGGGCGTGGTGCGCGGCGGCGAAGCGCTCGCCGAGCGCCGCGGGCTCGAGATCCGGTTCGAAGGACACCTCGAGCTCGTGGCCCTGGCCGCGATAGCGCAGCCGGGCGATCCACGTCGTCCGGGCGGCGGTCCCGGCGCGCTCGGCCATCGACCGCGCGAGACGCACCAGCGTTCCCGGCTCGAGCTCCGCCACGAGGCGCATCACGCTGGTCATGGCCACGCGCCGTTCGGGCGCGATCGCGAGCCCCAGCGCGCTCAGCACGCCCGCATGGGGCGGGACGAGGACGCGGCGGATCCCGAGCCGCTCCGCCAGGCCGCAGGCATGCAGCGGACCACCGCCCCCGAAGGCCACGAGCACGCACGTCCGGGGATCGATGCCGCGCTCCACGCTCACGCGGCGGAGCGCGCGCGCCATGGCGGCGTCGGCGGCGGCGATCATCGCGGCTGCGGTCCGCTCCACCGTGGCGCCGAGCCGTTCGCCGAGGCCGGCAACCGCGGCGATCGCGGCCCGCGCATCGAGGCGCACGTCGTCGCTGATATGTTCCGCCCGGATGCTGCCTAACGCCACATGTGCGTCGGTCACCGTCGGCTCGGCGCCGCCGCGTCCGTAGGCCACGGGACCGGGCACGGCGCCCGCGCTGCGCGGACCGGCGCGCAGCGCGCCGCCCGCGTCGATCCAGCCGATGCTCCCGCCGCCGGCCGACACCGTCTCGACGAGCACCCGCGGGAGCGCGATCGGCACGCCGGCCACGGCACCCCCCGCCTCGACGAGCGGCTCGCCGTCGAGGATGAGCCCCACGTCCGCGCTGGTGCCGCCGATGTCGATGCTGAGAGCCCGGTCGAAGCCCGCGAGTCGCGCCACGAGCGCCGCACCCGCAACACCACCCGCGGGTCCGGAGAGCGCCAGGGAGGCCGCGGCGTGTGCGGCATCCCGGGCCTCGCTCATGCCGCCGCTCGAGGTCACCACCCCCGGTGCCGGCAGCCCGAGCGCGCCCAGCCGATCCGCCAGCCGGCGCAGGTAGCGGCCGACGCCCGGCCGCGCGTACGCCTCGCAGCACGTCGTCGCGGTGCGCTCGTACTCCCGGATCTCCGGCAACACGTCCGCCGAGCACACGACCTCGATCGCCGGCAACCGCGCGGCGATCGCCTCGGCGAGGCAGCGCTCGTGCGACGCATCCCGGTAGGCGTGCAGCAGGGCGATCGCGATGATCTCGGGGTCGAGCGCCGCCACCCCATCCGCCGCCCGCGCCGCCGCCTCCCGCGTCAGCGGGATCAGCACGCCCTCCGTCGTCAGGCGCTCGTCGACAGACACCACGTGGTCGCGCGGCACCAGCGGCGCGGGATGCTGCACCGAGAGGTCATAGAGCGCCGCCCGCTCCTGGCGGCGCAGCTCGAGCAGGTCGGTCGCTCCCGCGGTCGCACAGAGCACCACGCGCGCGCCGCGGCGCTCGAGCAGCATGTTCGTCACCACGGTGGTGCCGTGGACGATGCGGTCCACGGAGCCCGGTGAAGCGCCGAAGACGCGCAGGGCGCGCTCGACACCCTCGCTCTGGTCGTGCGGTGTGCTGAGGACCTTGGCGGTGTTCGCGTGTCCCTCGGGGGAGACGCTCACCAGATCCGTGAAGGTCCCGCCGACGTCGATCCCGATGGACTGACCCATCAGTCGCCGAGCAGGACGGGCGGTCGCGCCGGGCCCCGGAGCAGTTCGGCCGCCACGAGATTGAGGGGGAGGGCGAGGAGCATGACGGCGAGGCTGTCCTGCCGGAACGCCGGCACGAGGAGCAGCACCACGCCGAGTCCACTCAGCACCTGCAGCGTGCGCGCCAGCGCTCCGGAGAGCCGACCGGCCCGCGGGCTGATCACGGCCGTCAAGGCGAGCACCGGGAGCACGAGCCAGAGCGGGTTGTAGAGGAAGGCGTTGGAGTTGTCGTACGCCGCCTGGTGCGCCGTGGCCACGCGCAGCAGCACGAGTACGAGCCCCAGCACGCCCACCAGCGTGCTCCAGACGACGGCGGCGGAGAACGCGGTGCGGCGCGCCGCCGCGTGGCCCGCCTGTCCCCTGCGCCAGAGCCACCACAACCCGGCGGCGAGCAGGAGGCCGAGGCCGAACAGGGCCGGGAGGCGGTTGGGCGGCCGCGCGCGCTCGGGAGCGCGGCGCGCCTCGAAGACGACACGCTCCGAGGTGACGAGGGGAACCAGGCGCCCCCGCTCGTCAGGCACCTGCACGCTCCGGATGTGATCCCGGAGCCGCATGGGGATGAACATTTCCTCCCACGCGCTGATCGGACGATCCGAGGGCCTTCCGAGACCGATGTCGATTCCGACGGAGGTCAGGACGTCTTCGGCCATGAGGCGCAGCGCGTGCCAGCGGAACGACGTGCCGGTCTCCTGCTGCTGCGTGGCTCCCCGGATCGCGCCGCCAAGCACGCGGTCGAGGGCATCGCGCACGCGCGTGGAGCAGTTGTCCAGGAAGTAGTCGTATCGGTAGTACCGGTTCTCCTCGCGGGCATTCCAGACCACGAAGTCCCGGAGCGCGATCCGTTGTGCCGGAGAGAGGTTGAGCTCCTGGATGACCACGCTGCGGTCGAGCGCGACGTACTCCGCGATCGTCTGCGCGGCGTCGCCAGGGGCCATCCAGTACAGCATGTCGCCACGCAGGAAGCGCCCCACGAATCCCGGCTGGCTGAAGGAGAAGATCCCCCAGTTGTAGACGACGTCGGTGCCCGCCACACGATCCCGAATGCCGATGGCGTTGTGGCCGAACCGCTCCCACACGAGGTCGCCCTGCCCCATCGTGAGCAGGTACACGGAGAGCTCGTTCCCGGGGATGCCTGACGAGTCGGCCGGCACCACCTCCTGCGCCGCCAGCGGCCCGGCGCCGAGGAACAGCGCGAGTGCCACGGCCCGCACCCGTCGCATCACAGGCGGACCTCCCGTCCCTCGTCGGCCGAGCGGTACGCCGCCTCGAGGATGCGATGGAGCGCGATCTGGTCTGCCGGCGGTTCGTACTCGCTTTCGCCGCGCAGGACCGAAATGAAGTGGGCAAGCTCCGCGCGGTAGGACTGGATGAAGGCGCTCTCCCGTGCGGCGGCACCCATGGGTGAGACGTCGACCGGACGGCCGTTGAGTTCCTTCACCACGCGCAGGGGCGCGAGGCGGGCGCTGCCGCGCGAGGAGAGCGCCTCGAACCACCAGCGCTCCTCTTCGCCCACGTATGACCACGAGAGGTCGAACGTAAAGGCCAGGTCACCCGCGCAGGCCACCGTGACGAGCGCGGAATCCTCGACGGCGCTCGCACCGCCAGCGCGGTCCATGTGGGCCCACACCCGCGTGGCCTGTGGGTAGTCCGCCAGCCAGAGCGCGAGATCCAGGAGGGGAAAGCCGTGATCGAAGAGCGCCCCCCCGCCCGCCTCCGCCCCGCGCAGTCGCCACCCCCCTACGCTCCCCCGC
>DATIGO010000151.1:0-7369 GCA_035454665.1 Gemmatimonadaceae bacterium | reverse complement strand
AGGAGCGCGGTGGCACCGAATACACCCGTGAGCCACGCGTACAGCCGCGCGTCGCCGAATTGCAGCGCGAACTCCTCTTCCATGGTCGAGATCCAGTGCTGCGGCGAGGTCGGCGCCAGGCGGCCGAGCAGCCGCTGGAATCCGGGCAGCAGTGGTGAGGGATCGCCCGCGGTCGCGACCGCGATCGACAGCGTGGGATCGGGCTCCTGTGCAATGGGCAGGTAGATGTCGCGATCGACCTGCACGGGGCTTCCGCGCGGCCCGTTGTACCGCACGTCCTCCGCGACGCCAACGATCTCGACGGAAGTGGCGGCCGGCGCCGCCTGACCGCGGCGCACGATCTCGAACCGCATGCCGAGCGCGCCAAGGCCGTCGCCGCCAGCGAGGGCGCGCGCGACGCTCCGGCTCACGACCGCCACGCGCGGGGCGGTGGCGTCATCCCGCGCGGTGGGAGCGCGGCCTCCAGGCAACGCGATGCCCATGACGGCGAAGAAGTGCTCGTCGACCGCGTGCCCGCGCACGGCGGAGAGCTCGGGGCGTGGCACCCCGCCCACGGCGATCTGCACCTCGGGGTCGAACCACGGTGGCAGCACGCCCGCGATGACCGACACACCCGTCACGCCCGGCTGCGCCTCGAGCTCGTCCCGGACCTCGCGGGCAAAGGCCAGCTGCCGCTCCGGCGTGGCGTACTCTCCCGGATCCAGCGTGATGGCGAGGCGCTGGAGCCGGTTCACACGGAAGCCCGGATCGCTGTTCGCGAGATTCGCATAGCTGCGGACCATGAGGGCCGACGCGACGAGCAGCAGGAACGAGAACGCGACCTCGGCCGCGACCAGTCCGTCGATCGTCAGGCGCTGCCGCCGGCCTAACGTCGTCCGTCGGCCGATCTCGCGGAGCTGATGGCCCGCGTTCAGGCGCGCCGCCAGCCAGGCGGGGAGCGCGCCGGACACCATGGCCGTGACCAGGAGGAGCCCCATGGCGGCGGCGACCACCCGCGCGTCCACGCCCAGCGAAACGTACGGCGGGAGCTGAAAGACCCCGGCTGCCGCCACGGCCCGGACGCCGCGGACGGCCAGGAGGACACCCGCCGCGCCGCCGGCCACGGCCAGCAGCCCGCTCTCGAGCAGGATCTGCCGCACGATCACGCCGCGACTGGCCCCCAGCGCGAGGCGCAGACGGAGCTCGTGCTCCCGCTGCGCCAGACGCGCCAGGAGAAGATAGGCGACGTTCGTGCACGCGATGAGCAGCAGCAGGCCCGCCGCCACCGTGAGCAGGGTGAGCCCGGCACGAAAGCGCGAGCGCCAGCTCTCGCCGACGGGCTCCACGCCGAGCGAGAGGTCTCGATAGGCAGCCGGATGCTCCGCCGCGAGCTGCCGCCCGATCGCCGCGACCTCCGCGTGCGCCGCCGCGACTGAAACACCGGCACCCAGCCGCGCGATCACCCACGACGAGCGCGTCGTCCGCCGCTCGAGCAGCGATCGCGGCGTATACTGCTCGATCGGCAGCCAGAACTCCGAGTGATCGGGGTCGACCGTGCCGTTGAAGCCCCGTGGCATGACGCCGACCACGGTGAAGAGCGCGTCTGCCTCGTCAGGCGACCCCGTGCTCCCGCGCAGGCGCACCGTCTGCCCCACGATCCCGGGATCGCCGCCGAACCTCCGCAGCCAGAGCGTGTGACCGAGCAGAAGCACGCGTGGCGCGCCGGGCGCGTATTCCTCCGCCGTGAAGGTCCGTCCGAGCGCCGGCTGCGCGTCGATCAGCGCGAAGTATCCCGGCGTGACGGACTCGCCCCGGAGCCGCTCGGTACCGCCGGCCGTCGTGAGGGCCGCGCGCGTCCGCGCGGCGACCTCGATCGCATCGAACGAGTGGGAGCGCCCGGCAACGTCCTGCACGTCGAGCCAGGACATGTCGCCGTTCTGGCCGGTCCCGTCGCGTATGGTCCAGACGCGCACCAGACGTTCCGCGCCGGGAAAAGGCGGCTCCCGACGCAGCACACCGTTCGCGATGGTCAGAATGAAGACCGCGCCGCCCATGCCGAGCAGCATGCAGCCAACCGCGGCGAGCGAGAGCGCGCGGGTTCCCCGGAGGCTCCGCAGGGTGTAGCGCACCTGTTGCAGTGGTCCCGTCATGCGCCGAACGCTGGGGGATCGTCAGCCCGGCGGCGGGGCATGTGATATGAGGGAGATGTCCCGACGTGACGGCCGCCGCGACCCCGTGGGTAACAGGAGTCGCACCGGTGCGTCATACCACCGGACGGAGCATTCCGGAGCCTTCCTGTGATGACCCGGCGAGGGAGCGGTACCGAACGAACGAAACGGCAGCGGCGGCGGCTCGGCCTCCCGGCGGTCGGGATCGCCGTGAGCGTGGCCTGCTCCAACGCGGCCGTGTCGCCCCCCGGACGAGGCCCATCGCTAGCGTGGGGAAACCACACCTTCTCTCTCCAGCACGATGGCCGGGACCGGAGCTACATCGTGCACGTTCCGCCGCATGCCAGCGGGCCGCTCCCCGTTCTCCTCGCCTTTCACGGCGGCGGCGGCAATGCCGCCGGCTTTCAGGCATACGCGGACCTGGACCGTGTGGCCGACGCGAGCGGCTTCCTGGTCGTGTATCCCAACGGCACCGGCCTGCTCCAGGGCGTCCTGCTGACCTTCAACTCGGGCGACGGGTGCTGTGGGTATGCACGCTCACAGAACGTGGACGACGTGGGCTTCGCGCTCGCGGTACTCGCGGATCTCGAGACGCGCACCCGCATCGACCGGCGCCGGATCTATGCGACGGGCCACTCCAACGGCGCCGGAATGTCGCACCGACTTGCCGCCGAACAGCCGCACGTCGTGGCCGCCATCGCCCCGGTCGCGGCCTCACTCGATCTCGCCGTCTTCGCGCCGCCGCTTGCCGTTCCGGTGCTGCAGATACACAGCGTGGATGACCCTCGCGCCTTGTACGATGGCGGACTCGGGCCCCCCTTCCCCGGCACGAATCACCAGGCGTTTCATCAGCCGGTGCAGGCGGGACTCGACCGCTGGATCGCCGTGAACGGCTGTCCCACGACACCGGTCACGGTGGAGATCCGCACCGGAGCCGCCGGCTCGGACGACGAAGGGCACACCGCCTCGCACCTCGTCTGGGGCCCCTGCACGAGCGGCGCCGAAGTGCGCCACTGGAAGCTCACGGGCGCCGGTCATGGCTGGCCCGGCAACATCGCGCCCTCCACGCCGGAATCGCTGATCGGCCCCCACACCTCGATCGTGATCGCCGCCGAGGAAGTGTGGGCGTTCGTGTCCCGCTTCTCCCGCTGACGCGGGCCGCCTGATTCCCGAACGGCGCCGACGTGTGACTCGCGACTCGGCGTGACTCGTCACCCGTCACGCGTCAGTGCAGTTCCCGAAGGCCCGCTCGTCCCGCACCGGGTCCCGCACGTCCCCTCCGGTTTGCCTGCAGGCGCTTCGCGTCGACACCCTTCCCGCGTCACATACGACGAGGAAGGCGATGCGCGCAGTCATTCCGTTCTGCCTGGTGGCCATCGCGGCGCCGCTTGCCGCGCAGCAACCGGCGCCGGGCGAGTGGACGAGCTACGGCCGGGATCCCGGCGTCAGCCGGCACTCACCGCTCACGCAGATCACACGCGACAACGTGGCACGGTTGCGTGTGGCGTGGACGTATCGCACTGGAGAGACCGGCCCGCCCCCCGAGAACGGCGCGCCGCCGTCGCTCGAGGCCACGCCCCTCATGGTCGACGGCACGCTGTATCTCAGCACCCCGCGCGGGCGCGTGATCGCGCTCGATCCGCTCACGGGCCGCGAGCGCTGGCGCTACGACGCCCGGGTCCGGCAGGACGGCGGGTACGGCGACTACAACAGCCGCGGGGTCTCCACGTGGCTCGATCCACAGGCCGCCCCCGGCGCGCTCTGCCGGCGCCGCATCTACGTCGCGACCGTGGACGCCCGGCTCATCGCGCTGGACGCGCCCACGGGCAGCGTCTGCGCCGCCTTCGGGAATCGGGGGATCGTGGATCTTCGACAGGGACTGCGCATCGCCCCGGCCGAGTTCCCCGCCTACGAGCAGACCTCGCCTCCGGCGATCATCAACGATCTCATCGTGCTGGGATCCGCCATCGCCGACAACTTCCGCACCAACCCGGCGAGCGGCGAGGTGCGCGCGTTCGACGCGCGCAGCGGCGCGCTGCGCTGGACCTGGGATCCGATCCCGCAGAACCCCGCCGACCCCGCGTCCGCGACGTGGCGCGACGGCTCCGCTCCGCGGACGGGCGGGGCGAACGTCTGGAGCGTCATCGCCACCGATCCGGAGCGCGATCTCGTCTTCCTCCCGACCTCCAGCCCCGCCCCGGACTTCTACGGCGGCCTTCGCCCCGGCGACAATCGTTATGCGAACTCCATCGTCGCGCTGCGCGCGTCCACCGGCCGCGTCGTCTGGCACTTCCAGACCGTGCATCACGACCTGTGGGACTTCGACAACGCCTCTCCGCCGACGCTGGTGACGCTGCGCCGCGACGGTCGCGACGTCCCGGCAGTGCTGCAGGCGACGAAGACGGGAATGCTCTTCGTGCTGCACCGCGAAACCGGCGAGCCGATCTTCCCCGTGCAGGAACGGCCCGTGCCGGCGAGCGACGTCCCCGGTGAAGCGGCATCGCCCACGCAGCCGTTCACGGTCACGCCGCCGCTCTCCGCGCACCGGCTCGCCGCCGACAGTCTCTTCGGCGTGAACGATGCGGAACGCAACGCCTGCCGCGGCGCGCTGAGCGGGCTGCGCAACGAAGGGATCTTCACGCCGCCCAGCCTGCGCGGCACGCTCCTGATTCCATCGAACATCGGCGGCGCGCACTGGGGTGGTGTCGCGGCCGACGCGAACCGCGCCATCGCGGTCGTGCCGGTGAATCGGCTCGCCACCATCGTCCAGCTCATCCCGGCCGAGGGGTACGATCGCGAGGCGGCGCGGCGCGAGAGCGCGCAACTCCGGTGGCAGTACACGCGCATGCAGGGGACGCCGTACGTGATGCGGCGCCGGATCTTTCTCTCGCCGGGCGGGGTGCCGTGCACACCGCCCCCCTTCGGCACGCTCGTCGCCGTGAACCTCGCCGATGGGAGCATCCGCTGGAACGTGCCCCTGGGCTCCATGCCCGGAGCGCCCGCGGGGGCACCGTCGGGTTCGCCCAACCTCGGCGGACCGATGGTGACGGCGTCGGGTCTCGTCTTCATGGCCGGCACGCTGGACCGCGCGATCCGCGCCTTCGACATCGAGTCGGGGCGGGAGCTGTGGCGCGCCGAGCTGCCGGCCGGGGGCAAGGCGACCCCGATGACGTACGAGGCGGGCGGCCGGCAGTTCGTGGTGATCGCCGCCGGGGGTGGCGGACTCTTCGGCGCAGGCGATGCGTTCGTGGCGTTCGCCCTCCCCGACGGCACGCGCTAGCTTCGGCGCGTGAGCGAAACGCGTTCGGCGGCCCGCGCCGGCCCGACGGGCCGGCGGATCGCGCTGGTGGCGTTCGGCATCTGGACCGCCATCGGGCTGCTGTTCTTCGCGTATCAATACCTCGACGTCTTCGCGCGCGGGCGGACGGAGCCGTTCCACGAGAAGCTGATCGAGGAGCTGACCGCGGCGTGGGGGACGCTGCCCATCGCGGCGGTCGTCTTCGGGGCCACGCCCCGGATCGGCGGGCGCGGATGGCGCACGCTCGCCGCGCACCTCGGGCTCGCGTTCGCCCTGTCGGCCTTCCACACGACGTGGAACTGGGCCGCGCGCACGCTGGCCTACGCCGCGTTAGGCCTGGGCCAGTACGACTACGGGATCATGCCGGTCCGTTACCTGATGGAGCTGCCGAGTGACCTCATCTGGTACACGGTCTTCGTGACGCTCACGCTGCTCTTCAACCATTACCGGGCATCACGCGACCGCGAGGTGCGGCTGGCCGAGCTGGAGGGCGAGATGACGAAGGTGCGGCTGCAGGCGCTCGAGGCACGACTGCATCCGCACTTCCTGTTCAACGCGCTCAACACGGTGTCCTCGGTGATGTACGAGGACGTCGAGCAGGCCGACCGGATCCTGACGCGGCTCGGCGACCTCTTGCGGCGCTCCTTGCGCCACGATCCCGGCTCGGAGGTCCCGCTCGAGGAGGAGCTCGAGACGCTGGAGCTGTACCTCGAGGTGATCCGCGCCCGCTTCGGCGATCGCCTGTGGGTGTCGGTCGACGCCGATCCCGCCGTGCACCGGGTGCGCGTGCCGCCCTTCGTGCTGCAGCCGCTCGTGGAGAACGCGATCCGGCACGGCGATCCCGGGCCCGGCCGCCAGGCACGGGTCGCCGTGCGCGCCGTGCGCGACAACGGGCGTCTGGTGATGGAGGTGCGCGATAATGGGCCGGGACTGCGCGTGCCGCCTGACGAGGCGCTCACTGGCGGGATCGGGCTCAGCACGACCAAGCGGAGGCTCGAGCGCCTGTACGGAGACGCGGGAGCACTCACCCTCGAAGCCGGTCCCGAGGGCGGCCTGTGCGTGCGCGTGTCGATTCCCGGCCGCGAGGGGAAGGCCGCGGCCCCATGACGACGCTGCGCGTGCTGATCGCCGACGACGAGCGGCCGGCGCGCCAGAAGCTGCGGCGCCTCCTGTCGCACCACGCCGACGTGGGCAGCGTGTTCGAGGCCGCGACCGGAACGGATGCGTTGCGGTTGATCGCCGGGGAACGGCCCGACCTGGTCTTTCTCGACATCCAGATGTCGGGGCTCACGGGGATCGAGGTGCTGCGGGCACTGCCCTCCGACGCCGCCCCCCACGTGATCTTCGTGACCGCATACGATCAGTACGCCGTCGAGGCGTTCGACCTTGCGGCGGTCGACTATCTCCTCAAACCGTATGACCGTGAGCGCTTCGAGCGCGCGTGGGGCCGCGCGCGCGACGCACTGCGGTCGCGGGAGCGTCGCGAGGACCTGGAGCGTGCCCTTCGACTCCTGTCGCAGGGCCGCGCCGAGACCGTGGAGCGCCTGCTCGTCGAGGACGGTGGCCGCACGGTCTTCGTGCCGGTGCGCGAGATCGAGCGTCTGGAGGCGGAACGGAACTACGTGCTCATTCACGCGCCGCCGCACCGGTACCGGATGCGCGTGAAGATCGGCGCGATCGAGCAGCGCCTCGACCCGAGGCGATTCGCGCGGCTGGGCCGCGGGCTCCTGGTCAATCTCGACCGGATCGTCGAGATGGTGCCGGCCGGGCATGGGGACGCCGACGTGCGACTCACGTCGGGCGTTCGGGTGCGCCTGAGCCGGCGATACCGCCACCGGCTGGATGCGCTGCGCGCCGCCGGTGAAGGGGCGCGATGAGGACCGTGCATGGCCCGCGCTTCCTGTCGCGAGGAGCGGGCCACGCA
>DATIGO010000150.1:0-6684 GCA_035454665.1 Gemmatimonadaceae bacterium | reverse complement strand
CGGCGGGGACGTCGGCGATCCGGTAACGTCCCGCGGAGTCGGTGGTCGCGGCCCACGTACGGCCGCGCGCGGAATCGTTCGCGCTGGCGAGTTGGACGGTCGCACCCTGGAGCGGCCGGCCTTGCAGGCTGTCGTAGACCTCCCCTGAAATCGAGGGCGCCTGTGCCCAGGATGTCTGCGGCAGGCGATCCGACGCCCCGATGAAAAGGAGGACGAGACCCGCCGTGCACCGCCGTCTGTTCACCAAGTCTCTCATCGCCCGCCTCCCGCCCTTTCCCGCAGGGCCAAGGTAGCGAAGCTAGGTCGCCCCCGCGGCCAGTCTCGCTGTGCCGGCACTGGTACAGTCAAAATGTACCAGTGCCTATCTCCCTGATAGGGTAGGTCGCGCCCGCGAGGAGCATCGCGTGTGGCGCGGCACCTTGAGCGTGGTGCCCGGTAGATTAAGACGCGACGCACCGACTCCGTGCGCCTGGCACTTCCTCGGAGCGCGGGGCAACATGGCCCATCTCGCCTATCGGCCAAGCCGTGACGGCTGCTCAGACTGCGCCTACTCTCCCGCGACCGCCGCACCGGCGCGGAGGGAAATGAGACTGCTGGCCTCCTTCCACCCAACTTGCGCGACGACAACCCCGTTGCAGTCGAACACTTGCAGCACGTCCCGCTCGTCGTTAATCCGCACGATATCAGGAGACGTGGCATGGAACCGAAGCAGCTCTGCCACGTTGCCCTCCACCGCAGCGGCCGTCAACTGGGCTGAGGCGTCGGCAGCTAGCGTCAGGGCGCAAACGCCGTGGTGACTATTGCACGAACCCGGCCCACCAGACTCATGGTCACAGGAATCGTCGAGACACTTGTAACAGGGATCTCCGAGGTAATTGCAGTACGACGACCCCCAGAAGGTATGACTTGAACCCCAGTTCGTGCATTCGCGACACTCCGGATCATCGCCCGCAGCACGCGCAATGTTGCCTCGGATCGTGACTGTCAGAACGCCGACAAGCACGAGCGCTAAATGAGCCCGCCAGACAGGACGCTTCATTGTCTCCTCCGCGTGAACGATCATCAAGCACCCCCGCACTCACTCTCGGGCCACTGAGCTGTCCATCAAACCTGGTCAGGTCCAACTTGACTTCGCCTCGCTCGGGGAATAACGGTACCCGCGGGCCGGCGGACTACACTCGGCAAGGCACGATGCGATTTACGTTATCCGCGAAGCGCGGCCGCCATTGTTGGGCCCAATCCGCCCGCGGCACCCCAAGTGCGCGGGCGGCGCCACCTGTTCCCACCGCAGTTTCGGCCACCAGTGACTTTCGCCAAGCATGGGTTCCCTGATCTTCGACGGCAACAGAACTCCCGGTTCGAAGATTGTTCCACCTCCCACGCACAGCTCCCATTCTGATTCGCAGGCGCCATCGGGAGTCAATCGGGCCTCCAATCTGCTTTATCGGTCGACTCGAGGCGCATGATAGGACCACAAGCGCGGCAGCTTGCTGCACGAACGGATGGCTCTCGAAGACGATCGTCGCCGAGCGGCCCCTGGATCTGATGCAGCGCCGCATTCAACACCTACCGGGGCGGGAGGTGTGCGATGACACGAACGGGCATTCGGAAGTCAGCTCGCAGCACGCGGAAGGCGCTTCGCTCCCCCGGGCGGCCGCCCGTGGGGCGGCGCGAGGACCGCGTGCGCTTCTGGGCGGCGATTACACGGGGCCTGTATCCGGAAGCCGCCGTCGCGGCCGCGCGGGTGTCATGGGTGGTCGGCACCCGGTGGTTTCGGCGAGCTGGTGGGATGCCACCGACCCACCTGGCTCGCTCCGTCCCGCCGCTGTCGGGGCGCTACCTCGCGTTCGCCGAGCGTGAACAGCTTGCTCTGCTGCGCGCCCGCGGTTGCAGCGTGCGCGCGCGTGCGCGCGGCAGCTCGGTCGGGCGCCCTCGACGATCTCGCGCGAGCTGCGGCGGAATGCCGCGACGCGCTGTGGCGCGCTGGACTATCGCGCGACCACCGCGCAGTGGCACGCCGACCGCGCCGCGCGTCGTCCCAACTAGCCAAGCTGGCGTCGCACGCGCGGCTCCGGCAGTATGTGCAGGACCGGCTGGCGGGCGTGATCGCCACGCCACGCGGTGCGCCGGTCCGCGGCCCGACGGTGCTCTAGCGGGGGCGTCGGCATGGCCGGCGCCAGGACCGGCGGTGGGGGCGTGCGTGGAGTCCGGCGCAAATCGCGCGTCGGCTCGAGCGCGACTTCCCGAACGATCTCACGATGCGCATCAGCCACGAAGCGATCTACCAGGCGCTCTACGTGCAAGGTCGCGGGGCCCTGCGGCGCGAGCTCACCGCGTGTTTGCGCACTGGCCGGGCGCTGCGCGTGCCGCGCGCCCGCACGCGGACGACGGGGCGGCGCTTCGTGCCGCCGGAGCTGCTGATCAGCGCGCGTCCCGCCGAGGTGAACGAGCGGGCAGCGCCGGGGCACTGGGAGGGCGATCTCATCTTCGGCCTGGACAGTTCCACGATCGGCACCTTGGTAGGGCGAACGACGCGCCGAGCCCACCTTCCGGCATCTTGTCGATCGCGCCGTCCAGACGCTACCCGGCCAATGTTCGACAGGCGGCTCCCGGGCGCATCCCCGCGGCGCGCTCACCGCGGCTGTAAGGACACAAGCGCCGGTGAAACGGAGTGGCCATGTTCCTCCGGCACGGCTACGAGCGCCAGTGCCACACCCTCGCGTCGGGAATCGTGCACGCTGCACACACCTCACGAATACCCCGGACAAACTCCGACGATTCACTGCCATCACAAGTACACCTATCTACTCGGATCCGCCGGATCCGCACCGCCGCCGATTTCCACACCCAGGTCGATCAGGCGGGCTGCCGCTCTCCGACTGGTAACGCCGAGCTTTCGGTACGCCGAGTGGATATGCTGCTTGACGGTGCCCTCTTCGATGCCCATGCGTGACGCGATTTGCTTGTACGATTGTTCAGCGACGCATAACAAGAGAGCTTCTCTCTCACGCCGAGTGAGCCCACCAAGGGTTTCGATGCGCACTCTCATCTTCGCCGCATGGCCAACGGTCCGAAGAAGGACTCCGGCAATCTTTGGTGGGCACCGGACCTCCCCCGCTAGCACCGCGCACACGGCGTCTCGCAACTCCTCGAACGCCGCGTCCGATAGGAGGAATCCCTTGGCCCCGAGGGCTGCGTAATCGAGGACGGCGGCCTCGTCGTTCTCAGCAAGTCCGTAAACGACCAGGTGGGTCGCTAGGTGCGCGAGAATGACGGAGCCGTTCACGCCCAGAGCGTCCACTAGTCTTGTCGCTGGCACACTCGAGGCGTCCACGAGCAACAGGGCAGGCCGCAGTCGCTCTAGTTGAGAAAGCGAGCAGTCCTCGATACGTGCCACGGCCACCGCTTGTTCCGTGACGTCCAACTGCGACCCCACGATCTCCCTGTGCGCGCGAACCTGCGATACCAAGAGCACGCGCGCGTCGGAGTCTATCGAGGCGACCCTGCCGCTACCGTTCATCCGTATTGATACGCGCCTAAACATCGCTGGGCCGGACACCCGACGCGTTCCAGCAGGACAACGCGCCGCAATTGCAGGACTCCGCGGGCTGGGTGATCCTAAGGGACGCACGGTCCGATCAGAAGATAGGCGCAAAGTCAAGACGGGGTCAACCCCGATCGGTATAGCAATGCCAACCACTACTCGTCGCTCGCACGCGAGCTCCCTATCGCGTGCTGGTAGCCCGCGTCCGGTGCTGCAACGGGAAGGCGCTCGATCGCTCAACCCCTAAGCCAGATCACCACGGCGCGCGCCACGTTCCGTCCGAAGTAGCGTTGCCGCGCGTTAGGATTTCCGCAGGGAGTGTAGCGCGGCCAGCGCCGCGCGAGCGTCTGCGTGAGGTCCGCGCCCTGTCCATAGACCTCGATCGCCTCGACGTCGCCCGCGGCGTAGTCGTTCACGACGGAGTATGGCCTTGGCACGCCGTCCACATACACGCACGTCACCGCGTCGTCGATCAGGAGACCCTTGCGGAGAAAGGTGAGCGAGTAGCGCAGCGCGTCGCCGACCGACTGCCCGTCGCGGCCGGCGAGCTCGCGTCCCGGCACGAGCGCCGCGAGCGCGCCCATCCATCGCCCGCGCTGCTCGAATTCGGCCAGTGGCATCGCGTGGCGCGTGCCGCCCGGCGCGGACAGCGAATCGAGCGTGATCGCGAGCTCGACGGCCGTGTCGGCCCGAGCGATGACCGAGAAGACACGTGGCTGGAAGCGCGGATGCCGGAACATCAACACATGGCCACCCTCACGCAGCATCGGAAGGTCGAATCGTCCCGCGGAATCGCTCACCGTCGCGTTGCGCGTGGCCATCGCCGTCACGGAGGCGCCGGCTACCGGCTGGAAGGGGACGCGATCGATCACGGTGCCGAGGACGCCCGTACGCCGGGCCACGACGCGCAGCGTGTCGAGCACGTCGCTCACGGGTCGCATCGCGATCACCAGTTCGATCCCCTGCTCGCCGACCTCGACGGCCCGCTCGCTCGGCTGGTACCGGATCCGGAGCACGCGCAGGTCATGGCGGCCGCGGGAGACGCGCGTGAAGCGAAAGCGGCCGTCGGCCCCGGTGCTCACCTGCCGAGCAGCCGACGCGGGATCGAGAATCACGAGCGCATCGGCGAGCGGTCGGCCGCCGTCGTCGGTCACGAGGCCCGAGATGGTGCCGGGCGGCGCCTGCGCTGCGGCGTGTGGCAGCGGGACGCAAGCCGCGATCGCCCCCGCGAGTGCGAGCACGCGCGCAGCGGAGCAACCGGTGACTCGGGCCATGCGCCGTCCTCCGGGGACGAGGATGCAGCGCCGACGGTACCCCTGCGGGTTGAGGCTGGTTCCGCCCGCCTCAGCGTGGGCGACTCTAGACGCCGCGCGCGCTCTCCGTGACCACGCGGACGTTGTCGTGGAGGACCTGGAGGAATCCCCCCTCCACCTGGAACCGTCCCACGCTCCCGTCGGGTCCCAGGCGCAGTTCGCCCTTACCCAACAGCGTCATCATCGGCGCGTGCTGCGGCAGGATACCCACCTCGCCGTCGAAGGCGGGGGCGACCACGCTCTCCGCCTCGCCCTCGAACAGCACGCGCTCCGGTGAGATCACCGAGACCTTGAGCATGGCGCGCCTACCCCTTCGCCAGCGTCTCGGCGTTCTTCATGATGTCGTCGGCACCGCCGCACATGAAGAAGGCCTGCTCGGGATACTGGTCGAACTCGCCCGCGACCAGGCGCTCGAACGAGCTCACGGTCTCCTCGAGCTTCACGTACTGCCCCTCGCGTCCCGTGAACTGCGAAGCGACGGCGAACGGCTGCGACATGAAGCGCTGGATGCGGCGCGCGCGGGCCACCACGATCTTGTCGTCCTCGGACAGCTCGTCCATGCCGAGGATCGCGATGATGTCCTGGAGCTCCTTGTAGCGCTGCAGGATCCGCTGGACCGCGCTGGCCACACCGTAGTGCCGCTCGCCGATGTACTGCGCGTCGAGAATGCGCGACGACGACGCGAGCGGATCGACGGCGGGGTAGATGCCCAGCTCGGTGATCGCGCGCGAGAGCACGATCGTGGCGTCGAGGTGCGCGAAGGCCGTGGCGGGGGCGGGGTCGGTGATGTCGTCGGCGGGCACGTAGATCGCCTGCACCGACGTGATCGAGCCGTTCCGCGTGGAGGTGATGCGTTCCTGCAGGTCACCCATCTCCGTGGCCAGCGTGGGCTGGTATCCCACCGCGCTGGGCATCCTGCCTAACAACGCCGACACTTCCGAGCCGGCCTGCGTGAAGCGGAAGATGTTGTCGATGAAGACGAGCACGTCCGCATTCTCGCGGTCGCGGAAGTACTCGGCGACCGTGAGACCCGTGAGCCCCACGCGAAGGCGCGCACCGGGCGGCTCGTTCATCTGGCCGTAGATCAGCGCCACCTGCCCCAGGATTCCCGCTTCCTTGAACTCGAGGTAGAGGTCGTTCCCCTCGCGCGTGCGCTCCCCCACCCCGCAGAACACCGACCGGCCGCCGTGCCCCTTCGCCACGTTGTTGATGAGCTCCTGGATGATGACCGTCTTGCCCACACCAGCGCCGCCGAAGAGACCGATCTTGCCGCCCTTCACGAACGGCGCGATCAGGTCGATGACCTTGATGCCCGTCTCGAAGACCTCGGTCTTGGGCTCGAGGTTCACGAAGTCGGGGCGCTTGCGGTGGATCGGCCAGCGCTCCACGCTCGCGGGGATCGGCGCGCCGTTGTCCACGGGCTCGCCGATCACGTTGAGGATCCGGCCTAACGCGGGCTCGCCCACGGGCACCGTGATCGAGGAGCCCGTGTCCACGGCATCCATGCCGCGCACCACGCCGTCGGTCGACGACATGGCCACGGCGCGCACCTGGTTGCGGCCGATGTGCTGCTGCACCTCGGCGACCACGCGGATCGTGTCGCCCGCGTCCGACGTCCCCTTGATCTCCAGCGCGTTGTACAGCTCCGGCAGCTGCTCGGCCTCGAACTCCACGTCGAGAACCGGCCCGATGATCTGGACGATCCTGCCGGTGGCGCCGGTGGTGGTGGCGGTTGCCATGTATGCCTCAGTGACGAGTGACGGGTGACGAGTTCGCTATTCCAGGGCTGCGGCGCCGCCGACGATCTCGGCGATCTCCTGCGTGATC
>DATIGO010000149.1:0-9413 GCA_035454665.1 Gemmatimonadaceae bacterium | reverse complement strand
CGACCACCCCCCGGCCGCCGATCACGCAGGTCGAGGTGACTTGAACCGGCAGGGTGCGCACGCCGCCGGGTGGCGGTTCGGGTGTCGCTCCTTCCGGCGCAGCGCCGGCCTGGAGCGTCCTGCGGGCGGCGACTGACTGCGCAGGGCGGGAACTCTGGGGACTCATGGGAAGGCTGCTCCGGTGCTGCGGTGGCGGCCCGCCACGGTCACGGGGGCAAAAAAAGGCCCCCGCTCTCGCGGAGGCCAAGGGGTTGCTGCGATCTGGTCGTCCTACCGTCGCGCGCGCGAACTACCCCGGCCTCCGCTGCTGGGAAAGCCGAAGTAAAAGTAAAAGTAGGCGCTCTGGGCGATGGCAGGTGACATGCTCCCCCTACCGTAGCGGGCGGACCGTGGGCTGTAAAGTCGTCCTCGCCAGGAAGCCGGAGGGGGTTGACCACGGCGGGCGCTCGGTCGTCCGCGCCGAACAAACGGCCCAGTGAGAGCGTAACTTATGACCATGCTCAGATGCAGCTTGCTGGGGTCGCTGCTGGTGCTCGCCGGCCTCCCCGTTCTGGCTCACGCCCAGGGAACAGCGATTTCCGCGATGGATACCGTCCATCTCTCTGTTTCCGACGCCGTCGCGCGCGCCCTTCGCCAGAGCGACGAGGTGCGGCTGGCCACGGCGCAGGTGGACGTCACGGATGCGCAGGTGACCCAGGCGCGCGCGACCGCCCTCCCCACGCTCAACCTGCGCGGCAGCTACACCCAGGTCACCAAGAACGCCCGGGCCACGATCGTCGGGCAGATCTTCGGGCAGAACTACAACTACGTCACGGCGCTCAGCCTCACGCAGCCGCTGTTCACGGGTGGTCGTCTGCTGGCCGCCACGCGCGCGGCAGGAGACGTGCGGAACGCCTCCCGCAACCAGCTCGCGGAGACGCGGGCGCGTCTCTCCCTCGATGCGCAGCGTGCCTATCTCACCGCGCTGCTCGCCCGGGAGCTCGTGGAGATCCAGGAGGCCAACGCGGCGCTCGCGGAGGCGCGGCTGACACAGGTCCAACAGCTCGAGGGAGCGGGGCGCGCTTCGCGATATGACCTGCTGAAGGCACGCGTCGAGCGGGCCAACCTGGAGCCGGGACTGCTTCAGGCACGCAGCAACCGCGAGCTGGCAGACATCGAGCTCCGCCAGTTGCTCAATATCCCGGAAACGGCGCCCATCGCGCTCACCACCGCGCTCGACACGACGGCGCTGCGGTCGCTGGCCCAGTCCGTCGCCGCTGACTCGGCGGCTCCACAGACTCGGCCGGTGCTGCGCGCCGCCCAGGCCACGCTCGACGCCCGGATTGAGGGCGTACGCATCGCGCGCTCGGAGTTCTTCCCCACGGTCAACGCCTTCTTCAACACCGGCTTCACGGCGCTGCCCACGTCCTCCGGCTTCCCGACGGTCTGGGGCCAGACTTCATCGACGTACTGTCCGGTGGGTAGTCCAGCCGAGCGGGTCTGCCAGAACAACGGCTGGTACCCGGACCGATCGTTCGGCATCCAGCTCCAATGGCCACTCTTCGATGGCCTCCGTGCCAAGGGGAGCGTCGATCTGGCCCAGGCGAATGAGCGCGTGGCGCGTGCGCAGCTCGACCAGGCACGCGAGGAAGTGGCGGTCGAGGTCGCCCGGGCGGTCGCCGAGTTCGCGCGTGCGGAAGCCACCTACGATGCGCAACGGCAGAACACGGCCGAGGCCGATGAGGCCTTCCGGATCGCCTCACTGCGCTTCGAGCGGGGGCTCGGGACGCAACTCGAAGTCACCGATGCTCAGTTCGCCCTCTTTACGGCGCGGGTGAACGCCGCGCGCGCTACGATTGACTACTACCTGGCGACCGCCGAGCTCGCGCGGGCGCGGGGGCACGATGTTCCGCTGCCTCCCACACGGCCAGTCTCACGCTGAGAGAGAACTCGTGGTTCGACAGACCATAAATGGATTGGGGCTGGCCCTCATCGTCGTGGCGGTCGCTGCCTGCAATCAGTCGGGCGAAGCGGCCTCCGCGAACGGAAGCGACGGCGAATCCAAGGGTGAGGCCGGCGCCCCGGGTGGCACACGCGAGGGTGGCGCGGGCGGGGCAGGTGGCGGCCGGATCGGCGGCCGCGGCATGATGGCGGTCGTGCTCGGGCCTGACGACGTGGCGGAAGTGAAACTCGGTACGATCGAATCGGCCACCGCGATCCAGGGTGACTTGAAGCCCATCGAGGAGGTCGCGGTCCGTGCCAGGATCGAAGGCGACCTCATTGAGGTGCACGTGCGCGAGGGCGACCGCGTGAGGCGCGGCCAGGTGCTCGCGCGCCTCGAGGACGTCCGCGAGACCAACGCCCACCGCTCGGCGCAGGCGGACGTGGCGGCGGCCAAGGCCGATGTCACGAACGCGCAGTGGAATGCCGACCAGTCGGCGGAGCTGCTCAAGGCCGGCGCGATCCCCGAGATGGAACTGCGCGCGGCGCAGCAGACGCTCGCGGCGGCGCAGGCGCGACTCGCCGCCGCCGAAGCGCGCCTCAGCTCCACCTCGCAGGAGCTCAACGACACGCGCGTGACCGCCCCCACCACCGGCACCATCTCCACGCGCAGCATCGAGGCGGGAGAGCACGTCGCGCGCGGCGCGGCGCTGTTCACGGTCGTGCGCAACGACGTGCTGGAACTCGAGGCCTCGGTGCCCGCGCGCTTCGCGGGCGACGTCAGGCCCTCGATGCCCGTGCGTTTCAGTGCGGGCGGCCGCGAACTCACGGGGCGCGTCGCGCGCGTGAGTCCGACGATCAATCCGGCCAACCGGTCGGTCACCGTGTACCTCCAGGTGCCGAACCCCGGCGGCCAGCTCAAGGGAAACACCTTCGCCACCGGTCGCATCGTCGCGAGCACGCTCAGCGACGTGATCGTGATTCCCACCACGGCCATCCGTTACGTGCAGGGCCAGAGCGATCCCTTCGTGTATCGGATCGTGAACGACGTCGTGGAGCATCAGCCCGTTCAGCTCGGCGTCGTGGACGAGGCGACCGGGATCGCGCAGGTCACCGAAGGCTTGCAGGAAGGCGACCGCATCATCGCCGGCAACGTCGGCGCCGTGGGGCGTGGCGTTCGGGTCCGCTTCGCGGGCGCGAACGAGGGCGCGCCGCCGCGTCAGGTGCCGAGACCATGACAGACGACTAGCCAGGTCCGAGACCATGTTCCTTTCTGACGTCTCCATCAAGCGCCCGGTGTTCGCCACCATGCTCATGGTGGCGCTGCTGGTGCTCGGGCTCGTGTCGTACCAGCGGCTGGCCATCGACGAGTACCCGGACATCACCTATCCGGTCGTGATGGCGCAGACGAGCTACCCCGGCGCCTCGCCCGAGGTCATGGAGCGCGACGTCTCCCGCCCGATCGAGGAAGCGCTGAACACGGTGCAGGGGATCCGCGAGATCACGTCGACGTCGTCGGAAGGGCTGTCCATGGTGCGCGTGCAGATGCAGCTCAACGCGAACCCCATGGAGGCGCAGCAGGAGGTCGTGGGCAAGATCGCGCGCATCCGCCGGCAGCTTCCGCCCGACGTGGACGACCCCATCGTCATTCGCTTCGACCCCAACGATCGGCCCATCATGTCGATCGCGATCATGTCGTCGGAGCGGTCGATCCGCGACCTGACGGATCTGGCCGACCAGGTGATCGCGAACCGCATCGAGTCGATCCCTGGTGTGGGCGGGGTGAACGTGAACGGCGGCACGCCGCGCCAGATCCGTGTGCAGCTCAACCCCGATGCGCTGCGGGCCTATGAGATCAGCCCGGCGCAGGTCTCGCAGGCGCTCGCGCGCGAGAACCAGGAAGTCCCGGCTGGCCGCGTATACCGCGGTGAGACCGAGAGGCTCGTTCGCGTCACGGGCCGCATCACCGATCCCAGGGCCTTCGCCGACGTGGTCGTGGCCACCCGCGAGAACGTGCCGGTGCGCGTGCGCGACCTGGGCAACGTGCAGGATGGCGCCGCCGAGGCCCGCTCCGCGGCCTTCCTGGGCACGAACGAGGAGGGTGACACGCGGGCCGTCTCGGTCGAGGTGCTCAAGATCTCGGGCTCGAACACGGTCGAAGTGGCCGACGCCGTCCGCGCCAAGATCGACGAGTTGCGAGGCACGCTCCCGGCCGACATCCGGATGCAGATCATCCGCGACGACAGCGTGAAGATCCGGCACGCGCTCAGTGACGTGCAGATCACGATCATCCTGGGCGCGGTGCTCACGATCATGATCATCTATCTCTTCCTGAACTCGTGGCGCTCCACGGTCATCACGGGGCTCACGCTCCCGGTCTCGGTGATCTCGGCGTTCTTCGCGATGTGGGCGTTCGGGTTCACGATCAACACGATGACGCTGCTGGCGCTTTCGCTCGCCATCGGTCTGCTCATCGACGACGCGATCGTGGTGCGCGAGAACATCGTCCGGCACATCGAGATGGGAAAGGACCACTACCGCGCCTCGAAGGAGGGCACCGACGAGATCGGCCTCGCGGTGCTCTCCACGACGCTCGCGGTCGTGGCCGTGTTCATCCCCGTGGCGTTCATGGGCGGGCAGATCGGCAAGATCTTCTTCCAGTTCGGCGTGACGGTGGCGTTCGCGGTGCTCGTGTCGCTCTTCGTGTCCTTCACGATGGACCCCATGCTCTCGAGCGTCTGGGCCGATCCCGAACTCGAGCACGGCGGCCACGCCGAGACGCGCAAGCGCACGAGGAACCCGGTCCGGAAGTTCGCCTTCGCGTTCGACGACGCGTTCGAGCGCACGGCCGACCGGTATCGCGGCTGGCTGTCCTGGGGCCTGCGGCATCGCTGGGTCGTGCTCGGTGGCGCAGTGCTCTCGATCACCGCGGCGTTCGCGATGTATCCGCTGCTGGGGTTCACCTGGCTGCCCGAGTCTGACACCGGCGAGTTCGACGTGAACTTCCGCACGCCGCCGGGCTCGCGCCTCGAGCACACCACCGCGAAGGGACAGGAGGTCGCTCACTTCCTGCGCAGCCAGCCCGAAGTCGAGTTCACGTACTTCACGGTGGGAGGCGGATTCCGCGGCTCGCCCAACAACGGGCAGATCTACGTCAGGCTCAAGGAACGCAACGAGCGCGAGCGCTCGATGGAGGAGATCAAGACGGATCTCCGCCGCCAGCTTCCGAACTTCGATGGCATCCGGCCGAACATCGGCGGTACGCGAAGCATCTTCGGTGGCTACGGGCAGCCCATCCGCATCTTCGTGCAGGGACCCGAACCCACGCGCCTCAAGCTCGCCGCCGAGCAGGTCATGGAGACGATCCGCGACGTGCCGGGCGTGGCGGAGCCGAACTCCAGCGACGAGGGCGAGATCCCGCAGCTCGACGTGCGCGTGGATCGCCAGCAGGCGTGGGCCGCGGGACTTGGCATCAACAGCATCGCCTCCACGCTGCAGCCGCTCTTCCAGGGACAGCGCGCCACGCGCTGGGAGGACCAGAACGGCTACTCCCACGACGTGATCGTCGTGTATCCGGACTCGATGCGGGTCTCGTCCGAGGACGTGGCGCGGATCCCGGTGCTCAGCCAGAACGTCGACCCGCGCACCGGCCAGGCGGCCACCGTGCCGCTCTCGCAGGTGGCCACGGTGCAGGCGGGGGTCGGCCCGCAGCAGATCGAGCGGCGCATGCTCGAGCGGCAGGTCTCGCTCAGCGCCGGAGTGCTCGCCGGCTACAACATGGGCGACGTGGCCGATGCGGCGCGCGACGCCATCTCGCAAATGGGGCTGCCGCCCGGCTATCACACCGTGTTCGGCGGGGACGTGCAGAATCTCGAGGAGACGAAGGGCTACGTGCTGGAGGCGATCCTGCTCGCCGTCGTGTTCATCTACCTGATCCTGGCGTCGCTCTTCGGGTCGTTCATCCAGCCGCTGGCGATCATGCTCGCGCTCCCGCTCTCGTTCCTCGGCGTGGCGTTGGCGCTCTACGTCACCGGCGGCAGCCTGAACGTGATGTCGATGATCGGCATCATCATGCTGATGGGGCTCGTGACCAAGAACGGCATCCTGCTGATCGACTTCGTGAACAAGGAGCGCGACGCGGGGCGGGACCGCCTGACGGCGATCCTGAACTCGGCGCGCGTGCGTTTGCGTCCGATCATCATGACGACGGCGGCGATGATCTTCGGCATGCTGCCGCTCGCACTGGCGATCGGCGAAGGGGCGGAGCAGCGCGCGCCGATGGCGCATGCGGTAATCGGCGGGCTGATCACGAGCACGCTGCTCACGCTCTTCGTGGTGCCGGTGGTGTACACGCTGCTGGATGACCTGGCCGTTCGTGTGACCGGACGGAAGAGGGTGCGCGCGCACGGCGCCGAGCCGGAGCCGAAGGCAGCATTCGGCGACTGACGGACAGCCTGCAGGATCCAGGAGCCCCGCCACGGTGACCGCGCTGCAAGGGTCCATCGGGCGGGGCTCTCGCACACGGGGGTTCTGATGCGCTCCTCGACGGGACTGATCCTCATCGTGACGGGGTTGGCGCTCGTCTTCATGGGCGTGCTCGCCTGGAGCGGCTGGCTCTCCTGGTTCGGCCGGCTTCCCGGCGACATCCGGATCGAGCGGCCGAACATGCGCGTGTACATCCCGCTCACGTCGATGCTGCTGGTATCGGTAGCGCTCTCGCTCGTTGTCGCGTTGATCAGGCGCTTGCGGTAGCGGCTACGAGCTCGGGCGTTGTCTTGGAAGAGCTTCACCACAGAGGACACAGGGGGTGGGGCCGGACGGTCGGTGGAGGAAGGCGCAGCGGGGTGGGGGGAGATCGGGGGATTTGAAACGCGGATCAGGCGGAACGCGGCGGAGCTCGCGGATCGCTCCGGTGGGGGTTTGAGACCGTCGAAGCCGGCGAGGTGGCGCTGAGGAGAACAACAGGTAACCAGAACTGAAGAACAGAAGAACAGAAGAACAGAAGAACAGAAGAACAACTCAAGCTCGTGATCACGACCCAGTGTACGTGAGAACAGCTTCCGTGGCTTCTTCTTCGTGTCCTCTGTGTCCTCTGCGGTGACCGCTTTTCCACCCGGGACCCGGAACACCACCCCAGGACCAGGAACGCCACCCGCCCACCACGCCATGGTTCCTCTCGTCACCCGTCGCTCGTCGCCGGTCACTCCTTCCTCCCCCTAGCCTTGACAGGGAAGCGCCCGCTCTGCCATAGTCTTGCCATGGGAACCGAGCGACGCGATACCGGCGACCTCCTCCAGGGCACCCTCGCCATCCTCATCCTCAAGGCCCTCCTCTCCGGCCCCGCGCACGGCTACGCCATCGCGCACTGGATCGAGACCACCACCAGCGATGTCCTCCGCATCGAGGAGGGCTCCCTCTATCCCGCCCTCCGCCGCTGCGAGGATGCCGGCTGGGTCACCAGCGAGTGGGGACTCTCCGAGAACAACCGCCGCGCCCGCTTCTACAGCGTCACCCGGGCAGGGCGCGCGCACCTCCGCGCCGAGGCCTCCACCTGGCTCCGCTACTCGGCGGCGGTCACCCAGGTTCTCCAGGCCGCACCAAAGCTGGCATGACACCGCCCCTCTGGCGCCGCTACCTCCGCTTCTGGCGCAACGACGTCGATGCCGACGTGGACGACGAGATCCGCTTTCACCTCGACATGCGCCGCCTCGACTTCGAGGCGCGTGGCCTCCCGCCTGACGACGCGCAGCGGGCCGCCGCGGACCGCTTCGGCGACATCGACCGCATCACCCACAGCCTGCGCAACCACGACCGCCGGCTCGAGCGCCGGCGCCACCGGAGTGAAGCCGTGCATGACTTCGTGAACGATGTTCGCTACGCCCTGCGTGGCTTCGCCCGCGCGCGGGGCTTCACCACCGTGGCGGTGCTCACGCTCGCCCTCGGCATCGGTGCCACGACGGCCATCTTCTCGGTGGTCAATGCGGTGCTGCTCCGCCCCCTGCCGTTCCCGGAGCCCGATCGGCTGGTGAACGTCTGGATGGACAATCGCCGGATGCAGCTGGCCGAGGACATCCACTCGCGCGCGAACTTCGAAGACCTGCGCGCGCGAAATCGGAGCTTCGTCGAGCTCGGCGGCTTCAGCGGCGGCGGAATGAACCTCACCGGCGGCTGCGCCGAGGGCGAGTGCGAGCCGCGCCGCATCGCAGGCGCCGCGGCCACGGGACCCCTGTGGCGGGTGCTTGGCGTCACGCCCATCCTCGGTCGCACCTTCGGTGAGGCCGAGGAGACACCCGGGTCCGACGGCGTCGTCGTCCTGTCGCATTCGCTCTGGACGCAACAGTTCGGGGCCGACAGCGCCATCGTGGGCCGCGCGATCCGGCTCAACGGACGGGAGCGTACGGTCATCGCCGTGATGCCGCCCTCGTTCCGCTTTCCCAACGCGGAGACGCAGGCCTGGATCCCGCTGGCGCAGAGCGCCGAAGGGCGCCAGAGCCGGAGCTCGTTCTTTCTCTACGCGATCGGCCGGCTGCGCCCCGGCGTGAGCCTCGAGGCGGCGCGGGCCGACCTCGCGAGGATCGCGCGGCAGCTCGAGGAGGAGTTTCCCGAGAACCGCGACCTGGGCACGTACCTGGTGCCGCTGGAGGAACAGATCGTCGGCAAGTCCATGCGCACCGCGCTCTGGGTGATGCTCGCGGCGGTCGCGGCCGTGCTCCTCATTGCGAGCGCCAACGTGGCGAATCTCATGCTGTCGCGCGCCGCGGTGCGTGAACGCGAGATCGGCGTGCGGCTCGCGCTCGGCGCCGGTCGCCGCCGACTCGTCAGGCAGCTCCTCACCGAAAGCCTCTGCCTCGCCGCGCTCGGCGCCGCGGCCGGGCTCGCGGTGGCCTGGGCGGGACTCCGCGTGCTGCTGGCCCTGGCGCCCGCGGACCTGCCCCGCCTCGACGGGGTGGGGCTGGACGGCCCCGTCCTCGGCGTCACCCTGGCGGTCACGCTGCTCAGCGGGCTCGCGTTCGGCCTGGTACCGGCGCTCCAGGCTTCTGGCTTCAGCCTGTCGCTGTCACTGCGAGAGGGTGGAGGCCTGACACGGACCCCGTCTTCGACCACGAGGAGGTCGGCCGGCTGATCGACCTCGGGATCGCAGAGGACGTCGGCGAGGGCGACTGGACCTCGGTCGCGACGGTGCCGGCGGAGGCGCGGGCGCACGGCCGCCTGCTCGCGAAGGAGCGCCTCGTGGTGTGCGGCGTCCCGCTCCTCGAGCGCGTGTTCGTCCGCCTGGGCGGCGCGGCGGTGACGCAGCTCGCGGCGGAGGGGACGCTCGCACAGCCGGGCACGGTCGTCGCGACCGTCGACGGCGCGGCGCGCACGCTGCTCGCGGGCGAGCGGCTGGCGCTCAACTTCGTCCAGCGGCTCTCGGGCATCGCGACGCTCACGAAGCGGCTCGTGGACGCCGTCGCCGGCGCGGGCGTCGTCGTGCGCGACACGCGGAAGACCCT